>NZ_QXDF01000001.1:0-265000 GCF_003550175.1 Dichotomicrobium thermohalophilum
CGGTCAGGAACGGTGTGGGTGGGAGACCTCGATCCAGACGATCGCACGATCCGATTGCTTACGGTTGCCCACCCACACAACCCTCATACACCATCACGAACACACAATTGCTTCGGCCCTGTGGGCCTCTCAATGACGATCTCACGCGTTGGGCGCCAGAGCTACATCAGCCCGGCGGCGCGGAGGCTGCCCGAACCTTCCCGCCCGACGATGATGTGATCATGCACGACGATCCCGAGCTTGCCGGCCGTCTCCATGATCTCCTTGGTCATGTGGATGTCGGCCTGTGAGGGCGTCGGATCGCCCGAAGGGTGGTTGTGCACCAGAATCAGCGCGGTCGCCGACAGTTCCAGCCCGCGCTTGATGATCTCCCGCACATAGACCGGCGTGTGGTCCACCGTGCCTTCCTGCTGCACCTCATCGGCGATCAGCCGGTTGCGCTTGTCGAGGAAGAGGATGCGGAACTGCTCAATCTCCGAATGAGCCATCGCCGCCTGGCAGTAATTCATGACCTGGGTCCAGGAGCTGAGCACCGGGCGGTCCATTATCTCCCTGTTGAGCAAGCGGAGCGAGGCAGCGCGCACCAGCTTCAACTCGGTAATCACCGCGTCACCCATTCCCGAGACCTCGCGCAGCCGTGCGGGCGAGGCGTTCATTACGGCGGCGAAGGAGCCGAACTTGGCAAGCAATTCCTTGGCAAGCGGCTTGGTATCCCGGCGCGGGATGGCCCGGAACAGGATCAGTTCGAGAAGCTCATAGTCGGGAAGCGCGTCAGCCCCGCCTTCCATGAAGCGCTGGCGGAGGCGCTGGCGGTGGCCGTGATGGTGCGGCCTGGCGGCCTTGCCGTTTCTCTTGCGTACGCGTTTGGACTCTGCCTCGGTCTCACCGATCGGCAGCGTGGCCTGTTCGGCAGCAGCTGGCGACTCACGGCTTTGGGCGTCGTCGAAACCGCTCGTCATGCACCCAGTTGCTCCACATCATAGGGCGGCTTGTGAAGACCGACTGGTGAATAGGTGAACACCTCGCAACCGTCTTCGGTGATGCCCACCGTGTGCTCGAACTGCGCCGACAGCGAGCGGTCGCGGGTGACCGCCGTCCAGCCGTCCTTGAGGATCTTCACATGCGGCCGGCCCAGATTGATCATCGGCTCGATGGTGAAGACCATACCCGGTGCAAGCTCCAGCCCCTCGCCGGGATTGCCGTAGTGCAGGATGTTCGGCTTGTCGTGAAACACATCGCCGACGCCGTGGCCGCAGAAATCGCGCACGACGCTGCACCGCTCGGCTTCGGCATAGCGCTGGATCGCCGCGCCGATGTCGCCCGTCGTGTTCCCGGGCTGCGCCGCGCCAATGCCGCGCATCAGGGCCTCGTGTGTCACCTCGATGAGCCGCTCGGCACGCCGCGCCACCTGCCCGACCGGGTACATCCGGCTAGTGTCGCCGTGCCAGCCATTGAGGATCAGCGTCACGTCAATGTTGACGATGTCGCCCTCGTAAAGCTGACGCGGGCCGGGAATGCCGTGGCAGACGACATGATTGATCGAACTGCAGATTGACCTTGTATAACCGCGATAGTTCAGCGTCGCCGGTATCGCGCCGTGGTCCAGCGCGAATTCCAGCACCAGATCGTCCAGTTCCTGCGTCGTGACGCCCGGCTGGACATGCGGCGCGATCATGTCGAGCGCCTCTGCCGCCAGCCGGCCGGCCGCACGCAGCCCCTCGAAGGCTTCCTCGTCGTAAAGCCGGACCTTGCGATCCGCGCGCCTCATATTGCTCTCCACTTCTGTCATTCCGTTCTTTCGCGGCTTACGCGCCGCTCAGGACGCTGCTTTCGCTGTCGTCACGGTATCCGTGAACGGAATGCGCCCCCGAACACTTATACCGTCAAGGCTGACATCGCAAACATAACACAGCATCTCGACGCCAGCCTCCTGCGCCCGCACAAAAGCCGCGGCGTAACCAGGGTCGATATCCCCGGCCAGCGCAAACCGATCGGCGGGGCGCTGCACGATGTACAGCATCACAGCCCGGTCGCCTTCCGCGACGCGCACGGCCAGCTCGTCCAGATGCTTTGCCCCACGCGCCGTCACGCTGTCCGGGAACTCGGCCAGGCCGGGCGCGCGGCTGAGATGCACGTTCTTCACCTCGACCAGGCAACGCTCGCTGGCGCCCTCAAGCAGGATGTCCACACGGCTGTTTGCGCCGTAGCGCACCTCCCGGCGCATCGTGTCGTAGCCCTGAAGTTCGGGAATACGTCCGTCCGCAATCGCTTCGCCCGCCAGCACGTTCGGATGGGCGGTGTTGATGCCAACATACTCCACGCCGTCCGCCCCGGCCATTTCGACCAGTTCCCAGGAGTACTTCAGCTTGCGCTTCGGGTCCGTACTGGGCGAAAGCCATACGCGCATCCCCGGCTCAGCGAGCCCGAGCATCGAGCCCGGATTGGGGCAGTGCGCCGTCACCGTCTCCCCGCTTTCGACCTGCACATCGGCGAGAAAACGCTTGTATCTTCGCTCAAGCTGACCGGGTATAAGCGGGCGCGGAAACTGCATTACTTAAGAGTAAGATGCGCCTGCGCGCGCGGCAAGAGCCGCCTATGGGCGTAGCAACGAAAGGCAACGGCGAGCGCTGATGGCGGAAACTGACACGGGTATCGTGACGGCCGGGCTGGTTGTGATCGGCGACGAAGTCCTGTCCGGCCGGACAAAGGACAAGAACATCGGCTATGTCGCCGAAAAGCTGACGGAGACCGGTATCCAGCTCAAGGAAGTGCGAATTGTCGCCGACGATCAGGCCGCCATCGTCGAGGCGGTCAACACGCTCCGCCAGCGCCACGATTATGTCTTCACGACCGGCGGCATCGGCCCGACGCATGACGATATCACGGCGGATGCCATCGGCGCGGCGTTCGGCTTGCCGGTCGAAATGGATGAGCGCGCGCTCGACATCATGCGCCGGCACTTCCGCGAGAGCCAGTTGACGCCCGCGCGGCTGCGGATGACGCGGATGCCGGTGGGCGCGGCGCTGATCGACAATCCGGTCTCGGTCGCGCCGGGCTTTTCGGTCGAGAATGTCTATGTGATGGCCGGCGTCCCCCAGATCATGCAGGGCATGCTCGATCAGGTCTTGCCGGACCTGCGCGCGGGGCGGAAAATCCTCAGCAGGACGCTTCGCGTCTCTGCCAAGGAGGGCGATATCGCAGACGTGCTGGGCGAGGTGCAGGCGGCGTTTGCCGACATCGCCATCGGCAGCTATCCGTTTCACGTGGACAACCGCTTCGGCGTCAACGTCGTGTTCCGCGGACCGGACGACGAGCGTCTGGAGGCCGCCTTGCGCCAGGTGCAGGAGGCACTTGCCGGGCGAAGCATCTTTTCCGACCTTCCCGGCGAGGACGACGTGAGCTAGCCCGAGGCAGCCGGCGACGACCGGTCGGCCGCCGGGGACCGCTCTTCGGGCGCCGTAGTCGTGTCGGCCTGTTCAGATCTCTTCTCCGTCGATGCGGCCCGCTCCTCGGACGCATCCTCGGCCCTGCTGTCCGGCGCCTCTTCGCCGGGCGGCTCTGCGTCAGCCTTGGCCTCCGCCGTTTCGCTGGGAGTCATGACGGCATCTGCTTCGTCGTCAGGTTCGGATGGTTCCGGCCTGTCACGTTCTTGCAGCTCGTCCTCGGCAAGCCCTTCCGCGGTATCGTCTTCCCAGCCGTAATGCGCGGCCAGCCGGGCCAGCAGCGTCTCGCAGGCCTCATTTAATAGCTCGACGCTGATTTCCCCGCCGATCAGATAGCTGGGACCGTCCTCGGCCCGCGACTTGCCCGACTCCGCAGCCTCCAACCGCGACACCAGCGACACGGCGGCTTCCGCGGCCACGCGACCGCCAGGGACGCGATCGGCCAGAAATCGCTTCGGCTGTGCGTGCCCGTCGAACAGGCTCTGCGCATCGGCGGGCCGCTCTCGGGCCATTGTTTCGCAGCGCGCCGTTGTCGCGAGAAACGCGTCAATGTCCGCGCGCAGGTGCGGCTCGTAGCGGCGCAATTCCTGCGCCCAGTGCCGCGCACGCGCCAGTTTCGTCACGATGACAAACTCGCGCTCGCTTACATCGCGCACCTGCTCCCGGAACATCGCGAGGCGCGAAGCGATCTCCGCCGTTGCAAGCCCAGCGCCGAGCTTTGGCAGCGCCGCCTCGTGGTGCGCCAGATAGCTGCTCTCGTCGATCACAGAGGTGAGCGCGCTCGATAGGAAATAGAGGATGCCGTCCAGTTCTTCCGCGCTCTTGCGCTTGATCGGCCACATATCTCTTGCCCCCGGAAAATGCTTCGTCTGGTTGTTGGAAACGCGGACCCCGGACTCAAAACCGGCCCGACTCCCATGAGAGCCGGACCGGCGATGCTTGAAAGCTGTGCGGCGCGCGTTTTACGAACAGCCGCTCGTCGCCCCGCAGGTGTCGCACTTCAGGCAGGTGCCGTTGCGCACAAGCGTGAAGTTGCCGCAGTCACCGCATGCTTCACCCTCATAGCCCTTCAGCCGGGCCTCTGAGCTAAGGCGCGCGGTCGATACCACCTCAGCCTCCACGCTGGTCGGCGTGACGGCCTCTTCCATCACCCGTGACGCCTGCGCTTCGTGCAGCGCGGTTGTGATGTTCTGCTGCAGAGCGGCCACAGGATTGGCGTTCGCCTTGTCCTCGGCGACCATCACGACCTTGTTGTCGAACGACCCGCGCATCATGCCCCGGCTCATGTAGCGGTCTGCCACCACGGCGACCTCGCCGCCTTCGTTTTCGCCGCTGCCAATGGTGGTATCACCCGCTTCGGCCGGATCGACATGGGCGAGATCCTGGCGCTCAAGGTACGACACCGCCAGTTCCCGGAAGATGTAATCGAGGATGGATGTGGCGTTCTTGATGGTGTCGTTGCCCTGCACAATGCCTGCCGGCTCGAACCGGGTGAAGGTGAAGGCGTCAACGTACTCTTCAAGCGGCACCCCGTACTGCAGGCCGAGCGAAACGGCGATGGCGAAATTGTTCATCAGCGAGCGGAAGGCCGCGCCCTCTTTGTGCATGTCGATGAAGATCTCGCCGAGCTGGCCGTTCTCGTACTCGCCCGTGCGGAGATAGACCTTGTGACCGCCGACGGTCGCCTTCTGAGTGTAGCCCTTGCGGCGGTCGGGCAGCTTCTCGCGCTGGGCACGCATCCGCACGCGCTCCACCACGCGCTCGACGATCTTCTCGGCGACGACCTCGGCCTTTGCCTGCGCCGGCTGCATCGCCGGGACATCAGCGTCGTCCGTCTCCTCATCATCGTCAAGCGTCTGCGTGCTCAGCGGCTGCGACAGCTTCGAGCCGTCGCGATACAGCGCGTTTGCCTTCAGAGCCAGCCGCCAGGACTGCAGGTAGGCGTTCTTGCAGTCCTCGACCGTGGCGTTGCCCGGCATGTTGATGGTCTTGGAGATCGCGCCGGAGATGAAGGGCTGCGCCGCAGCCATCATCTGGATGTGGCTTTCGGTCGAGAGGAAACGCTTGCCCTTGCGGCCGCAAGGATTGGCGCAGTCGAACACCGGCAAGTGCTCGGGCTTGAGGCCCGGCGCGCCCTCCAGCGTCATCGCCCCGCAGACATACTGGTTCGCCGCGTCGATCTGCTGGCGCGTGAAGCCAAGCTCGGCCAGCATGTCGAAGTCCGGCGAGTCCAGCCGCTCAGCAGGCAAGCCCAGCACCTCCGTGCAGAAGTCCTCGCCAAGCGTGAACTTGTTGAAGGCGAACTTGATGTCGAAGGCGCTGGCCAGCCCGGCCTCCACCGCCGCGATCTTCTCCGGCGTAAAGCCCTTGGCCCGCAGCGTCTCGTGGTTGACGTGCGGCGCCCCTTGCAGCGTGCCGTGGCCGACCGCATAGGTCACGATCGCGTCGATCGCCGCCTTGTCGTAGCCGAGCCTGCCGAGCGCCTCGGGCACCGTGCGGTTGATGATCTTGAAGTAGCCGCCGCCCGCCAGCTTCTTGAACTTCACCAGCGCGAAGTCCGGCTCGATGCCCGTGGTATCGCAATCCATGACGAGCCCGATGGTGCCGGTCGGCGCGATGACCGTTGCCTGTGCGTTGCGGTAACCGTGCTGCTCGCCCAGCGCCAAAGCCTTGTCCCAGGCGTCGCAGGCCGCTTCGGCCACCCGCGGCTCCGGACAGGCCGCGGCGTTCAGCGGAACCGGCGGCGTGTTGAGCTTCTCGTAGCCGTCGATCTGACCGTGCGCCGCGCGGCGGTGGTTACGCATCACCCGCAGCATGTGCTCGGCGTTTTTGGCATAGCCCGCGAAGGCGCCAAGCTCGGCCGCCATTTCCGCACTCGTGGCATAGGACGTGCCGGTCATCAGGGCCGAAATCGCCCCGGCCAGCGCCCGTCCTTCGTCGGAGTCGTACGGAATGCCCGACGCCATCAGCAGTCCGCCCAGATTGGCGAAGCCGAGCCCCAGCGTGCGGTACTCGTAGGAGAGCTGCGCAATCTCCGGCGAGGGGAACTGCGCCATCGTCACGGAAATCTCCAGCACAACCGTCCAGAGGCGGCAGCCATGAATAAAGGCATCGACATCAAACGCCCCCTCGCTGTCGCGGAACGCCATCAGGTTCAGCGAGGCCAGGTTACAGGCCGTGTCGTCGAGGAACATGTATTCTGAACACGGGTTCGAGGCGCGGATGGGCCCCGAGGCCGGGCAGGTGTGCCAGTCGTTGATGGTGGTATGGAACTGGATACCCGGATCGGCGGAGGCCCAGGCCGCATAGCCGATCTGGTCCCAGAGTGCAGCAGCGTCGATCTCGCGGACGGTTTCACCCGTGATTCGGCCGCGCAGCGGCCAGCTCTCGCCCTTCTCGACCGCGCGCAGGAAGTCATCATTGACCCGGACCGAGTTATTCGAATTCTGACCAGCGACAGTGCGATAGGCTTCGCTGTCCCAGTCTGTGTCGTAGACCTCGAACTCGATCTTCTTGTAGCCCTGCCGCGCGAACTGTATGACGCGCTGGATGTAGTTCTCCGGAACATGCGCCGCACGCGCGGCCTTGATCTCGCGCTTGAGCGCGGGATTGCGCGCCGGATCGAAGCAGTCGTCGCCGCTGCCCTCGCAGTTCACCGCCGCGCGCATCACCGCGTTAAGATGCTTGGCGCAGGCCTTTGAGCCGGCGACCAGCGCGGCGACCTTCTGCTCCTCGACGACCTTCCAGTTGACGAACTCTTCAATATCCGGGTGATCGACATCGACAATTACCATCTTGGCGGCGCGCCGCGTGGTTCCGCCCGACTTGATCGCGCCGGCCGCGCGGTCGCCGATCTTGAGGAAGCTCATCAGGCCGGAGGATTTGCCGCCCCCGGACAGCGGCTCGCCTTCCCCGCGCAGCTTGGAAAAGTTGGAGCCGGTGCCGGAGCCGTATTTGAACAGGCGGCCCTCGCGAACCCACAGGTCCATGATGCCGCGCTCGTTCACCAGGTCATCCTCGACCGACTGGATGAAGCAGGCATGCGGCTGCGGATGCTCATAGGCAGAATCGGCCCGGGTCAGCTCGCCGGTCTGCGGATCAACGTAGAAATGCCCCTGGCTCGGCCCGTCAATGCCGTAGGCCCAGTGCAGGCCGGTGTTGAACCACTGCGGGCTGTTCGGCGCAGCCATCTGCATGGCGAGCATGTAGCGAAGTTCGTCGAAGAAGGCGCGCGCGTCCCGCTCGCTGTTGAAATAGTTGTTTTTCCAGCCCCAGTAGGTCCAGGTTCCGGCGAGCCGGTCGAACACCTGGCGCGAATCTGTCTCACTACCGTAGCGCTCGTCTTCGGCCAGCTCCGCCAGCGCCGCCTCGTCCGGCACCGAGCGCCACAGCCAGGACGGCACGTCGTTTTCCTCGACCCGCTTCAACCGCGCCGGCACGCCAGCCTTGCGAAAGTATTTCTGCGCGAGAATATCGGCCGCGACCTGGCTGAAATGCGCGGGCACCGAAAAGCTGTCCAGCCGGAACACGACCGAGCCGTCGGGATTGCGGATTTCACTGCTGGCCTTGCGAAAGCCGATCTCCGCGTATGGTGATTGCCCCTCAGTGGTAAAGCGCCGTTCGATCCGCATCTGTGCATCCCTCAAGATTTCGCCACGTTGCCGGGCGATTTTCAATTTGTGAATTGTCCAGCTTGACGCGAGAACGCAAACGCAAAACGGAAATGACGCACGCCGACGTCCGTGCCCGAAGACAATTTCGGCGCTCAATACGCTAAAACTACTATGGTGAAACGCATACGCGGCGGCGCCCTGGGTTGGCGCCATACAGATCGCGCGCCGACATCATGCTTTGCCGACGGCGTACGCAGCTTGATTGGTCAGAGTGATGACGCCCCGCTGGCGACTTCCCCCGCACGATGGGGTGAGTCGGGGCGCAAGGTCAAGTCTTGGTGCATGGTTTTCCCAGTGGACGCAACATATAGTGCCACCCCCGTTTTTTCGCGAGGTCTTGTGTTCGGCCGCTACAATCCCTGCGGCGACTCGTTACCGTTTGTAAGGCGATTCGCGCACGCCCCGACACGACGCCGAGCGCCGGTGCGCAAGCCTCTGGAAAAGCTGGGGATCAGCCGTTTTTCCGGAGAATTTCGCCAGTATTCGCGTCTCCCCGGGTTGGGGACAAACGCATTTCGCCGAGGTCTCCAACCCGCGCGCCGCCTTCGATGAGCCCGCGGCGTGTCATATGAATCACACAGCCGGCTTTATCGCGTTCAATGCGATAGAGGTGATATGCTGCTGGCGGCTTGCCATGGCCACTGGGCCGGGTCGCCGAGGCCGCCGCGGACGCCGATGGGGCGCCAACGATCGGCGTTATCCCGCCCGCCCAGGTCAGCCAGTTGAGCGTGAAGCGATGCTCATGGCCGTGCAGCACCAGCTCTGTACCGACGCGCTCCAGCACGTCCCGCAGTGCACGCGCGTCATGGAGACCGCGCCGCCAACTGGCCATCCCCGGCAGCGGTGGATGGTGGATCAGAAGCACCCGCGTCAGCCCTGCCGCAGCAAGCGCTTCTAGCGCTGCCTCCAGCTGCCCGAGCTGCGCGCGCCCCAGCCGCCCCGCCGCAATGAACGGCGCGGTCGCGCGGGCCGTGGACGTGCCGATCAGCGCGACCTCACCGAACACGCGCACATAGGGAAATATGGCACTGCCGCTTTCAAGAAATTCGGCACCGCGCGCATCCGAGCGCATATAGTCCGTCCAGAGCCGGAACCCATCACCGCCCCACTGCGGCACGTAGGCGTCGTGATTGCCGGGAATGACGCTGACATCGCCCGCTTCGCCCAGGCCGCGCAGCCAGGCAAGTGCGTGGGTGAACTCGGCCGGAAGCGCCAGATTGACAAGATCGCCCGTCACAGCGGTGTGATCTGGTGCGTGCGCCCGCAGGTCCGTTAAGATCGCATCAAGCGCCTCGGGACGGTGAACGCCCTGCCGCCTGTACCAGTTGACGTAGCCGAAGAGGCGCTTGCTCAGGAGCTGGTGGAAGCGCGCACGCGGCAGGGGGCCGAGATGCGGGTCGGACAAGTGGGCGAGCGTGAACATCAGCCTTCAGCGTCCCGCATCACCCTGCAGGCTAGATGCGGGTGATGGTGTTCGTAATCACCGGCTCGGCGCTCGGGTCGGGCATCTGGTCCGCGTCACCCGAGGGCAGGAAGCGCGAATCGACAGGCTTCGGCCGGATCAGCTCGACATCACCCGCCGGGCCATAGCGGAACGGCAGCCGGCGTCCGACCAGGAAGCTCTCGTCGCCGTAAGACCCCCAGCGCAGCAAGCGCTTGCGCGCATTCATGAAGCTGGCGTAGATCCGCGAGAGCAGCTCGTCCCCCTGCACCTGCTCGGCGATGACTTCGCCGGCGGCCTTGCCGATGCCGGTCAGCACCTCGTCCGGGAACTGGCGCAATCGCACCCCGTCTTCCTTGATAAGCTGCTGCAGCACCAGCCCGTGGAAGCTGTAATAGTCTTCCGTCATATCGCGGCGCTCCTGCTGGCAGGCCAGCTCCATGACTTTCTGGTGCTCCGGCTTCAGGCTGTTCCAGACCTGCATGTTCACGCCGATCGCCTGCATCGCCATCGGCGAGTGCACGCCCGGCCAGTAGTAGTAGCGTGCGTATCTGTAAAATTCCTTTTCGCGGTCTGCCCAGGGCCCGACGAACTCCGCCGCGTCCAGCTCGCCGTTGCGAAACGCCTCGGTGATCTTGCCGCCCGGCATGCTGACGGACTGGCCGCCGATCTTGTCGATGATTGGCCCGTAAATCCCCGGGACGCGATAGCGCAGCCCCTGGAAGTCGGCCATGGAGTTGATTTCCTGCTTGAACCAGCCGCCCATCTGCACGCCGGTATCGCCCGCGGCCAGCGGCATGATATTGTAGCGCGCCGAGAGTTCGCGCCACAGCTCCTTGCCGCCGAGATACTCCATCCAGGCCTCGTGCTCGGTAACTGTCATGCCGTAGGGCAGCGACCCGAAGAAGGCGTAGCCCGGCGACTTGCGCTTGTACCAGTACTGCTCCGAGCCATAATACATGTCGACATCACCGCGCGAGGCAGCGTCGAAGCTGTCGAAAGCGTCGACGATCTCGCCCGGCCAGAAAATCTTGATCTCGATCTGGCCTTCGGTCGCCAGCCGGATGCGCTCCACCAGACGACGCAAACTGGTCGAATAGCCGCGTGCGCTGGAATTGTAGGTCGAGGCCAGCCGGAACTGCCGCTTCCCCTGCGAAATCGCGGGGCGCGGAAAGCTCGCCGCTGCCGCCGAGGTCGCCGCCAGACCGCCGATAAATGCTCTACGTTTCATAACCTGCCCTCAAAAACTCTTCCGTGCCGCGGAGTCGTGTCCTGGATGGGTCGTTGAACTAGTCCGGCTGGACGTCGATGATTTTCGGTTCCGCGTCCACCGAACTGCGCGTTTCGCCGGGAACCTCGCGCGAGCCTTGCCGCAGAAGCTGCTGCCCGGACCCGTCCTCTCCCGGCGACACATCCCGGTCCAGTCCAAGCGCTTCGGAGCGGTCATAGTTGAACGGCAAACGCCGGGCGAGCAGGAACGCATCCTCGGCGACCTTGGTCCAGCGGAGAAGCTGGTAGCGGGCGCTCACGAAGTTGTCGAAAATCGCCTTGGCGTGCTCGCTGCTGTCGGCCAGCCGCATGGCAACATCGCTGGAGGCCTTGCCGAACTCGTTGAGCAGATTGTCGGGGAAGCCGATGATCTCGTTATTGCCGGAGCGCACAAGCTGGGTGATCGCCGCGGCGTTGCGCGAGTTGAACTCGGCGAGCATCCGCACGGCCTCGGTGCGGCAGGCCATCTTGATCAGTTCCTTCTCGCCCTCGGATAGCCCGATCCAGAGATCGAGGTTCATGCCCACGCTGATCTGCGTGCCCGGCTCGTGGAACCCCGGATGGTAATAGTATCGCGCCGCGCGGTGCAGCCCGAGCGCCATGTCGTTCCAGGGCCCCACCCACTCGGCTGCGTCGATCTCGCCGGCGCTCAATGCGTCGACCACCTTGCCGCCTGGCAGGACGACGGGTTCAGCCCCGAAGGATCTGTAGACTTCAGCGGCAAGGCCGGTCACGCGGATGCGCAGACCTTGCAAGTCCGCCTCGCTGCGGATCGGCTTGTTGAACCAGCCACCCATCTGCACCCCGGTGTTACCGGCGGCTAGCGGCTTGATGTTGTAGCGGGCCGAGAGATCGTCCCACAGCTCCTGGCCGCCGTACTTGTTGAGCCAGGTGTCCATCTCGATCGGGCTGAGGCCGAAGGGCACCGAGGCGAAGAAGTTGAACGCCGGGTCCTTGTCTTCCCAGTAGTACTCGATGGCATGATACATATCGACCCGGCCCTCGGCCACGGCGTCGAACATCTCCGCCACCGGGACGAGGTCATTCGCGCCGTAGGGCTTCACGGTGAGCCGGCCGCCCGTGGCTTCGGTGATCTTCTTGGCGAGGATCTGCGCGCTGGTCCCGTAACCCGGGTAGTTCAGCGGCCAAGCGAGCGCCATTTTCAGCTCGCGCTTGCCCTGTGCCACCGCCGGGGCGGCAACCGAAGATGTCGCAGCAACTGCCCCACCCGTAAGAAAGGTTCGGCGTTTCATTCAGCCCTCTCCCGCGTCGTACGCACTGCCGCGCTTGGCCGCCCTGCCCTGAAAGCAAGCCGTGCGCGGAAAAATTTCTCCAAATTCACCGACAATTTGATGCAACTGCGCGCGGGTCGCCCAGACCGCCCCACAACGCTGCGCGCTGCATCATCTGTCTTGCCGGCGAGTGTGCCACGCCGCGACGCCCTCGAACACGGGTGGCGTAAAAACTTTTTCAGAACCTGCTAGCACGTGCCAAGGGTGTTGTGGCAAAAAAATGATCCCCAGCAACTCAAAATGGTGCCGGCGTGAGGCTCAAAATCCGCGCGAACAGTTGATGGTCAGCAAAGTGAGGCGGCCTGATGAATTGGCAGGCAGGGAATCCCGCTCGCCAGCCCCTTTTTGTCTATGGCACGCTCCGGCGCGCTAGCGGTCATCCGATGAGCCGGGCGCTTGCGCACAACGCAAGGCGGCTCGGGCCCGGCGCGATCCGCGGCAGCATGACCTATCTCGGCCCGTACCCCGCCGTGGTCGAGGACGAGCAGGCTGGCTGGATCATGGGCGACGTTTTCGAGGTCATGGGCGGGCGCCACTTTTGGCGCGTGCTCGATATCTATGAAGGTTGCCACGAGGTAAATCCAGGCTATGAACGTCGCCGCATTCCCGTCCGGCTCGACGCGGCCGGGCGCGGCGTCTGGATCGACGCCTGGTGCTACCTCTTGAGCCCACAGCTGGGCACTTGCGGGTGAGCGTGCATCCGCGCGTTTGGAATGCCCACGCGGTTGAGATCGCATTGCGTTTCATATACCAATAAGAAGTTTTGAGCGCTTACGCTGCCGTAAAAGGGTCAAAAACGGCTCACTGGCGCGGAGCGCTGTGCACGAGTAAAGTACAAAGACAGCCAGGATGTCTCTCCAGTCGCTCACATCATTTTTCGCCAGCGCCCTTGAACTTCAGAGCCGCTGGCTGGCGTTTCACGCGCGCCTGCTGGAGACAATGACCTCGGCTTCTCCCGGTAACCCACGGCAGAAAACGCAGATGATGGACACGATCACGACCGAAGGCCAGGACAACCCGCAAGCCACGGGACGCAAACATGTTTACCGTTTCGGCGCGGGCGCGGCCGATGGCGGCGCCGGCATGCGCAACCTGTTGGGCGGAAAGGGCGCCAACCTCGCGGAGATGGCCTCACTGGGCCTGCCCGTGCCCCCCGGCTTCACCGTGACAACCGATGTCTGCACCGCGTATTTTGCCAACGATCACCAGTTTCCCGCCGGCTTGAAGGAAGAGGTCGAAAAAGCACTGAACTTCATCGGCGAAGCTGTCGGCGCGCGCTTCGGCGACAACCAGAACCCGCTGCTGGTCTCGGTGCGCTCGGGCGCGCGGGTCTCGATGCCGGGTATGATGGACACTGTTCTCAATCTCGGCCTGAACGACGAGACGGTCGAGGGCCTCGCGCGCCGCTCCGATGACCGCCGTTTCGCATTCGATTCCTACCGACGCTTCATCCAGATGTATTCGGACGTGGTGCTCGGCCTGGACCATCACCTGTTCGAGCAGGCGCTGGAGCAATACAAGAACCTGAACGCGATGGAGCTCGACACGGAGCTGTCCGCCGAGGACTGGGCGCAGCTTGTCGAGCGCTACAAGCAGATCGTTCAGGACAAGCTGGGCAAGCCCTTCCCGCAGGACATTCACGAACAGCTCTGGGGCGCTATCGGCGCTGTCTTCGAGTCCTGGCATACCGCGCGCGCGGTCACCTATCGCCGGCTGCACAACATCCCCGAGGACTGGGGCACGGCGGTTAACGTCCAGGCGATGGTGTTCGGCAACACCGGAGACCGCAGCGCCACCGGCGTGGCCTTCACGCGCAATCCATCGACGGGCGAAAACGCACTGTACGGCGAGTTCCTCGTAAACGCGCAAGGCGAAGACGTCGTCGCGGGCATCCGCACGCCGCAATACATCAGCGAGGCGGCGCGCCAAGCGGCCGGCGATGATCGCCCCTCCCTCGAAACCGTCATGCCCGAGGCCTTCGCCGAACTGCGCGACATCTGCCTGAAGCTGGAGCGCAACTACCGCGACATGCAGGACATCGAGTTCACCATCCAGGACGGCAAGCTCTGGATGCTGCAGACTCGCGCGGGCAAGCGCACCACCAAGGCGGCGCTCAAAATTGCAACCGATCTGACGGCCGAGGGCCTCATCACCAAGGAAGAGGGGCTGCTGCGCATCGACCCGGAACAGCTTGACCAGCTCCTGCATCCGATGCTCGACCCGAACGCCAAGAAGGAGGTTCTGACAACCGGACTTCCGGCGTCGCCGGGCGCGGCAACGGGGGAGTTGGTCTTTACCCCGGACGAGGCGGAGACGCTGCGCAACCTGGGCAAGTCGGTGATCCTCGCACGCATCGAGACCAGCCCGGAAGACATTCACGGCATGCACGCGGCCGCCGGCATCCTGACTGCGCGCGGCGGAATGACCTCGCACGCGGCCGTGGTCGCCCGCGGCATGGGCCGGCCCTGCGTATCAGGCGCGAAGGACCTGTCGATCGACTACGAGGGCCACAAGATGACAGCCGGCGGACGAACCCTGCACCGCGGCGACGTCATCACCATCGACGGCAGCACCGGCGAGGTCATCGCAGGCGAGGTGCCGACGCTTCAGCCCGAGCTCGGGGCTGACTTTCAGCAGCTCATGGACCACGCCGACGAGGTGCGCCGCATGAAGGTGCGCGCCAACGCCGAAACGCCGCGCGACGCAAAGCAGGCCCGCGAGTTTGGCGCCGAAGGCATCGGCCTGTGCCGGACGGAGCACATGTTCTTCGAGGGCGAGCGCACCACCGCGATGCGCGAGATGATCGTGGCGGACGACGAGTCGGGCCGCCGCGTCGCGCTCGCCAAGATCCTGCCGATGCAACGCCAGGACTTCCTCGAACTGTTCGAGATCATGGCCGGCCTGCCGCTGACGATCCGCCTTCTTGATCCGCCGCTGCACGAGTTCCTCCCTCATGAAGACAGCGACATCCGCGAAACCGCGCAGCGGCTGGGCGTCGACGAGGCGAAGCTGCGCACGCGGCTGGCCCAGCTCAAGGAATTCAACCCGATGCTCGGCCACCGCGGTTGCCGGTTGGCGATCAGCTATCCGGAAATCCCGGAAATGCAGGCCCGGGCGATCTTCGAGGCCGCGACCGAGGCCGGCCAGCGCACCGGCGCGCCGGTCGTGCCGGAGGTGATGGTGCCGCTGGTCGGGTTGGCGGGGGAGTTCAACGAGATCAAGGCGCGCATCGATGCAACGGCCGAGGAGGTGGCGCGCGAAACCGGCGTCAAGCTGGAGTATCAGGTTGGCACGATGATCGAGATCCCGCGGGCGGCGCTGCGGGCCAAGGAGATCGCCAAGTCAGCCGAGTTCTTCTCTTTCGGGACCAACGACCTGACACAGATGACATACGGCCTCAGCCGCGACGACAGCGGCAGCTTCCTGGGCGATTACATGTCGCGCGGGATCATCACGAACGACCCGTTCGTGACGCTGGATGCCGATGGGGTCGGCGAACTGGTGCAGATCGCGAGCGAGCGCGGCCGGGCCACCCGCACAGACCTGAAGCTGGGCATCTGCGGCGAACATGGCGGCGACCCAGCGTCGATCGCCTTCTGCGAAAGCGTGGGGCTGGACTACGTTTCCTGCTCGCCTTACCGCGTCCCCGTCGCCCGGCTGGCCGCGGCGCAGGCGGCCCTGCGCGCTCGCCAGACGAAGAGCTAGCTGAAAATGGAGGGGCGACGGCGACGGCCGCCCCCTGCAAATTTTTCAGCAACCTCAGCAAGCGGCGTCATCCACAGCCATGACGCCCGCCGCATGACGTCATCCCGCGAATCAGGCGTGCTTTCCCCAGCAGGTCAGCGCAGTGCGCTGCAGAGATGGCCGGGGAAGGCGAATTCTCAGATCGGTGCTCATAGCCATCGCCGTGGGTCTCGTCGCTGGCGCTGTCGTCGCCCTCCTGGTGCCGCAGCGCGACGCGGCTGACCGTGCGCCGGCCGAGCGGCCTGGTACCTTTCGACTCGTACCGCGCGAAGCACCCGATGTGCGGTATGGCGCGGCTCTCCCGGATCGCCCTGACCGCATCGTCGGGCGGGCGTCGGTCATCGACGGCGACACCATCGAAATCCGGGGCCAGTCCATCCGCCTGTTCGGCATCGACGCGCTCGAAGACGATCAGAAATGTCTCGCCGGCGGCAAGCGCCAGCGCTGCGCGCAGCGGGCCGCGAATGCGCTGTCCGAGAAGATCGGCCGCCGCAACGTCCTCTGCGAAAAGCGCGCCCGAGACCGCTACGATCGGATTGTCGGCGTCTGCTATGCGGACGGCGAAGACCTGAATGCCTGGCTGGTCGCCGAGGGGTGGGCGCTCGCCTACCGACGCTACTCGCGTTTGTATGTGGAGCACGAGGAGAAGGCGCGCCGCGCGAACAAGGGCGTGTGGGCAACGCGTTTCGTCAAGCCCTGGGAGGCCCGTCGCGGCAAGCGGCTCGGCCAACGCGTTGCCACGCGCCGGTGCGCCATCAAGGGCAACATCAGCGCGGCCGGCGAACGCATCTATCACGTCCCCGGCGGCTACTACTACGGACAAACACGGGTCGACGAAAGCGAAGGCGAGCGCTGGTTCTGCTCCGAGGCGGAGGCCCGCGCCGCCGGGTGGCGGCCTGCCCTGCGCTGACCGGATGCTTGAGCGTCCGGCTCATCCATTCATGTACAGTTCACGCCAAGCCCGCTAGTTTAGCCGCAAATGCATGATGTCACGGCCAAATCGGAAGAATGAACACGCTTTTGACACGGCTGCGCGGCAGTATCTGGATCATCACGCTGTTGATCGGACTGGTCGCGCCTTTCTCGCTCGCGGACGCGCAGGCCTGTACCTCATCCTGGTCAAAGTCTGGCTATAAGTCCTATTCTCAGATCAAGCGCGAGGTCCGGGCACGACTGGGCAATGCGCGGATTGTGCGGGTCGAGCTTTGCGGCAGCGGCGCTTCGGCATATTTTCGAGTCATTGCGCTGACGGGCGGTGATGGGAGTGCTACGCGCCGGGAACTGCGCATCAGCGCCCGATAAGGCGAAGCGCGCGAGTGTGGAGCACATTTTAAAGGTCTGCTGCAATGCGGATACTGGTGGTCGAGGACGATCAGGACCTGAACCGGCAGATCAAGACCGCCTTGTCCGAAGCCGGCTATGCGGTGGACTGCGCCTTTGACGGCGAAGAAGGTCACTTCCTCGGCGACACAGAAGCCTACGACGCGGTGATCCTTGATCTCGGCCTGCCAACCATGGACGGGTTGAGCATCCTGGAACGCTGGCGCCGCGAGCAGCGGAATATGCCAGTGCTGATCCTCACTGCGCGCGATCGGTGGAGCGAGAAGGTGGCCGGGATGGACGCCGGCGCCGATGATTACGTCGCCAAGCCGTTTCATATGGAGGAACTGCTGGCGCGCATTCGGGCGCTACTCCGGAGGCAGGCCGGCTTTGCCAGCTCGGAGATTGAGTGCGGCCCGCTGCGGCTGGACACGCGTTCGGCCCGCGTCACCTGCGACGGCGCGCCAGTGAAACTCACCTCGCTGGAGTTTCGACTGCTCAGCTATCTGATGCATCATCGCGGGCGCGTCGTGCCGCGCATGGAACTGGTCGAGCATCTTTACGAGCAGGACTTCGACCGCGACTCCAACACGATCGAGGTTTTCATCGGCCGGCTGCGCAAAAAGATCCCGGCTCATCTGATCGAGACGGTGCGGGGGCTGGGCTATCGCTTGGCGGAGGCCGGTAACGGCGACCAGGAGTGATGACCCGCAACTCTCTCGCCTTTCGTCTATCGGCCGCGGCGGCGGCCTGCATCCTGCTTATCCTGCCGGCGACGGGCGTCGTCCTCGTCTCGGTTTACCGGGGCGCCATTGAAGACAGCTTCGATGGCCGGCTGAACACCTACGTCAAATACCTGATCGGCTCGACCTTCCGGGCCGAGGAGGGCCTTCGCCTGGAAGCGCCGGAGACGCTGGGTGAGCCGCTGTTTTCGCTCCCGGCCTCGGGCTGGTACTGGCAGATCGCGCCGGCGAACGGCGAGGGTGAGCCACTGTTGAAATCCGCATCGCTGGTATCGGAATCGCTGGCGCTGCCAACGGCCGGAAACGATGATGGCGAATTGCAGAATGCCTATATCACCGGGCCTGACGGCGAGCTGCTGCGCGTCGTGGCGCGAGACATCATATTTCCTGGTCCTGGCGAAACGCGAACCTATACCTTTGCCGTGGCAGGGAATGCAGGGGAGATCGACGAGTCCGTCTGGAGTTTCACGACCATGCTGATTGCCGCCTTCGCCGCGCTGGGGGCGGCGCTGCTCGTCGCCACCTTCATCCAGGTGCGCTATGGCCTGCGTCCCCTGGGCGACATTCGCGCACGGCTGGCCGCGATCCGGTCCGGCGATGCCGAGAGGCTGGAAGGAGAGCTGCCAGCCGAGATTCAGCCTCTGCAGAAGGAGTTGAACTCGCTGATCCGTGCGAACCAGCAAATCATCGAGCGCGCGCGAACGCATGTCGGCAATCTCGCGCACGCGCTGAAGACGCCGCTCAGTGTTATCACCAACGAGGCGCGCGACCGCGACGATCCCTTCTCGCGCAAAGTCAGCGAACAGGCCGAGATCATGCGCCAGCAGGTCACGCACCATCTGGACAGGGCGCGGGTGGCCGCGCGCGCGGGCGTCGTCGGGCGCGCGACGGCCATCCAGCCGGTCATCGAAACGATGCGCGGCGCGCTGGCAAAGATTTACAGCGACAGTCAACTCGACCTGACGACCGATTGCCCCGGCAATCTGCACTTCGAGGGCGAGAAGCAGGATCTGCAGGAGATGATCGGCAACCTGATGGACAACGCCTGCAAGTGGGCCAATGGGCGGGTGGCGGTGTCCGCCGCCGCGCAGGACGGGGGCGGGCACTTTCTGCGTATCTGCGTCGATGACGACGGTCCCGGCCTGTCGCCGAAGGCGCGCGAAAAGGCGATGAAGCGCGGGCGCCGGCTCGACGAGAACAAGCCCGGCTCCGGACTCGGCTTGTCGATCGTCGCCGATCTGGCGAACCTGTATTCGGGTGATTTCCGGCTGGAGGAATCGCCGCTGGGCGGTCTGCGCGCCGTGTTGATCCTGCCGTCGGTTCAGAGCCCTTGAGACGCCGCAAAAATGACAGAATATCGCAATTCCCTCTTTTGGTAATCGTGAACAAATCGTGACCGATCGAGCGAGTCACGAGCAGCTAAACTTTCGGGGGCAACTTTGCGAAAAGGCGTTACCTTGGCGCTGGTCGCGGTGCTAAGCATTGCCGTGACCGGCTGTGCGAGCCGGCAGGAATCCGGCGCGGTGATCGGCGCGGTCACCGGAGCGATCATTGGCAACCAGGTCGGCGAGGGCACCGGCCGCGCGCTGGCGACAGCCGCAGGCGCGGTTGTCGGCGGCATCGTGGGCAGCGAGATCGGCCGCGAACTGGACGAGGCGGACCGTCGCCGTGCCGCCGCCGCGGAATACTACGCGCTGGAAGAGGAAGAGGTCGGCAGCAGCCGTGGCTGGCGGAATCCCGAGTCCGGCCATCGCGGCGAAGTGGTCATCAAGCGCGAGTACCGCCGCAACGGGCGCCTCTGCCGCGACTACGAGCATACGATCTATATCGAGGGCGAACCGGACGTGCTGACCGGCACCTCGTGCCGCGGCAACGACGGGCGCTGGCGCTCGATCGGCTGACGATCCGCACTGTTTTCAGCGCCGAAGCGATGGTCGCCGGGGCTTGCGTGGCCCCGGCGCATACGCGTCTTTTCGCCGCCAGCGCCTTGAATCGCGACCGGATTCGCTTGCGCTTCGAGCGGATCATTTCCTATTTTACGCCTATATGATGCGGAAATGAGCAGGGCGTGATGGTCCTTTGGACAGTTCTGGCCGTTCTGACAGCAATCGTCATCACTGTGGTCTGTCTGCCGTTGGTTCGGCAGAAGGGACAGCAGACGCTTGCCGCAGCGTCGGACGCCGAAATTTACAAGGCGCAGCTCGCCGAAATCGAAGATGAGCGCGCGCGCGGTATCCTGACCGAAAGCGAGGCCGAGGCCGCGCGCATCGAGGTTAGCCGCCGACTGCTGCGCAGTGCCGAGAAGGGCGAAAAGAGCGGCGCCGCAAGCCCCACCGCCAAGGAGAACGACGGGGCGCTGGTCCTCGTCTCGGTGCTGGTGCCGTTACTCGCGCTCGGCGGCTATCTCATTTTCGGCTCCCCCTCCTTGCCGCAGCAGCCTTACGCCGCGCGCTTCGATCAATCGCCGGAGGCCCAGCGCGTTGCAGAATTGGTCGGCCGGGTGGAAGAGCGCCTGCGGGAGCGTCCAAACGACGGCGAGGGCTGGGACGTGATCGCGCCAGTCTATCTGCGCCAGCAGAAATATCACGACGCCGTTTTCGCCTTTCAGCAAGCGCTGCGGCTGAACGGCGAAAACGCGGCCCGGCTCGAAGGACTGGGCGAGGCGATGGTGCTGCGCGACAACGGCCAGGTGAGCCAGACGGCGCGCATGGCCTTTGAACGGGCCTTGGTACGCAATCCGGGTAGCCTGAAGGCGCAGTTCTGGCTGGCCGTCAGCGACGAGCAGAACGGCGACCTAGAGCAAGCCGCCAAAGCCTACAGAAAAATTCTGGATGCCAGCCCGGAAGGCGCCCCGTGGCGGGCGATGGTCGGAACGCGGCTTGCCGTCGTGCAGCAGCGGATGGACCCGACGGGCGGGCGCGCACCGGCGCTGTCCCCGGAAATGAGGCGCTCCGCGGAGAACATGAGCCGGGAAGAGCGCGCGCAAATGATCGAGAACATGGTCGCCGGCCTCGCCGAACGGCTTGAAGCTGACGGCAGCGACCTCGAAGGGTGGCTGCGCCTGATGCGCGCCTACAAGGTGCTCGGCAAGTCGGGCGAAGCAAAGCAAGCCGCGGCCTCGGCGCGCGAAAATTTCAAGGATGACCCCAGCGCGCTGGAGCGCATCGACAGCGCGGCGCGCCAGCTGGGACTGCAGTCATAACGGGAAACGCGGGAGCGGTTAGACACAGATGACACGGAAACAGCGCCGGAGCGTACTGATTGTCCTCGGCCTGATCACGCTGGGCGCGGCGACCGCCATGGTCCTCACTGCCCTGCAGAGCAAGATCACGTTTTTCTATAGCCCCAGCGACGTCGTCGAAAAATCTGTGGGCCCCGGCGAACGCTTCCGCCTGGGTGGCCTCGTGGAAGAAGGCAGCGTGGTGCGCGGCGAGGGCACGACGATCCGCTTTTCCGTGACAGACACCGCCCGCTCCGTCGAGGTCACTTACTCCGGCATTGTTCCCGACCTGTTCCGCGAGGGGCAAGGGGTCGTGACGGAAGGCCGCCTGGATGAGAACGGCGTCTTCAAAGCCGACACTGTGCTGGCACGTCATGATGAGAACTACATGCCGAAGGAAGTGGCCGACGCGCTAAAGAAGCAAGGCGTCTGGCAGCATGGCCAGACCGAAAACGATGACAACGCCGCACAGGCTCGGCCCGCGGCGGAGACCTCGGTCCAGTAGACTGCGCAGTAACGCGAAACAGGAGAGGCCGGAGCCTTGATCACCGAGATCGGACATTTTGCGCTGCTGCTGGCGCTGGGCGTGGCGGCGGTTCAGACCATCGTGCCCGCCTGGGGCGCGCATCGCGGCAACGCAGCGCTGATGGAGACCTGCGTGCCGACGGCGGTCGCACAGTTTGCGCTCGTCCTGATCGCGTTTGGCGCGCTCACGCATGCCTATGTCATCTCGGACTTCTCGGTCTCCAACGTCGCCTACAACTCCCACTCGGCAAAGCCGATGATCTTCAAGATCACCGGCGTGTGGGGGAACCACGAAGGCTCCATGGTTCTGTGGGTGCTGATCCTGGCGCTGTTCGGCGCGGGCGTGGCTGTGTTCGGGCGCAACCTGCCTTCAACGCTCAAGGCCAACACGCTTGCGGTGCAGGGGTCACTGTCGCTGGCGTTCCTGATCTTCATCATTGCGACGTCCAACCCGTTCGAGCGGCTCAATCCGGCCCCGCCGGAAGGCAACGGACTGAACCCGATCCTTCAAGACGTGGCGCTCGCGTTCCATCCGCCGATGCTCTATGCCGGCTATGTCGGCTTCTCAATGGCGTTTTCCTTCGCCGTCGCCGCGCTGATCGAGGGCCGGATCGACGCCGCCTGGGCGCGCTGGGTGCGCCCGTGGACGCTGGCGGCGTGGATGTTTCTGACCATCGGCATCTCGATGGGGTCGTGGTGGGCCTATTACGAGCTTGGCTGGGGCGGCTGGTGGTTCTGGGACCCGGTGGAGAACGCCTCCTTCATGCCGTGGCTGCTGGGAACGGCGCTGCTGCATTCCGCCGTCGTCATGGAAAAGCGCGAGGCGCTCAAGGTCTGGACGATCCTTCTGGCGATCCTGACCTTTGGCCTGAGCCTGCTGGGAACCTTCCTGGTGCGCTCCGGCGTGCTGACCTCCGTCCATGCCTTCGCGAACGACCCCGATCGCGGCATCTTCATTCTCGCTATCATCGGCTTCTTCATGATCGCCGCGCTGACGCTTTACGCGTGGCGCTCGCCGCTGCTGCGCCAGGGTGGCGTGTTCGCGCCGATCTCGCGCGAGGGCGGCTTGGTGCTGAACAACCTGCTGCTGTCGACCGCCTGCGGCGTCGTGTTTGTCGGCACGCTTTACCCGTTGGCGCTGGAAGCAGTGACCGGCGAGAAGATCTCGGTTGGGCCGCCCTTCTTCAACGCAACGTTCATCCCACTGATGATCCCGCTTCTGCTCGCAATGCCCTACGGCCCGTTCCTGGCATGGAAACGCGGCGACATCCTGGGCGCGACCCAGCGCCTGGCGGTCGCGGCCGGACTGGCGTTCCTGGCGGGTGTCGCGGCCTTTGCACTGACGATGGACGGGCCGACCCTCGCGCCGATCGGGGTGGCGCTGGGCATCTGGCTGATTTTCGGCGCGCTGTCGGAAACGGCTTTCCGGATCAAGCTGTTCCAGGCGCCGCTGGCCGAGAGCTGGCGCCGGGCGCGCGGCCTGCCCCGGTCCAGCTATGGGGCAATGCTGGCGCATCTGGGCGTCGGCGTGATGGTGCTCGGCATCGTCGGCGTGAGCGCATGGGCGAGCGAGCGGATCGCGGCCATGAAGCCGGGTGAAACGCTGCAGTTTGCCGGAACGAGCGTTACGCTGAACGAGGTCACGCCGTGGCGCGGACCAAATTTCGTCGAGGAGCAGGCGCGCTTCACCGTCAGCACAGGCAGTGAGCGCAGCTTCACGCTTACGCCATCAAAGCGCCTGTACGACCAGCCCCGCCAGTCGACCTCCGAGGTTGGCATCCACCCGTTCTGGTCGGGCAACTTCTATATCGCCATTGGCGACAAGCTGGATGACGGGGCCTATTCGGTGCGGATGTATTTCCATCCCCTGGTCGTACTCATCTGGATCGGTACGGGCATCATGTTCCTCGGCGGCGCGATCTCTTTGGCGGATCGGCGCTTGCGTATCGGGGCGCCGCGCAAGAGCCGCAGTCCAGCGGCGGCGCCTGCGCCCGCGGAATGAAGCGAGATGGTCATGCGTATTCTGGCAATCACCCTGGCCCTTGTCCTGATGCTTCCCGCCGCCGCTCAAGCGGTGGAGCCGGACGAGGTGCTCGACAACCCCAAGCTGGAGCAGCGTGCCCGCGAGATTTCCAAGGGTCTGCGCTGCGTCGTCTGCCAGAATGAGTCCATCGACGAGTCGAACGCGGATCTCGCCAAGGACCTTCGCATTCTCGTACGCCAACGGCTGAAGGCCGGCGACACCAATGAAGAGGTGGTGGATTACGTCGTTGCGCGCTACGGCGAATTTGTGCTTCTGGAACCCCGCTTTGCGCCGCACACTTATCTGCTCTGGCTGGCGCCGGCGCTTTTGCTGCTTTTCGGGATTATGCTGGCCTACAAGCTGTTCCGGGGGCGGGCCGCGCGGGTCGAGGCGAGCGCGCCCAAGCCTTTGAGCGAGGCCGAGCGCCAACGGCTCAACAACCTGCTCGCCGAAGGGTCGGACGACAGTACCGGCGCGCGATAACGCAGCTTTGACGGGCCGTGAAGCCGGCGCGCTTGCGTAATACGCGGCGCGGTGGGCATCCTCCTGGCGAATTCCGCGATCCGCAGCAGGAGACGACCGATGCCCGCCAACTCGCAGAAACTCACCTTCTCCGGCTCCCAGGGAACGCAACTCGCCGCCCGGCTCGACCTTCCTGCCGGCGAACCGCGCGCCTGCGCCCTGTTCGCGCACTGCTTCACCTGCTCAAAGGACATATTCGCCGCCGCGCGCATCGCCAGCGAACTGACCGACCGGGGCTTCGCCGTTTTCCGCTTCGACTTCACCGGCCTGGGCGCGAGCGAGGGGGAGTTCGCCAACACCAACTTCTCCTCCAACATGGCCGATCTCGTGCACGCCGCCAACTTCATGCGCGAGCAGCATGAAGCGCCGACCCTGCTGATCGGGCACAGCCTGGGCGGCGCGGCTGTGCTGGGCATTGCCGGCGAGATCCCCGAGGTCAAGGCAGTCGCGACGATCGGCGCGCCGGCCGATGCCGAGCACGTCGTCCAAAACTTCGGGGCGCATCTGGACACCATCGAACAGGAGGGTGTCGCCGAGGTGGCGCTTGCCGGGCGCAAGTTCACCATCAAGAAGCAGTTCCTCGACGACGTGAAGGGTCACACGCTGACGGACCGCATCGCGGCCATGAAGAAGGCTTTGCTGGTCTTCCATTCGCCGGTGGACAACACCGTGGGCATCGAAAACGCTGCGACCATCTTCGGCGCTGCCAAGCACCCCAAGAGCTTCATCTCGCTGGACAACGCCGACCATCTGCTCTCGCGCCGCGAAGACGCGGCTTATGTCGCGGAGGTGCTGAGCGGCTGGGCGTCTCGCTACCTGCGCGAGGCGGATGACGGCTACCGGCTCGCCTATCCCGGCAAGAAGGGCGTCGTCAGCGTCGGCGAGACCGGGCGGGGCAAGTTCCAGCAGGAGATCGTGTCAGAGCGCCACCGTCTGCTGGCGGACGAGCCGACGGCCTATGGCGGCCTCGACACGGGACCGTCGCCCTATGACCTGCTGAGCATGGCGCTGGGTGCTTGCACGTCCATGACGATCCGCATGTATGCCGACCGCAAGAAGCTCGATCTGGACCGGGTCCGCGTGGATGTGCGCCATGACAAGGTCCACGCCGAGGACTGCGATGCCTGCACCGATGAGCAAAAGGAAAAGGGCGGGCGGATCGACCGATTTGAACGCGAACTGTTTATCGACGGCGATCTCACCGCCGAGCAACGAGAAAGCCTGAAGCAGATCGCCGACCGCTGCCCCGTTCACCGCACGCTTGAGGCCTCATCGGTAATCGAGACGAAGCTGTCGGACGAGCGAAGCTAGCTGCTCAGTCGAACGGCTTGACCGCCCATTCGCGTACATTCTGGTGCTCGATCGCCGCGCCTGCCCCCTCGGTAATGAGCGTTGTGAGCAGCAGGCGGGTCGGCAGGCCGGTCATGGTCTCGCCGCGCAGGCTCTCATAGGCGCGGATGGCGCTGCGCGTTCCGCGCCCGAAAATCCCGTCAATCGGCCCGGTATACAGGTTCCGCGCCTGCAACTCCTTCTGCAGGTCGATCACCTCTCGCTCCGTGGAGATCATCGTCCGCGTCGCGAGGGGCCCGATCACCGGCGCAAAGGCCCGAACATTCACCGCCGTATTGGCGATGATGTCCGGCTTCTGCCGCCGCACGACATCACCCTGGCTTAGCAGCAGCCGGGTACGCGTGTACGTACCGACATTCAGCCCGACAACCACCGGTCCATCCGTTGTGTCCATCAGTATCGGCGAGCCCGACGATGCGCCGCCCGTATCGCAATCATGCAGCAGCAGGTCGTCCGCGCCGGAGAAATGCTGGCGGATATAGCGCCACTCGATACCCTTGAAGCTGCGCCGGATTTTGCAGCGGTCGCTGTAGGCGAGCTTCCAGTGCGTGTAGTCCCAGTGATAACTGAGCTGGAAGATGCGGCGCTCGCGGGACGCTTCGATGAGTTCGTCGGTCGCGCGCGGCGACACGTTCATCGTTCCAAACTTGCAGATGGGACGTTCCAGCTTGGCAAGCGCCCAGTCCTTCGGCGCGGAGAGCGGAGGCTCCTTGCCGAAACGGGTGGTGCCCACGGCGACGCTGTGCTTCGGCGTGCCAGCCATTCGCCCTGCAATTCCCGAGGAAAGCGACAGGTCGCGATACTCCAGCCGAAAACTCATGTCGAAGAGATTGGGCAGCCTGCCCTTGCGCGGCTGAAACAGGCAGTGCGAGGCGGTGGCGACGACGTTCGGCGCAACGCAAAAGGCAGAGCACAGCGTCTGCGTATCCGGCTCGTAGATCATCCCGATCTGGCCGGCCATGTGCGCATAGGACTGCGGAACGTCCCGCCGGGTATCCTCGCCGAACACCGCCGCGGCGGCGTTCCCCACACTCAGCATAACCCCAGCAGCAAGCACCCCGCTGGCCACACGCCTGGCCGCAGCCGGCACCTCTCGAACCACCGCAAAGGCCCGCCCAAGCATTTGCCTTCTTGTGTCCCCCGTTTCGCTTCGGCCTCGCCGACTGGCCGCAAAAAGGATGTTGTCACGGACCACCGCCGCCGGGCTGGCGCTCCATGAACAAAGTTTAACCTGCCGGAAAGTGACCAGTAATGGGCGTCCGCATATATCCGAGCTATCGAAATACGAAACCTGAGAGGAGAAGAGTAAGTCCAATGGCGGAAGAGTTCAACAAATCTGAACGCGCGAGAAAGAGCCCCTGGCGGCGCGCAGGCCTGGGAACAGCCGCCGTCGTGCTGGTGGGCGCCCTGGCTGGCACATCGGCCTGGCAGAGCGCTCCCGAAACGCCCCGGCTGACGACGCCGGCCAAGGCGCAGGAGATGCAGGGCCGCGTGCCCTACACTTTCGCCGATCTTGCGGAGCAGGTGCGCCCGGCGGTTGTCAGCATCGAGGTCAGCGGTCGTGGCACCCCACGGCGCGGTCCGGGCCGCGGACGGGGCCGGGATGGTGACGAGGATTTCTTCGGTCTGCCGGAGGACCACCCGTTGCGCGAGTTCTTCGAACGTTTCGGCGAGCGGATGCCGCAACGTCCACGTCCGTCCCGTTCGGCCGGTTCGGGGTTCCTGATTTCGGCTGACGGTTTCGTGGTCACGAACAACCACGTGGTCGAGAACGCCGAGCGCATCGAAGTGACGATGGGCGAGGAACAGCAAACCTATGACGCTCGCCTGATCGGCTCGGACGCGCGCACGGACATCGCCCTGCTCAAGATCGAGGGCAACGGCAACTTCCCCTATCTCGAATTTACAGACACGCCCGCGCGCGTGGGTGACTGGGTGCTGGCCGTCGGCAACCCGTTCGGCCTCGGTGGCTCGGTTTCGGCCGGTATCGTCTCCGCGCGCGGCCGCGACATCGGCTCCAGCCCCTACGACTATCTCCAGGTCGACGCGGCCATCAACAAGGGCAACTCCGGCGGTCCGTCGGTCAATCTGGAAGGCAAGGTCGTCGGCGTGAACACCGCGATCTTCTCGCCCTCGGGCGGCAATGTCGGCATCGCCTTCTCGATCCCGGCGGGCCTGGTCCAGCAGATCGTTCAGGACCTGCAGGACGACGGCACGGTCGACCGGGGCTGGCTCGGCGTGACCATTCAGGACGTGGACAAGGACCTCGCCGAAGGCCTGGGCATGAACCCGAACGATCCGCATGGCGCGCTTGTGACCAACATCCTCGATGACGGCCCCGCCGCCGACTCCGAGGTGCAGGTCGGCGATGCGATCATCGAAGTGCAGGGCAAGCGTGTCGAGGATTCCCGCGATCTGGCCCGCAAGATTGCCGAGATCGAGCCCGGCACGCCGACGGAGCTCACGGTCATGCGCGATGGCCGCGAGCAATCCGTCTCGGTGGAGCTTGGCCAGTTCCCGACCTCCGATCGCATGGCGGCACTGCAGCCGAGTGAACCGTCCGAGATGCGGATGGAAGACCTGGGCATCACCCTGGCCCCACCCGAAGGTCCGCGCGGCGAGCAGGGTGTGCGCATCGAAGATGTGGAGCCCGGATCGGTCGCGGCGGAGAAGGGCCTGCGCGCCGGTGACGTGATCGACGAGGTCGGCGGCGAGCCGGTCTACAGCCCGCGCGATGTGCGCCAGAGCATGCGCCAGATGCGCGGCGACCAGAGCGAAGTCGTAGTGCTGCAGATCCGTCGAGGTGACCAGCGCCGCTTCGTCGCCCTGCCGCTTGACCAGGGGTAAGTGATTGCCGCAACTGGCATTCCCGGCCCGGCCGTCCTATGATGGCCGGGCCATGCATTTGAGGATCAACGCCCATTCCGCGGTTTTGACACGGCCATGCGCATCCTGATCATCGAAGATGACGAGACGGCCGCCGGCTATCTGATCCGCGCGCTCAAGGAGGCCGGCCATGTCTGCGACCTCTATGGCGACGGCGCGGACGGGCTTGAGGCAGCGCGCTCGGACGATTTCGACGTGATGATCATCGACCGGATGCTGCCGGGCCGCGATGGCATCAGCATCATAGAGACGCTGCGGCGCGAAGGCGTGAAGACGCCTGTCCTCGTTCTCAGCGCGCTGGGCGGTGTCGATGACCGGGTGACGGGCCTGCGTGCAGGCGGCGACGATTACCTGACCAAGCCCTATGCGATGTCGGAGCTGCTGGCCCGTGTGGAGGCGCTGGCGCGGCGTCCGGCGCCGGAGGAAGCGGAAACGCGCTATGTCGTGGGCGACCTCGTGCTTGACCGGCTGGCCCACAAGGTCACGCGTGGCGGCGAACCCATCGTGCTGCAGCCGCGCGAATACCGGCTGCTGGAATATCTCATGAAACATGCCGGGCAAGTTGTCACGCGGACAATGTTGCTCGAAAATGTCTGGGACTATCACTTCGATCCGCAGACGAATGTCATTGATGTCCACATTTCGCGGCTCCGCGCCAAGATTGACAAGGGCTTTGACCGCCCGCTCCTTCACACCGTTCGGGGCGCGGGATACATGGTCGGCGAAACCGGGCCCTAACATCTTTCGCAGCACCGCCTTCCGCCTGTCGCTCCTCTACGCGGCGCTGTTCGCGGCGGCAGCCGCGCTGGCGATGGGCTATGTCTATTGGCAAACCAGCGTTTTTTACGCGCGCCAACTCGACAACACCATCCAGGCAGAAATCCGCGGCCTGGCCGAGCAGTACCGCCTGGGCGGTCTCCCGCGCCTCAATCAGGTCGTGGCGCAGCGCAGTGCCGCGGCTGGCGGCGGCCTTTACCTCATCGCGGATGCGGACGGCGAGCGCGTTTCGGGAAATCTGGCCGCGCCGTCCGCCGCACTGCTGGAGAAGCGCGGACGCGTCCAGTTTCCCTATCGCGCGCCTGCGCCGGGCGGAACGGAGACCCGGCTGGCCATTGGCCAGGTATTCCAGCTTTCGGGAGGCTACAGGCTCGTCGTGGGCCGAGACATCGAGGACCGGCGCAAGCTGGAGGACATCTTCACATCTGCCTTCATCTGGGGCGTCGGATTCATCGCGCTGATTGGCGTGCTGGGCGGGCTTCTGGTCAGCCGCGTCCTGCTGCGCCGGATCGGCGCGATCACCGACACCAGCCAGAGGATCATGCATGGCGACCTGTCACAGCGCCTTCCACTCGCGGGCACTGGCGACGAGCTGGACCGGCTGGCGGGCAGCCTCAACAGCATGCTCGATCGGATCGAGCAGCTCATCAGCGGGCTGCGCGAAGTGTCCGACAACATCGCCCATGATCTCAAGACTCCGCTCACGCGGATGCGCAACCGCATCGACACGGCGCTGCGCGACGCACCGGACTCGGAAACCTACCGCGAGACGCTGATCCAGACCATCGAGGAAGCCGACGAGCTGATCCGCACCTTCAACGCGCTTCTCAGCATCGCGCGGCTGGAGGCGGGCGCGCAGGTCGAGGACTTCGAGACCTTCGATCTTGCTGCGCTGGCGGCGGATGCCGTGGAGCTTTACGAGCCGGTCGCCGAAGGCGAAGACATCACCGTCTCGCTGAATGCGCCGCAGCCGGCCCAGGTCAACGCGAACCGGCAACTGCTGGCGCAGGCCACGGCCAATCTCATTGACAATGCGATCAAATATGCGCGCCCCGACTCCGGGGAAGGCGCGATAACTGTGGGCGTCGAACCGGCCGGGTCGCATGTGCGCCTGATCGTCGCCGACAATGGCCCCGGCATCCCTGAAGATCAGCGCGAGCGCGCCCTCAAACGCTTCGCCCGGCTGGAGACCAGCCGATCGCGTCCGGGCAGCGGCCTGGGCTTGAGCCTCGTCGCGGCAGTTGCCCGACTGCATGGCGGCAGCATTGCGCTAGAGGACAACCGGCCCGGCCTGCGCGTTGTCGTCACGTTGCCCGCCACGCAGACCCACTCAGGAAAGGCGCGCGCATGACGGATACCGCACTTGCCGACCAGATCGCTGCGACGCCCATCATAGCCGATGAACAGGCCGCCGCTAACTTTGTCCGCGATGTCACAGCGCGCGCTTCCGAAGCCGGGCTGACCGATCTCGCCGCACGGCTCGAAACCGGCGGGCAGGCGGTCGATTTGCTGCGGAGCATCGGCGCCGACTCGCCCTACCTGTCGGGCTTATGCCTGCGCGACCCGGAGGCGCTTTGGCTGACCCTGTCGCAGTCGCCAGATGCGCGGCTCGAACAGATCAATACCGCACTGGCCGCGGCGATGGATACCGACGAGCAGAAGGCCGCGATGCACGCGCTGCGCCAGGCCAAGAACCGCTATGCACTGTGCGTTGCGCTGGCCGACCTGGGCGGGGTGTTCGATCTCGACCGGATGATGGCGGCATGGTCGCAGGCGGCCGATACGCTCCTGCAGCACGCTGTCCGCTTCTGCTTACGGCGCAGCGCGGCGCGCGGCAAGTTCCAGCCCGCCGACCCGAACGCGCCGGAGCAAGACAGCGGCTACATTGTGCTCGGCATGGGCAAGTACGGCGCGCGAGAGCTGAACTATTCTAGCGACATCGACCTGATCGTCTTTTACGACCCGGAGCGCGCGCCGATCGCGGAGTCCGAGGAGGCGGGCCCCTTCTTCGTCCGGTTGACACGCGAACTGGTCCACCTGCTGAGCGAGCGTGACGTCGAAGGCTACGTGTTCCGCACGGATCTGCGGCTGCGCCCCGACCCTTCCTCGACGCAGGTTGCGCTGTCGGTCGATGCGGGCCTCCAATATTACGAGAGCCACGGCCAGAACTGGGAGCGCGCGGCCTTCATCAAGGCGCGGCCGGTGGCAGGGGACATCCCAGCCGGCGAGCAATTCCTGGAGGAGTTGGCCCCGTTCGTCTGGCGCAAATATCTCGACTTCGCCACCATCGCCGATGTCCACGCCATGAAGCGCCAGATTCATGCCGTGCGCGGCCACGGCAAGATCGCGCTACACGGCCACAATCTCAAGCTGGGGCGCGGCGGCATCCGCGAGATCGAATTCTTCGTGCAGACGCAGCAGCTTATCGCCGGGGGGCGCCAGCCGGAGCTGCGCTGCCGCGGCACGCTGGAGGGGCTGCGCGCGCTGCTGGCCCGCGACTGGATTTCGGAGCAGGCGGCAGAGGAATTGGCGGAGGCATATCGCTTCCTTCGCCGGATCGAGCATCGGCTGCAGATGATCGCCGACGAGCAAACCCACGCCCTGCCGCGCGATGAGGACCAGCTTGCGCGCGTGGTGAACTTCGCGGGATATCGCACGATCCCCGATTTCTCCAGTGATCTCAGCAAGCATCTGAGCAACGTTGAAGGACACTACGCCGCGCTGTTCGAGGATGTGCCGGAGCTGACCTCCGGGCGGGCCTCCGGGAATCTCGTCTTCACCGGCGATAGCGATGACCCGGACACGCTGCGCACACTGGAGCGCATGGGTTTCCAGAACCCCTCAGCGGTGACGTCGATCGTCCGCGGCTGGCACTACGGCCATCACCGCGCCACGCGCACGCCCGCGGCCCGCGCGAGGCTGACGGAATTTCTGCCTGCGCTGCTGGAATCGCTCGCCGAGACCGCGCAGCCGGACTTCGCGCTGGCCTCCTTCGACAAGTTTCTCGCCGAGTTGCCCGCGGGCGTGCAGCTTTTCGCCATGCTTCGCAACAACCCGGCGCTATTGAAGCTGATCGCCGACATCATGGGCTCCGCGCCCCGGCTCGCCCGCGTGCTGAGCCAGCGCCGCCGTGTGATCGACGCGGTGCTCGACCCGGGCTACATGGGTGAACTGCCGGAACCTGACGACCTGCGGCGGATGGTGGCCGAGGAGCTTGGCGAAGCGCAAGATTATCAGGACGCACTCGACCGTGCCCGGGTGCTGGGTCAGGAACAGCAGTTTCTGATTGGCCTCGGCCTGCTCTCCGGCTCCGTGGACAGCGACCGTGCCGCCAAGGCCTACAGCGACCTCGCCGCCATCCTTGTCGATGCGCTCAAGGAGCAGGTCGAGATCGAGATGGAAAACGCGCATGGGCGGATGCCCGATGGCCAGTGCGCCGTGCTCGCGATGGGAAAGCTCGGCAGTGGGGAGATGACGGCGTCGTCAGATCTCGACCTCATCATCGTCTATGACCATGCGCCGGATGCGAAGCAGTCCGATGGGCCGAAGCCGCTTTCGCCACAGCAATATTATGCCCGCCTAACCCAGCGCCTGATCGCCGCGCTCTCCGCGCCGACCGCTCAGGGCGCGCTGTACGATGTCGACATGCGCCTGCGTCCCTCCGGTCATGCGGGGCCGGTCGCCGTGAGCCTCGACAGCTTCATCGACTACCAGAGCCACAAGGCCTGGACGTGGGAGCACATGGCGCTCACGCGCGCCCGCGTCATCAGTGGCGGCGCGGATCTGCGCCAGCGCATCGAGGACACGATCCGGCAGGTTCTCACGCAGGAGCGCGACCCGGACAAGGTGCTCGACGATATGCGCGACATGCGCCAGCGTATAGCTCGTGACAAGGGCAGCGCCGGTATCTGGGACATCAAGATGGAGCGCGGCGGGCTGCTCGATATCGAGTTCATCGCGCAGTACAAGCAACTCGTCCACGCCCATGCCGCGCCGGACATCCTGCGGCGGAACACCGTCGCCGTGCTGCGCGCGCTGGCCAGTCACGACTTCCTTGCCAGGCCGGATGCTGACACCCTGTCGCGGGCCGCAGCGCTCTATCACGATCTGACGCAAGTGATCCGTCTTTGCGTCGAGGAATCGTTTGACCCGTCCACCGCGCCCGAGGGGCTGAAGGGCGTCATCGCGCGCGCGGGCGGCGAGACCGATTTCGACCGGGTGGAGGCCAAGCTGATCGAAACCGAGCGCGAGGTGGCGATCATTTTCGACCGCATCACGGCGAGCGGCTGATGACATCTACGCACTGAGTTGCAGAATCCATGGCATACACTTGTGGATTGCTATGACCGCTTGAGCGTTCAAGCTGTGTTGACTGCTGGTCAAACACCGCATCGTTTTGATATAAGCAATTATCAATCTCGGCGGCGGCGATGCTGCCCCGGTCTGCTCATCTTGCCACGCAACGCGGATCGCCAACCTATGCACATCGCCTGTCACCGCCGGAGACACGCTGGCGGAGTGATGCGAACATGAAGGCGCGATCTCCCGGTGTCAGACGCCGGGTCTGGATCATCGGGTTTGTTTCCCTGGCCGTCATCGCGGGTGTGGCTGTCCTGAGCGCACGTGCCGCGATCGAGGCCGAGATCCAGTCCCGAGCGGCCGAAAAACTGGTCGAAGCAGGCTATTCCTGGCTCGACGTAGCGGTCACCGGGCGTGACGTGGTCCTGAAGGGGGCGGTGTTCTCCGAGCATGACAAGGACCGGGTCGAGGCGGCACTGCGCGAGGTGTGGGGCGTCGGCAATGTCGAGAGCCAGCTTCAGGTGGCGGTGCGCGAAGAGCCGTACACGATCTCCATGACACGCTCGGACGATGAACTGAAGCTCCGTGGCAGCGTCCCGAACGAGGAAGCGCGCAAAACCATCATCGGGCTGGCGAACGCCAATTTCCCGGGCCTGGATATCTCCACGAAACTCAAGATCGACCCGAACATGGCCGAGACGGAGCGGTGGTTGACCGGCGTGGGCTTCGCCCTGAGCCAGCTCAAGCATGTTTCCTCCGGGCGCTCGGTGCTCGCGGACACGGACCTGTCCTTCGAGGGGCGCGCTGCAAAGCCCGGCGCTTATGAGGCGCTTATAACCGCATTCGAGGAAGAAACCCCGCAGAGCATCTCCGTGAGGCAAATGCGCGTCCAGCCGCCCAAGGCCGAGCCGTTCACCTGGACGGTCCAACTGGAGGGGGACCGGGTGATCCTTGCCGGCTACGTGCCCAATGATGATGCGAAGATCTGGATGACCAGCCTGGCGGAGCGGCTTTTCCCGAACGCCGACATTGTTGATCAAACCTTCATCGCAAAAGGGGAGCCGGACGACTGGTGGGACGCGGCAGAATTGGCCGTGCAGGCACTGAACCATCTTCGTAGCGGATCGGTGACGTTAGGGCCGTCTGAGGTCACGGTCGAAGGCGTGGCGAAGAGCCTTGACGCCCAGCGCGCGATTTCCGCCCTCAAGGACGCCTGGCCGTCCGGTTTCGATTTCAAGGCATCAGTGCGGCTATCGCAGCAAGGACCCGCCGAAAGGCCGCGGCGGAAGGCAAGCACCGCACACACTTGGCCTGTTCAGCTTTGATCTTGATCCGGTGGGCGGCGATGGGGGGCTGGCGGACTTTCAATGAGCGCGTGATAGCTGCGCAAGGGCCTTATGTTTGCCGGCCGTGTGGCGCGAGCGTCACGTCCGCCTTGCCAAATGCCTTAACGATTTGCCAACACATGGATTATGCGTAAAACGGAGCCCTCGCCGGCTTCAAAGCCGGCGCGCTTCGCGTTCGCCAGAAGGATGACATGAAATGGCATACCTAATCGCTCAACTGTGGCCGTTCCTCCTGCTTGCCCTTTTGGTCGGAATAGCCGTTGGCTGGTATTCAGTGGAAACGTGACAGGCTAACCAGAAGCTGAGACAGGGCACCGCTCCCGGGACAAAGGTCAATGACGGAATTCGAATTCCAGATCATCGCTCTCATCCTTGTCGCCTTCATCATCGGCGTGGTGATCGGCTATTTCCTGCGCACGCGTGTGTTCCCGCAAGTGGCCGAGGCGGACACGGGGGAGGGGATTACGCTTGAAAGCCGTCAGGAACGGCCAGCCCACGCCCTGCTGCGCGGGGGCAGCGCCACAAAATCAAAAAGCGCGGCGAAAACTGCTTCAACGAGCACGGGGAAGAAGCCGGCCGAGAAAGCCGCGCCGAAGCGCAAAGAAAAGCCTGCGCCCGCAGCCGAAAAGACAAGCTCCACTCGCGACAACCTGCAGGAGATCAAGGGTATCGGCGCTGTGCTCGAAAAGAAGCTCAACGCCATGGGTATCGAGCGGTTCGAGCAGATCGCAAACTGGACAGACAGCGACATCGCTGATGTCGACGATCAGCTCAACTTCCGGGGGCGCATCCAGCGGGAGAAATGGGTCGAACAGGCCCAGGAACTGGCCAAAAGGTCCAAGGACAGCTAGCGCCGGCGCAAGCACATCGCGCCAAGCCGGACGCGACGCAGCGTCGCGGAACGGCACATTTCCCCGAATGCGCTTAGCTTGCTGCAATGTTTTTTCCGCGACGGGGTAGAAAACGACCTGCCGAGTAAGTTATTTCTTGGCGCGAACCGCCGCTTGCAGGCACGAGACCGATCACCGCGTCGACGACACATCGACCTTGAAAAATCCTCCCCAAAAACTCGGACGCAAGTGCGCCCCGGCTCGTCGGCGCGCTGCCGCAAGCCGCATCCGACCACGACGTCCAGGAGGTCTTCATGGCCATCGCAGAACAAATTCCGCGTGAGAAGCAGGACCGCGCCGCCCGCCAGGCTCATCTCAAGCAACGTCTCGCCGAAACCCGCGAACTCTCCACTCGCCTCGCCGGGCCGCTGTCCGATGAGGATCAGACCCCGCAGTCAATGGAAGACGCCAGCCCGACCAAATGGCACCTGGCGCACACGACGTGGTTCTTCGAGGAGCTGGTGCTTAAGGCGCACGCCGCGGGATACCGGGAATACGACCCGCGCTTCGCGTACTGCTTCAATTCTTACTACGAAACCCTCGGCGAGCGGCACCCGCGCCCGCGCCGCGGAATGCTGACGCGCCCCACCTGCGCCGAGGTTCGCGCCTATCGGGCCTACGTCGACGACGCGATTATGCGGATGTTTGAGGTCGATGAACTCTCGGACGAAGCGCTCGACCTGATCGAACTCGGCATCAATCACGAACAACAACATCAGGAACTGCTACTGACCGACATCCTCAGCCTGTTTGCGGTGCAACCGCTACGACCCGCCTACCGCGCCGAGACGGAGACCACGCAGGGCGAGACGCCACCGCTGGAATGGCTGAGTTTTGACGGCGGCATCTTCGAGGTCGGGCACAAGGGCGACAGCTTCGCCTACGACAATGAGGGGCCGCGCCATGAACAGCTCATCCGCCCGTTCAAGCTGGCCCATCGCCCCGTCACGAACGGTGAGTGGCTCGAATTCATGGCAGATGGCGGCTACGAGACCGCGACACTCTGGCTGTCTGACGGCTGGGCAACGGTAAACGCGGAGGGCTGGTGCGCGCCCTGCTATTGGGAAAAGCGCGATGGCGTCTGGCATCAGATGGGCCTCGGCGGTCTCGTACCCGTCGATCCGGCTCGCCCGGTCTGCCACATCAGCTATTACGAAGCCCAGGCCTTCGCGTTGTGGGCTGGCAAGCGCCTGCCCACCGAGTTCGAGTGGGAGATCGCCAGCCGTGACCTGCCCGAGCAGGGCAATACGATTGGCGCGGGGCTTCTCCGACCCGCCCCGACCCGCGCACCGGACGGCACCCTCCAGCAAATGTTCGGCGATGTGTGGGAGTGGACCTCCAGCGCCTACAGCGCCTATCCCGGCTTCAGCACCGCGCCGGGCGCCGTGGGCGAATACAACGGCAAGTTCATGTGCGGTCAGTACGTGCTGCGCGGCGGCTCGCTCGCCACGCCGGACGGGCATGTGCGGCGGACCTACCGCAACTTCTTCTATCCGCACCAGCGCTGGCAGTTCATGGGCCTGCGCCTCGCCTCGGACGCGTAAGACCCAACGGGGGAGCCGAACATGCAGACAATCGCTCAGGCCCAGGCCACCATCCAGGATGATTTCGCAACGGAAGTGCTGAACGGCCTGAGCCGCCGGCCGCGCTCTATCCCCTGCCGCTTTCTTTATGACGCGCGCGGGTCCGAGCTTTTCGAGCAGATCACCGGTCTTGAGGAGTATTACCCGACCCGCACCGAGATCGGCCTGCTGGAGCGTCACGCGGACGACATCGCCGAGATGGCCGGCGAGGACGTGGCGATCGTCGAGTTCGGCTCCGGCTCCAGCCGCAAGACGGAAATTCTGATCGCCGCGCTGCCGGAGTTGGACGCGTATGTCGCGATCGATATCTCGGCAGCGGCCCTCTCGGAAGCGGCGATCCGGCTTCGTGAACGATTCCCCGGGCTGGAGGTCATCACCGTGACGGGCGACTTCAACGATGCGATCGACCTGCCGGACAAGCTGATCCGCACGCGAAAGCTGGGTTTCTTCCCCGGCTCAACGATCGGAAATCTGGGCAAGAACGAAGCGATCGGCTTCCTCAAAACCGCCCGCGAACTGCTGGGCGCGGACGGCGCGCTGCTGATCGGAGTCGATCTGAAGAAGGACGAGTCGATCCTTGTGCCCGCCTACGACGACAGCGAAGGCGTGACGGCCGCGTTCAACCTCAACCTCTTGACGCGCATCAACCGAGAACTGGGCGGCACCTTCGACCTCGCCAAATTTGCCCACGAGGCGATCTACAACGCCGAGGCCGGTCGGATGGAAATCTACATCACCAGCCGCGAAGATCAGGAGGTTACAGTGCTCGGCCAGCCCTTCTCCTTCGCGCGCGGCGAGCGCATCCACACCGAGAACTCCCACAAATACGCGCTTGCCGACATTGCCGCGATGGCGGAGGCCGCGGGCTGGACCCATGCCCGCGCCTGGGTGGATGACAACAACCTCTTCAGCGTCAACATGCTCACGCAGGCGGGTTAGCCCGACGCGGACCCGCGATCCTTGTCACGCAGGCGCCGCTCAGCCGACGCATCGTTCGAATCGCTCATATGGGACGGCTGCCCGCTGCCATCGATCGGGATGAAATGGGCTTGCAGCCGCACCAGCGCGGTCGAGAGCTTCTGCGCTTCATGGAAGGACTGCTCGTCGGGCGGCTGACCGTTCACATCGCCACGCGCCAGCGCCCACGCGAAATCCGCCAGCCGACGCATGGTAGCGGCAATGCCCTGGAGGAACAGCAGAAGGATGCCGAAGGTCGCGGCCACCCCGATCCCCAACGCGATCCAGAAATGCCGAAGCAGCCAGTGCACCGGCTGCAAGGCCAGGGCGGCATCCTTTCGGATGACGAGCCGCCATCCAAAGCTGGGCAGATCGCGGTAGTCAATCTCTGGAACGGTGACGGTGACGTAGCGTTTACCGTCCGGCCAGGTTTCGATCCGCGCGGTCGGCTCAAGGCGGCTATCGGGCGCGACGGTGCTCAGCCGCAGGCTTTCGCCCTCCAGGCCTTGGGGGCCGAAAAGCACCTGCCGGTCCGCGCTCAGCAGCAGGCTCTGCGCGTCATCGGCGCCAAAGCCCGCGAGGATGCTGCGCACTTCGTCCCAGTCGAAATGCGCGCCCAGGACGCCGACGGTGTGCCCCTCTTCGTCGCGGATTGGCGCGGCAAAGTCGAACATGCGCTCCGTGGCGGCCTGAGGCGGCAGCATCGCGGCCAGCCCGGGATCGCGGTGATAATCCCCGGCGAAGGAGCCATGCAGGCCGCTCTCGAACCACGGCCTGCCGCTGACCCGCTGCCCTTCGCGGACGCCGGATGACGCGGCATAGACCCTGCCGTCGGTTCGCGCGATACCTAGCCAAAGATAGCGCTGATCTGTCTCGACGATCCGCGTGAGAAGTTCCCGCAGCTGGATCGGATCGTCCATGCGGACCGTATCCGCGAGCCGGGTAATATTCCGCCATGGCAGATAAAGCTGCCGCGCAAGGGCATGAGCTTGAAGCCGGCCGCGCTCCTTCAGGCTGTTCAGCACGAGCGCTTCACCGACTCCGGCCAGCCTGAACGTATACACCAAACCGAACAAAAGCAGCGGGCAGATCAGCGCCAGGATAAGCACCAGCACAAGCCAGCGCCGCAACGAGAGGGGCTGCGTATCGGTCATGGCCGCCTCCGCGCGTCGAGTTCCGGCGCGAGGATCCGGCGCCCCAGCCCCGCGAGAATCTGGCCGATCCGGCCTTCAACGGTCCCGGGCGCCCCGCCCGAGGTGTGCAGCTTGTGAACAAGCCGGTCGTGTTGCGCATCGGTCGCAAACAGGCGCAGGGCATAGCCATCCTGGTAAAATGCAGCAACTTCCGCGCGGATCGCGCCGACATCATCGACGCGCAGCTCAACCAGTTGATGCTCCCGCAAGCCGGGCGCGGCGCGCACGCGCGCCTCGGCCGGTTCGATCGTCATGATCCAGGCCGGCAAGACTTCGCCACCCGTCAAGATCGCCGCGGCTTCGACATGGGGGCGCAGCGTATGGCCATAGCGCGGCAGTTCCACGCAGGTAAACGCCGCGAGGATCAGCACGACAAGGTTGTACAGCGTCCAGAACAGGATCACCGCCACCCCGTCGCCCGCATACTGGCCGGGGTTGTAGTCGGTCAGCATCGGCAGCCACAGCCCGAACACCGTGAGCGCCATCAGCAGCAGGAACGGCCGCGCGAGTTGCCACTGGATCACCCGCTCGCCGCGGTGCCCGCCCTTGTCCGTCACCTTGAACTTGTGCGGTCCGGAGGTCAGCAGGCCCGTCCAAACGGCGCGCGTGATGGGCCAGGCAGCGACAAGCTGCGCCACATCCGTCACGAACGGTATGATAAGCCCGCGCGACAGCCAGTTCAGCGCGATCAGGTTCGCGACGTAGGCCGGGCCGAAATAGTTGAGCACATCGGCAACATCCGCGTCGACCGCGAGAATGCCGAAATACCAGTAGAGCAACGGCACCACGATCGCTGCGATGCGGAAGGAAAACGTCGTGCTCCAGAACAACAGGGAGTCGAGAACGCTGATCCGGTGGCGCAAGCTCAGTCTGTGACCCACGCCCAAGGGATTGTAACCCCCGCGCACGATCTGCATCATGCCAAGGCACCAGCGCGCCCGCTGGGTGATGTATTCCGGCAGCCCTTCGGCGGCGAGCCCTTCCGTCAGCGCCTCGTTCAGATAGACCGTCCTGTAGCCATGCTCGGCAAAGCGCAGGCTGAGGAGGAAGTCCTCCGTCACGCTTTCCGTCGGCACGCCGCCGATCTCTTCCAGTGCGCTGGCGCGGATCAGCGACGAGGTGCCGCAGCAGATGGCGATACCCCAGGCGTCGCGCGCGGGCTGCACGTGATTGAAGAAGAAGCGTTGCTCGTCCGGGCAGACATCGGTCACGCCGAGATTGTGCTGGATCGGGTCGGGATTGAAAAAATGCTGCGGTGTCTGGACGAGCGCTACCGCGGGGTCGTGGAACAGGCTGACGGCGCGGTGCAGAAACTGGCGATGCGGAACGAAATCCGCATCGAGAACCGCGATGAAGTCAGGCGCGTCGGCGGCCTGGCTGCGCAGGGTAAAGGCGTGATTGATGTTGCCGGCCTTGGCGTGCGCGTTGTCCTGTCGGGTGATGTAGCCGACGCCCTTCTCGGCGCAAAGCGCCCTAAGCCAGTCACGCTGCCCGTCATCCAGCACAAAGGTCCGGGCATTCGAGTAAGTGGTTGCCTGCGCCCCGGCAATTGTGCGCTGCAGGACGTCGGAGTCCTCATTATAGGTGGCGATGAAGACGTCGATGCGGGGCGGATCGCGATCACCCCACCAGCCCTGAAACTGGTTGGCCTCTTGATGGCGATCCCTACTGCGCGAAAGAATGAGCGCGGCGATCGTCGAGGAGGCCATCGCCAAAGCCTCCAGACTTGCGAAGCTCCAGGCCACGACGCTGTCGATCTCGAAGGCCAGCGGCGGGATGGTGCTGCCAAAGCGCCAGGCGATATAGCGCCAGCTCAGTATGATGACGACGGCCATCAGGACCGCGCGAAGCCACGGATTGTCACGCCGGCAATAGGGAAGCACGAGACACGCGAAGCCGACGATCGCCAGTGTCAGGCCGAGATTGGCGAGGTACTCGTTGAAAACCAGCATGTCAGCCTCTCGCGCTCACAACCCTAGCCGCATGAGCAGCGAATCCGCTGCGTTGAGCGGCGAGTGTGCGAAAACCACCCGCCCGGTCCGCCCCACCATGCAGCCCGTGTCGCGCTTGAAGTTGAGGTCCGGGACTTTCAGGAGCACGTCATAGCGCTCCAGTTGCTCCGGCCCGGGGGCGATGGCCAGCTTGTCATAGCGTCCGCCGGCGCCCGAGCCTGCCAGCCGTGTGACAGTGGCTTGATATGACCGCTCGCCGCCGCGCAAGCGGAACTGTGCCGCGTCACCGCGCTTCAGCCCATTGTAGAGCCGCTCGCTCACGCCCGCCGTTACCATCACCGTGTCGCAGTCGACGACGCGCAGCAGGTCCTGGCCCTTCCGGACCGTTTCGCCACTATTGGCCAGAAAGTCCCAGACGACCCCGTTGACCGGCGAGACCAGCTCGGCGCGCGACAGGCGCGCAAGGCGGACCCGTTCCACATCGAGCTGGGTTTCAAGTTGTTTCTTCTGCTCGCGCAGGCTTTCCAGTTCCGCGTCGAGCCGCTTCAGGCGCAGTTCCAGTTCCTTGATGCGCTGCTGGGAATAAGGGGCGTCATTGTAGGAGTCGCCGAGGAAGGTGCCCTGCCGCGCGGCCGACAACTCGACTTGAAGAAAGGCCTTCTTTTGGCGCACAGCCTCGGTATCCTTGACCGCGACCTCGTAGTTTGACTTAGCCTCCTCCAGATTGGCCGCCGACATGACGCCGCGCGACCGCAGCTTCTGCGCGCGCTTATGAGCCTGCAACGCCTCGCGCTCGCGCGCTTCGGCTGCTTCGATCCGTGCTCTCGCCTCCTCGATACGTGCCCGAAGCTGGTCGATGCGCCCGCGCTTGTAGGACGCGACCTGTGTGTCAAGCGCCTTGCGGGCGGCTTTCGTGTCCCGCTGTTGGGCCTTCACCTTGCGGATTTCGGCTGCAAGCCGCGCCCGGCGGTTTGACAGGTCCGAAAGACGGGAGTTGTCGACGCGGTCGTTTTTGATATCTCCCAGGCGCTGGCGCCGGCGGATCACCCTGCCGATCTGGTCGAATGCGAAGGTGACGGTGCCGTCAATGGGGGCGCGGATCGTAGTCAGTCGGGCATTGACGGTGGCATTTGCACTGACGCCCGCCAGGTGTTCGCCAACGACGATATAAAGCCCCGCAACAAGTGCGAGGATCCCGAGAGCGACGCGTAACATCGTTTCGTTTCCGCATCCCCATCGCTATACAACTTATCGCTGTAGAGTTAAGGCGGGGTTAGACACGCGCGAAATCAGTAAAGTGATGATCGCACATCTATGTGAGCTTGGGGCGCGTGGGTCTCAGAAGCCCCCGAAGAGGCTGGCGAGCAGGATGACTGCTATGAGCGCGATCAGGGGGCCCACAATCGCGGCCATGAAGATATCGCCGTAAGCCTGTCTGTGGTCGAGCTTACAGATGCTCAGCACGGTGATGACCGCGCCGTTGTGCGGTAGCACGTCGAGTGTGCCGGATGCGATCGAGGTGACGCGGTGCATCGCCTCCAACGAGATGTTCTGCGCCTCGGCAAGCTGCACATAGGTCGGCCCGAGCGTTTCCAGCGCGATGCTCATGCCCCCCGAAGCCGAGCCGGTGATGGCGCTGAGCAGGTTGACGGCCACCGCCAGCGAGACCAGCGGGTTCAAATCGCCCAGGGCCAGTAGCGCGTCGCTGATAATCTCGAACGCCGGAAGCGCCGCGATGACCGCGCCAAAGCCGACAAGGCTCGCCGTCGCGGCGATCGGGAGGACGGACGCGTTCGCACCCTCGTCCAGGCTGGCCTGAAGACGGGTCAGCCGCGACCAGTTCAGCCCGACGATCAGCAGGATTGCCGCCACCAGCGCGACGATAATCGCCCAGACGCCACGCACCGCGTCAATGTCGGTCGCGCCGAATTTCGGCTGAGCGAGATAGGTCGTGTCCATGGCCGGAACAACGAACTGGATGAACAGCAGGTTGACCAGAACGACCGCCACGACCGGCGCTATCGCCGCCGGAAAGGAGGGCGGCGCGGCCTCCGTTGGCGTCCCCAGCGGCAGTTCGCGGATGTCGTAGCCGTCGCGCACCGCGCCCTCGCGCATCATCAGATCGCTTTCGGGCACCGCATCGTCGTGTTCCCCGTAGCCTTCGCCCCTGGACCCAGCGCGGGCGCGCTGCCGGTTCAACCACCACATGCCAAAAGCCAGCATGATGAGCGCGGCGATGATGCCGAGGCCGGGCGCCGCGAAGGCCGTCGTGCCGAAGAACGGCATCGGGATCGCGTTCTGGATGGCCGGACTGCCGGGCAATGCCGACATGGTGAAACTGAACGAGCCGAGCGCCAGGCTTGCAGGGATCAGCCGCTTCGGAATATCCGCATCGCGGAACAGAGATGCGGCAATCGGATAAATCGCAAAGGCGACGACGAACAGCGAGACGCCGCCATAGGTCAACACAGCACAGCACAGCACGACGGCAAGGATCGCCTGCTCCGGCCCGAGCCAGCGGATGACCGTGTTGGCGATCGCTGTGGCCGAGCCGCTGTCATCCATCAGCTTGCCGAAGATCGCGCCGAGCAGGAACAGCGGAAAGAAGGCGATGATGAAATCGCCCATGTTCGACATGAAGATCTGCGTATACGCCGCCAGAACCGGTAGCCCGCCGGTGACGAGGGCGGTCAGCACGGCGATACCCGGCGCGAGGATCAACAGCGTGATCCCGCGATAAGCGAGATACATCAGCAGGACGAGGGCCAGAAAGACGATCAAGACGTCGATCATTTCGCCGGATCGACCTCTCGCGGCCGTCGCGTTCCGCCGCGCAGATGCGCCGGACGCAGGCTTTCCTCGAAAACGAAATACGGACGGAAGGTTGTGCGGGCGCCGAGATCGTTGCCGTGCCTGGTCATCCAGTTGTCGGCAGTGCGCCGGCCCAGTTTGTGCAGATGGTCGAAAAAAGCCCACTCGGCATTCAGCTTGCTGGATGCGCCGAGCTGGCGCATCTCGGCTTCGGCGTCGATGCAGTGCAGGTTGATTTCGCGATAGGCGTCGCGCTCCAGGTTCTCCTCCCGGATGATCTCGGCCAGAAAGCCGAGCGCGCGCAGCTCCTCGATCAGGCTGCCGTTGAAGACGATCTCGTTCAGCCGGTCCTCGATCTCGAAAGCGGTGAGCGGCAGTTGCGGCCGCTCGAACGGGTTGATCCAGATGATCATAAGGTCGCGCGCGTTGGTCTCGTCCACCAGCGGGAATAGCGGCGGATTGCCCATGAAGCCGCCATCCCAGTAAGCGTCCCCGTCAATTTCCACGGCGTGGGACAGGTACGGCAGACAGGCCGACGCCAGCACCGCTTCCGCACTGATCTTGGGCTGGCGGAAGACCTTGCGCCGTCCGGTGCGCACGTTCGTCGCCGCGATGAACAGCTTGGCCGAGGTGCAGGCGTTGATGGCGTCGAAGTCGAAAACATCGCGGACGACATCGCGCAGAGGGTTCACCGAAAACGGGTTGAGAACGTAGGGCGAAATCCTGCTCAGCACGTTCCGGTAGAAATGAAAGCTCGGGGAGAACTCCAGCGACCAGCGGCCCATCATCCGGTCAAGCGGCGAACGCTGGATCGGACTGAACAGCCCTGCCCGAGCGACCGCCGTCCAGTAAGCACGCAGCTTCGCCCTCGCCGCGTCCGGCCCGCCGCGCGCCAGACCTTCCACGAGGGCGCAGGCGTTCATCGCGCCCGCGCTGGTGCCGCTGACGGCTTCGATCTGGATCCAGTCTTCTTCCAACAGCCGGTCGAGCACGCCCCAGGTGAAGGCGCCGTGGGAACCGCCGCCCTGAAGCGCGAGATCAATGGCAACAACGTTGCGGGCGGTCATGGGCGCCGTTTCCGGTCATAGCGGGCGCTGCGGGACGATACGACTCTACGAATAAGCCCCCGAGACCAGAGTTGGCCATCCCAGCCTGCGTCCGTCGTTAGCAAACCGCGAACGGAAACCGCCGCTTTCGCCTGGCCAAGTCAGTGATCCGACCCCTCCAGCATGAGCAGCAGCACCGCGACGACGGATGCGCCCACCGTGAAGGCGCCAAACTCCAGCCGCGTGCGCATATGCGGCAGCTCGCTGACGGTCGTAACGAGGATGATCCCGCCGGCCAGAAATGACGACCCGAGCGCCAGCACTTCCGGCTGCACCGGCACGGCGAGCGCTCAGGGCAGAGGCACCGTAAGCTGCACGCGGCCCGTCACGTTTGGATCGGTCTGGGCATCCACGCTCTCAAACTGGGTCGTCGCCTGAATCCGATATTCATCCGGCATGGTGACGTTCACGCCTCCGCCCAGGGCACCATTTACGGCAAGGGCGTCCAGCTCGGAGAGCCCTTCAACGGGCTCGAGCTCGGCCGTACTGCGGTAATGCAGGAACGGCTCGATAACCGATCCGTTCTCCAGTTGGAAGCTGCGCCGCATTTCCGGCCCCAGACTGAGCTTGTTGGTCGTTACGCCCTGCCCGAACCCCTCAGGAACCTCGGTTGCATGGATGAAGGCGGCGGAAGATGAAACCTGCCAGCCCGCCAAGTCGAAATCCCCCTTCAGCCGGGCCTTGGCGAGCCTGCGTTCCGCGGCGAAACGGCTGGCAACCCCGTCTGGGTCAACAAGATCGTCACTCTCACCCCAGGCAAGCCGCGCGTCGAATACCAGATTCTCCGTAAGCCGCTGCGCCACATATGGCCCAATCATATACGCGGTTCCGGCAGCGGTCGCGCCGCCCAAAATGCCGGTCTGCTGTTCCAGGTCCTCGAATTCGACCGATGCACCGACCAGGAAATCCTCGCTGACGGTATAATCCGCACCGAAATGGCTAATGACGCCCTGTCGGGAACTGCCGGGGGCGATTCCTTCGATCTTCGTGCTGCTCCAGACGTCAACCTTCTTGCTTGCAGCGGTCGCCGGATCGGGCAAATCGGTGCCCTCGGGCACGGAGCCCTGTACTTTCTCGATCTTTTCGGCGTCCTCGCGGGCAAAATAGGCGCCCCATTGGCTCAGGCTGGTCCGCAGCTCGACGGCTGTTCCCTGCGGTGCCAGGAACAAAGGAAAATTGCCGTTGGCGCCCGCATCCCACGCGCGTCCGTTGATGCGTCCAGCGACCTGACCGTGCTCGGGTTCGACGTTGATGGCGCGATCCTTGCGCTGCTGCAGAAGGTTCTGATGCACGTCCGCGAGCCGGTCAGCACAAGTGGTGACGACGGTTCCCTCACTTTCACAGATGCTCGCCGCCTGAAGGGTTTGAGAGCTGGCGGAAAGGAACAGAAACAGCACAGCCGCAACACTGCTGCGCGGTTCAGGGTGTCGTAACCCGATGACGCTCATCAATCTTGTTTCCCGAACTTACCTTCCTGGCCGCGAGACATGACGTCAGAGTGTGGAATTTGTGCGGCGCAATTCGCGCGTGCATACGCAAGCCGGTAAGGAGGTCGATTGGAACCTTCCCCAATTTCAGGGCGTTGAAAGTGCGGGAGGTGTTCGTTCGCTCCGGTGAAACGTGCGCTGGCGTTTCGATCGACAAGCCAACACGCCTACAGTTCAGGCCACGCGGAGTTCATTGCGCTTTGCAGGCAAGGAGATCCTGAGGACTGCAGCATGGAAACTCTGCAGCAGCTAACTGACCGGATCGGCGCATACGGAGACCGCACGGGCCTTGTCGACCTCTCCAGCGACATGGAGAATGTCTGGACGTTTCCAGCGCTCCGCGACGAAAGCGAGTCCCTGGCAAATCGTCTTCTCGCCGAGGGCCTGAGACCGCAGGATCGTGTCGCGCTGATCGCCCCCAACAGCGCCGCGTGGGTCATTGCTGCGCTTGCCATCCTGCGCGCCGGTGCGGTTTGCATCCCGATCGACACCCAGGCCACCGATGAGCAGCTCAAGCACATGCTCCAGCTCGCTCGGCCGAAGAAAGCATTTGTCTCCGAAAGGTTGCGCAAAAGGTTGGCGGCGATCGACCTGGAACACGCGCCGGAAACCGAGTTGCTCGAAGGCCACCTCCGTGGCGGACAGGCCGAGCATCCCGAGCGCGATTTCCCCGAGGTCTCGGCCGACGACACCGCCGTCATCTTCTTCACCTCGGGCACAACCGGGCCGCCCAAAGGGGTCCCGCTCAGCCACCGCAACCTGATGCACCAACTCGAAGTCCTGCGTGATCTTCGGCTCGTGACGGAGACAGACCGGCTGCTCCTGCCCTTGCCGCTGCATCATGTCTATCCGTTCACGATCGGGCTGCTTACGCCGATGTATCTAGGCGTTCCGATCATCTTTCCAGCCGGCCTCACCGGTGCTGAACTCATGGCGGCGCTTCGGGATCAGGAAGCTTCCTTCATCCTCGGCCTGCCGCGGCTCTACAGCGCGCTTTACGACGGGATCCAGAACCGGGTTGCCAAGCTGCGCTGGCCGCTGCGCCCGGCGGTTCGCGGGCTAGCAAGTCTGAGCACCTGGCTGCGCGCCCGCTTCGGCGTCTCCGCGGGACGATGGCTGCTGCGCCCCCTGCACGGCAGGTTCGCGCCGAAGCTGCGCACGCTTGTCTCGGGCGGCGCCCCACTCGCACCCGATCTGGCCCGGCGGCTTGAAGGGTTCGGCTGGCAGGTCGCTGCCGGCTACGGGCTGACGGAAACCTCGCCGCTGCTGACGCTGATAACGCCGCAGAGCCGCAATTTCGATGGGGCGGGAAAGCCGGTGCGCGGTGTCACGGTGCGGATTCGCAAGACCGAGGACGAGCTGGGTGAGGTCGAGGTCCAGGGACCGAACGTCTTTGCCGGCTATCTGGAGAATCCGCAGGAAACGGCGAAAAGCTTCACGAAAGATGGCTGGTTCAAGACTGGCGATCGCGGGCGCCTCGACGAAAGCGGGGTGCTCCACTTGTTCGGGCGGCTCTCCACACTCATCATCACGCCCTCGGGCGAGAAGATCCAGCCGGACCCGCTCGAAGAACATTACGAGCGTCATCCGACCATCGGCGAGATCGGCATTCTGCAGCGCGACCACAAGCTGGTTGCCGTTGTCGTGCCGGAGGTCGAAGCCGCGGGCGAGGACGTCCGCGCCGCCATTTCCGAGGCGCTGAGTGCACAGGCGCGCAGCCTCCCATCCTTCCAGCGTCTGAGCGGCTTCGAGGTCAGCCGCGAGCCGCTGGCGCGCACCCGGCTGGGCAGGATCCGCCGCAGGAAACTGCAGCAACGCTATGATACCCTGCGCGCCGGCCAGGCCGAAGCGGAAACCGGCTCGATCCCACTGGAAAACATGCGCGAGGAAGACCGCGCCCTGCTGGAGCATGAGCCCGCGCGCCAGGTCTGGCGCTTTCTCGCCGACCGGTTTCCGGACGTCAGGCTGCGGCCCGACAGCTCCTTCACGCATGACCTCGGCGTGGATTCGCTGGGCTGGGTCGACCTGTCACTGGACATTCAGCACGCTTCTGGCGCGGAGCTCACGGAAGACGACGTCGCCGAAATCCAGACCGTCCGCGACCTCCTGCGAACGGTTACCCGGAAGACGCCAAAGGGCGTCGCGGCAGAGCCGCCCGATCCGCTGGAGTATCCGGAAAAAGTGCTCTCCGAAGCGGAGCGGGTTTGGCTCCGGCCGGCCAGTGTGCCGACGCGCTGGCTCGGGGCGATCGGATACGGCCTGAACCGGCTGATTTTCCGCACCTTCTTTGAGCTGAAGGTCGAGGGCGCCGAGAGCGTCCCCAAGGACACCCCGGTGATACTGACGCCCAATCACACCAGCTACATGGACGGGCCGGCGCTTGCCGCCGCCCTGGACAATGATATCCTGTCGCGGCTGCGCTGGGCCGGCTCGCGCAACATCCTGATGAGCAGCCGCATCAGGCGATTTTTTTCGCGAGCAGCGCGAATCGTGCCGATTGATCCCGGCGCCTCAGCCCGCCGGGACCTTGCCTATGGCGCGGCGACGCTCAAGCAAGGCGAAACGCTGGTATGGTTCCCCGAGGGCGACATCTCCCGAACCGGAAAGCTGAAGCATTTTCAGCCCGGCGCGGCACTGCTCGCGGACAAGTTCCAGGTGCCTGTCGTGCCGGTCATCATTCAGGGCACCAGCGACGCCCTGCCGCCCGGGCATCAAATCCCGAAACCGAAGCCGGTCCGCGTACGCTTCGGCCAGCCGCTCGATCCGGGGGCAATGGCCGATGCCGGCGAAGAAGACCGGCCCTGGAAGCGGATCAACCGGGTTCTGCACGACCAGATGGATGACATGCTGTGACCGGGGAGCGCCGTGGCCGCCTAACCCCGGAGCAGCGCCGCATGGCCGACACAAAGGGCATGGTCGCCTGGGCGATCTATGACTGGTCGCACAATGCCTTTGGGACCGTCGTCCTGACGTTCGTCTTCTCTGCCTATTTCACGCGCCAGATCGCACCGGATACGACGACGGGAACGGCGCTGTGGGGGAACACCGTCGGCATTGCAACCTTCATCGTGGCCGTGCTCGCCCCCTTTCTCGGCGCGTTGGCGGACAAGAAAGGCCGGCTCAAGCCCTGGGTCGCCGCGTTCACCCTGCTCTGCGCGGCGGCCACCGCGGGGTTGTGGTTCGTCAAGCCGTCGCCGGAATCGCTGGTCCTGGCCCTCGCGCTCGTCGGGGTGGGCACTCTGGGGGCCCATCTCGCCTTCATCTTTTACAATGCGATGCTCCCGCACCTCGTGCCGCCCGGGCGGCAGGGCGGATGGTCGGGCTGGGGCTGGGGGCTTGGATATTTCGGCGGGCTAGCCTGCCTCACCGCCATCTGGTTCGGGTTTCTCGGCGCTGACCCCGTGTTTGTCCTGCCCAACGAAACCGGCATGCAGGTGCGCGCCGCCTGCCTCTTTACCGCGGGCTGGCTCGTGTTTTTTTCGCTGCCGCTAATACTGATCACGCCGGATGCAGCGGCAACCGGCGTGCCGCTTCGCGAGGCCGTCCGCAAAGGGCTGGTCCGGCTGGGCAGGACCGTGCGCCAAATCCTGCGCTGCCGCCCCCTGTTCCGGTTTTTCGTCGCGCACATGCTTTACATCGACGCGCTGGCGGCGGTTTTCGTGATGGGCGGCGTCTTCGCAGGCGGCACGGTCGGCATGGATGCGCAGCAGGTCCTGCTTTTCGGGATCGCGCTCAACATCAGCGCCGGGGTTGGCGCCTTCGTCTTTGCCGTCATCAGCCATCTGCTCAGCAGCAGGACGGCAATCCTGCTTGGCCTCGTCGGGCTGATGAGTTCCGCGCTGGGGATGCTCTACACCAGCGACGTCCTGATGGCATTCTGGCTGTTCGGGCTCCTCTTCGGAGTCTTTGTCGGGCCGGTGCAGGCGGCAAGCCGCTCCTTCCTCGCGGAGATCGCGCCCGAGAAGCTGCGGGCTCAGATGTTCGGGTTTTATGCGCTTTCCGGCAAGGCCACGTCCTTCGCCGGGCCGCTGGCGGTCGGCTGGATAAGCTACTGGACGGGAAGCCAGGTCATCGGCATGAGCGCGCTGCTCGTGTTCTTCACGGCCGGCTTTGCGCTGCTGCTGACAGTGCCGAACGCCCGGCAGCTTGCCGCGAGGATTTCGGTCTTCAACTGAAAGGCGACGGCAAACGTGGCGCCCATGGTTGCCTGTTGCCGCTCCAATCCGCGGATCAGCAAAGACATCCGCTGGCCCTCAAGATTGGGCCCGGCATGATCAAAGCTGCCGAGAAGTTCCAGCACCGCGTTCGGCAGCCTCTGATGCATGAAGACCAAACGGGCAAGGCCAGATCTGTCGGAACAGCCCCCGGGGCTCGGCAGCACTGTCAAAACTGCTCTCACGGCCTCTCCCAGAGTCTCCGCGAAGCGCGAATAGGCTTCCAGTAAGCCGACTGTAAACGGCGATTTTTCCGCTGAGGGGCCTCAGTCGGGCGCCTGAGACGGCTGAGCAACGCATGAGGGCGATCACGCCGCTCCGCACACCACCAATGCGGTTTCGTGTTTTCACACCAGGCGAATGATCGGCGACCAGACGAGAAAGCCACGAAATTAACCTGGATCAAGGCGCTGGCCGAGATGATCCCGCAATCTGAACGAAAAGTCGCAAAATGCTTCACGAACGCGGGTGGAAACGGTTCGATGGAATGGGCTCCAATTCACAAGCGCCCCGAGGATTACTCGGGTGCCAATCTTGTCGATTATCCCGCGTTCGCGGCTGATTTCTCCTGGAATGACGCGCGAGCGCAGCTTGACGGGCTCCCCGGCGGTGGACTGAACATCGCGCACGAGGCGGTGGACCGGCATGCCGCCGGCGAGAAGGCCGACAAGATCGCGCTGCGCTGGATCGGCCGTGACGGCGAAACTCGCGATTTCACTTACGCCCAGCTTGCCCGCGAGACGGCCCGCTTCGCCAATGTCCTCCAAGCACATGGCATCGGAAATGGCGAGCGGGTCTATTCGCTGCTCGGTCGCGAGCCGGAGCTCTATATCGCGGCGCTTGGCACGCTGAAGAATGGCAGCGTGTTCTCGCCGCTGTTCTCCGCCTTCGGCCCGGAGCCTGTGAAAGCGCGAATGACCATCGGCGAGGCGAGCGCGCTGGTCACGACCGCCTCCCTCTATCGCCGCAAGATCGCGCCGTGGCGGCAGGAGCTTCCCGGTCTCAAGCAGGTCTTCATCATCGATGCGCCGGACACCCTGCCCGAGGGCACTGTTGACCTGACGACGGCGATGGCCGACGCCTCCGACAGCTTCGAGACCGCGCGCACGCGGCCCGAAGACATGGCGCTGCTGCACTTCACCAGCGGCACGACCGGGCGGCCGAAGGGCGCCGTGCATGTGCATGAAGCGGTCGTCGCGCATCACATCACCGGGCGGCTCGCGCTCGACCTGCACCCCGACGACGTCTTCTGGTGCACCGCCGATCCCGGCTGGGTCACGGGCACCTCCTACGGCATCATCTCGCCTCTCACCAATGGCGCGACCATGATCGTCGATCAGGCCGAGTTCGACGCCGCGCGCTGGTATCGCATCCTGCAGGATCAGAAGGTCAATGTCTGGTATACCGCGCCGACCGCGATCCGAATGTTGATGCGCATCGGCAGCGACATCGTGAAGGAACACGACCTGTCCGCGCTGCGCTTCATGGCCAGTGTGGGCGAGCCGCTCAACCCCGAAGCCGTGGTCTGGAGCGAGGAGGCCTTCGGGATGCCCTTCCACGACAACTGGTGGCAGACCGAGACCGGCGGCATCATGATCGCCAATTACCGCGCGATGGATGTGCGGCCCGGCTCCATGGGCAAGCCGCTGCCCGGCGTGACGGCGGCGGTCGTCGAGAAAGGTGAGGACGGGCACATGCGCCCAGTCGCTGAGCCGATGACGGTCGGCGAACTCGCGCTCGAACCTGGCTGGCCGTCGATGATGCGCGCGTATCTCCACGAAGAGGAACGCTACAACAAAAGCTTCGCGGACGGCTGGTATCTCTCCGGCGATCTCGCCATGCGCGATGCGGACGGCTATTTCTGGTTCGTCGGCCGCGCGGATGACGTGATCAAGAGCGCCGGGCACCTCATCGGCCCGTTCGAGGTGGAAAGCGCGCTGATGGAGCATCCGGCGGTCGCCGAGGTCGGCGTGATCGGCATTCCGGACGAGGCGGCCGGCGAGATCGTGAAGGCCTATGTCGCGATCAAGAAAGGCCACGAGCCCGACGAAGCGCTGCGCAAGGAGCTGCTCGGCCACGCACGCAAAAAGCTTGGCCCAGCCGTCGCGCCGCGCGAGATCGCGTTCCGCCAGAACCTGCCGAAAACGCGCAGCGGCAAGATCATGCGCCGTTTGTTGAAAGCGCGCGAGCTTGGCCTGCCGGAAGGCGACACCTCTACCCTGGAAAGCGACGAGAAATGAGCCGCGCCGCCGACAAACCGCATCTGTCCCGCGAGCATGCATTGGACCTGCTGCGGGCGATGATGCGCATCCGCCGTTTCGAGGGCGAGTGCGCACGGCTCTACACCGAACAGAAGATCCGCGGCTTCCTGCATCTCTATGATGGCGAGGAGGCGATCGCAGCCGGCATCATCCCGGTGCTCGAAGCGCGCGACCGGATCGTGGCGACCTATCGCGAGCACGCCCATGCCCTGGTGCGGGGCATTCCCATGAACGCGGTCATGGCCGAGATGTTCGGCAAGCAGGAAGGCTGCAGCCACGGGCGGGGCGGCTCGATGCATCTGTTCAGCAGCGAGACCAACTTCTACGGCGGCAACGCCATCGTCGGCGGCGGGATGCCGGTGGCCGTAGGGCTGGCGCTGTCGGACCACATGCGCGGCGACGATGTCGTGACGGCCTGCTTTTTCGGCGAGGGCGCGGTCGCCGAGGGCGAGTTTCACGAAAGCCTGAACCTTGCCGCGCTCTGGTCGCTGCCCGTGCTGTTCATCTGCGAAAACAACCTCTACGCGATGGGGACCGCGCTCGACCGTTCAGAGTCCGTCACCGACATCCACAAGAAACCGGATTGTTACGGCATCGACGCCGAGGTGGTGGACGGGATGGATGTGGTTGCGGTCGAGGCGGCCGCCCGCCGCGCGATCGCCAAGGTGCGGGAGACCGGCGCGCCGCACTTCCTCGAATGCCGGACCTACCGCTTCCGCGCCCATTCGATGTTTGACGCGCAACTCTACCGCGACAAGTCGGAGGTCGAGGAATGGCGCGAGAAGGGGCCGATCGTGCGCTTTCGCGAATGGCTTGAGGACGCCGGCATGGCGCACGGCGAGGAGATCGAAAAGATCGCGGAAGAGATCGAGGGCGAAGTCGCTGAGGCGGTCGCCTTCGCCGAGCGTGGAAGCTGGGAACCGGTCACCGAGCTGACGCGCTTCACCTATGCGGACAGGACGGCCTGAGCCATGGCGGACGCGGCGGCGAAAAGCACAACACGCGAGATCACCTACCGCGAGGCCGTGCGCGCGGCGATCCGCGACGCGATGCAGCGCGACGAGCGCGTGTTCCTCATGGGCGAGGATGTCGGGCGCTATGGCGGCTGCTACGCGGTCAGCAAGGGCTTGCTGGAGGAATTCGGGCCGGCGCGCATTCGCGACACGCCACTATCGGAATCCGGCTTCACCGGCGCAGGTATTGGCGCCGCGATGGGCGGAATGCGCCCGATTGTCGAGCTTATGACCGTCAATTTCAGCCTGCTGGCGCTGGATCAGATCATGAACAACGCCGCCACCATCCGGCACATGTCCGGCAACCAGTTTGGCGTGCCGCTGGTGATCCGCATGGCCACCGGCGCGGGCAAGCAGCTCGCCGCGCAGCACTCGCACAGCCTGGAGGGCTGGTACGCGCACATCCCCGGCATCAAGGTGCTGGCCCCGGCCACGCTCGCGGACGCGCGCGGGATGCTCTGGAGCGCGCTGGAAGACCCGGACCCGGTTCTGATTTTCGAGAACGTCATGCTCTACAACATGAGCGGAGAGCTTCCCGAGGATGCGGGCGCGGTCAACATCGACAAGGCCGCTGTCCGCCGCGAGGGCGCGGACATCAGCCTGATCACCTATGGCGGCTCGCTCTGGAAGACGCTGGAGGCCGCCGAGACGCTCGCGGGGGAGGGGCTTTCGGCAGAGGTCGTCGATCTGCGCACGCTGCGCCCGCTGGACGATGAGACGATCATGGCGTCGGTGCGCAAGACGCGCCGCGCCGTCGTCGTGGATGAGGGCTGGCGCTCCGGCAGCCTCGCGGCGGAGGTCTGCACGCGGATTATGGAGCAGGCGTTCTGGGACCTCGACGGGCCGCTTGGCCGGGTTTGCAGCGAAGAGGTGCCGATCCCCTATCCGCATCACCTCGAACAGGCCGCGATCCCCCAGGCCGACGAGGTCGTGGCGATGGCCAAGGCGCTGATGGGGCGGGAGTGAGCCGATGGCAGAATTCCGCATGCCCTCGCTTGGCGCTGACATGGAAGCGGGCACGCTCGTCGAGTGGATGGTGAAGCCAGGCGACACCGTTACGCGCGGCGACATCGTGGCGGTGGTCGAGACGCAGAAGGGCGCGATCGAGATCGAGATTTTCGACAGCGGTGAGGTCGAGAAGCTGCTGGTGGACGAGGACACCGAGGTGCCCGTCGGCACGCCGCTCGCCATCGTGCGCAAGGAAGGGGAAACCGAAGCCGAAGCGCGCGCTGCCCCCGAGGCCCTGGTAGAACCGTCCGCCCCGCCCAGAGCTGCCGCGCCGCCCCCCGCCGCCGCCAAAGCCCCGCCGAGCGCCGGCCGGGTGCGCATTTCGCCTGTCGCGCGCCGGCTCGCCCATGAGCGCGGCGTCGACATCTCGCAGATCAAGGGCACCGGCCCCGGTGGCGCGATCGTCAAGGAAGATATTGAGCAGGCGGCGGCAGCCCAGCCTGAAAAGCCCGAAAAGAAGCGCGCCGCGCTCAACCTCGACGCGATGCGCGAGGCGATCGCCGCGGCGATGGCACGCTCCAAGCGCGAAATTCCGCATTACTACCTCGCGCACCGCATCGACATGACTGCTTGCGAAGAGTGGCTCGCCGAGGTCAACGCGGAGCGCCCGCCCGCCGAACGCCTCTTGATGGGCGCGCTGAACGTCAAGGCCACCGCGCTCGCCGCGCGCAAACATCTCAAATTCAACGGCTTTTTCGAGGATGGCGAATTCCAGCCCTCCGACGCGATCCATGTCGGGATGGCGATCGCCATTCGCGGCGGCGGGTTGGCCGCCCCCGCGCTGCGCGACGCGGACAAGCAGCCGCTCGATGAACTGATGGCCGACATCCGTGATCTTGTCGCCCGCACGCGCGCCGGGCGGATGCGCAGTTCCGAAATCTCCGACCCGACTATCACCGTGTCGAGCATGGGGGATCGCGGCGTCGAGGCGCTTTACGGCATCATCTATCCGCCACAAGTCGCCATCGTCGGCTTCGGCAAGCCCGAGACGCGCCCCTGGATCGTCGATGGCGCGGTGGTCCCGCGCACAGTCATGACGATCACGCTCTCCGCCGATCACCGCGTCACCGACGGCCATGCTGGCGGGTTGTTCCTGGCGGAAATCGGTCAACTGCTGCAGGAGCCGGAGAAGCTATGAACGAGGTGGATATTCGCGCGGTCGTGCTGGAAGAGTTGGGCAACATCGCGCCGGAAGCAGACATGAGCACGGTCGACCCCAAGGCCGATCTGCGCGAGGAACTCGACATCGACTCCATGGATTTCCTGAACTTCATCACCGCGCTGCACGACCGGCTCGGCGTGAATGTGCCGGAGCTGGACTACCCGAAGCTCACGACGGTGGACGGCGCAGTTGATTATCTGAGGAACCAGCGCGGAGGCTAGCCAGGCGCGCTGCCGCAGCCGCGGTACCGCTTCTTCATTCTGTGGCTCTCGTCAGCCCCAGTCCAATCGGCAACAACCCTGTGCGCGCCGGCGACACCGAGACGACGTTCCAGTTGACGGGGCTGCGGGGGCTTCCTAATGTCTCGGCCTTCCTACAACATCCTCCGGCGGCCAGCAGATGTTGCACAAGATTTTGACGGTTCGCGTGAACCTTGCCCTGGTTTTTCTCGGCGCGTTCAGTGTCATGCTGCTGATCAAGCTGACATCCCTGCTACCGGCCCAGTACTATTTCAGCTTTTCCAAACTCGTTTCGGGCGATCGCGGTCCGTTTCTTGTCGACCCACCGAGCGTGTCGGGCGCCAAGCTATGCGAACTCCTCCGCCGCAACCGGATTTCGAGCGAAGATCTCCAGACCGTCGAGATCGACTGCAACCAGAACATGCTCGCCGGGCAATCGGAATCGGCGGCGACCGGCCCGCGTTTCTCGCCGCAGGAAATCGACGCGATCTACAACAGCGTTCTGGTCAATTCCGGGAGCTTGCAGGAGCGCAGCCAGCAACTTGCCTACCGCTTCCGGCTGACCCCCATGACCGGCGAGGAGCTTGAGGAGATTCTCACGCGCGCCCAGTCGGTGGACGCCGCGGTCAAAGCGATTTCCCTGCGATACAGCTATCAGGTCAACCAGGGGATCGAGCAGCCGTTGCGGCAGAATGTCGAGCAGCTTCTCGCCGCGCTGCCCGAGCCGGCATACACCGGCGCCACGCGCGAGCGGCTCAGCTTGCCCCCGCTCAACGAAAATGAGCAGGCACGCCTGCGCGCCGCCCATTCAGCCTTCATCGAAGCGATCAACACGCGCATCGGCCAGGCCTCACCGCCGCCTGTCAGAAAATCCGATCTGGACGGGTTCGTGGAGAACGCCTGGGGCAAGTACGACCTCTCTGCGAAAATCACCGAGCATCACGCCGCGCCAATGAAGGCGGTCATTGATAGCACCTTGACGAACGCCGTGGCCGCTCAAGGCCTGCAGCTACGCAGCAGCGACGAGCTTCAGCAAGTCGTCTTCACCGAACTCTCTGCAGCCGGTCTGCGTGACTACGCAGCCTCTGCGCTCATCAGGCTCGCTGCGGTGCTTTTGTTCGGTATCGTGGCCGGCATCGCGTTCGGGCGACACGAATTCGTCTCGATCTCGGTAGCGGCGGCACTCGCGGCCTTCCTTCTGAGCTGGCCGCTGATGCTGATGTGGGAGAACCTCGTCGATCCTCGGTGGAACGACCAGCGACCGCTGTTCCTCGTGTTCTATGGCGTCTACATCCTGTCGTTCTATTTCACAGCCCGCTTCGGCGCGGTCATCGGAGCCTTGATCCGGCGCGGGGTGATGCGGCGATCCGAGCCTTTGTTGACGACCGCCGGGAATTCGGCCGCGGCCAATGCCGTCACGTTCCGGGACTTCATCATCAATCTGGGCGCGTCGGTCTTTATCAACATCGCCGTCTATGCCACCAACATGGTGATCCCGCTGACGGCGGCCGTGACCTAAAATGACGCGCAGCGGCGTCCGCGACGGGCGGATTTGGCCGCTGTTTCCGCTCGCCGCTGCCGCGATCCTGTTCGTCTTCGTTATCGGGCAGGCGATCCGGCACGATTACCGACGGTCCGACATACTGTCCACCGCCGCGCAATCTCCCGCCTCGGCGGCCGCGGCGATCGCCGAGCGGTTCGGCGCCGGAACGGCCGTGTGCCATCCCACCGGACCGACGGATGACCTCGACAACCTGATTAGCGCCCTCTTCGCCCTGGAAAGGTTCGGCGTCTCGCCGTTCGAAACCACGGCAGAAGCCCTGGCCGTGCGCGTGAGTGGCTGGCTTGGTCTGACACCACCGGATTTCAGCTATGGTCCCGGCCAGATCCGCTTGAGCCGGGCTCTTTCGCTCGCCGCGGTCGCCGACGACCCGGCGGGCTGGAAGACGCAGGTGGCGACGGCATCAAAGCTTCTGGAACCATGCGCTGCGCGAGGGGTGGCCCGTCGCCTGATCAGGCAGGCACGGCACCGCAGGCAAGGCGAACTCGACGCCGAGGGGGCGCTCGATCACGGCGAACTGGACCGGCTTGCCGCCATCTACAACGCGCAGGACGCCCCCACCGACGGAAAGGCCGCGCTTGCACACCATCTGTTCAACCGGATTGCCTATCACCTGACGCTTCACTACCGGTACGAGAACACGCCCGATGGAGCCGCATCCCGCGATCGGCGCTAACCGCGATCATCTGGCCACCCCGCTGGCAGATGCCTCTCGGGACGCCAGCGCTGCCTACGCGCCCAAAAAATCAGCACCCCGGCCGCGCATCGGGCGCTGCTCGACCCGCCGGCGGCCCGGTTTCCCCACCGCGATGCAGGCGGACGGCGCCCGCCTGCACGAGCCCCCCATCTGGCACACTCCTTGCGTAACGTGACGCGAGGTCAAATCCGGCTTCTTCCGCGCCCGACACAAAACGCGACGGAAGGGGGCCGTTCCAGCCAAAACATTTCTGGAAATGAGACCAAGAGTTTCGATCGTTGCGCCTTGATTAAACAGCATGATAACGTTTTACCGCCCGGCGCCGCGGCGCAAACGCCCGCTCAAGGGGCCTCTGCTCCAAGCTGGAGCGCCGGAGTGACGGGGCTACCGGAGCCGAGGTGGCTCAGGTATGATGAGAAGGCAGAAAGAGGAGAGAGAGATGAAAAAACTCGTAACGGCTGCCCTTCTGGCATTCGGCATTGCCGCTGGCCCGGCCGCCGCGCAGGAGGTCAATGTCGGTTACCAACTGCCCTATAACCCGTGGAAGGTCTACATCGCTGACGGCAAATTCCAGGAAGCCACGGGCGCCGAAATCAATTTCCGCCGCTTCGACTCGGGGTCCAAGGTCATCAACGCCATGTCCTCCGGCGACATCGACATCGCCATGGCCGGCTCCAGCCCGATCGCCGCAGGCATCAGCCGCGGGCTGCCGATCTCGCTGTTCTGGATCGTCGAGAACATCGCAGACGCCGAAGCAATGGTGGTTCGCGACGGCTCGGGCATCGAAAAGCCGGAAGACCTGAAGGGCAAGCGCATCGGCGTGCCGTTCGTGTCGACCACGCACTTCCACACGCTCTTCGCGCTCGAACTCTGGGGCATCAGTCCGGATGAGGTCGAACTGCTCAACATGCAGCCGAACACGATCGCCGCGGCCTGGGAGCGGGGCGACATCGATGCCGCCTTCGTCTGGAACCCGGCACTCGGCCGTATCAAGGAATCCGGCGAAGTGCTGATCACCTCGGGTGATCTGGCCGCGAAAGGCCGGGCCACGTTCGACGGCATGGTCGTCCGCAATGACTTCGCCGAAGAGAACCCGGAGTTCATGTGCAAGTTCGTGGCCACCATGGCCGAAGCCGACGAAGCCTATCGCTCGAACCCGGAAGCCTTCGGCCCGGACTCCGAAAACGCCAAGAAGATCGTGAGCCTCGTTGGCGGCGAGCCGGCGCAGGTGCCGGGCGTTCTGGAGCTGTACGAGTTCCCGACGATGGAAGAGCAGGCTTCGGATGCCTGGCTCGGCGGCGGTGAAGATACCGGCGCGGCCAAGGCCCTCCGCGCGACCTCCGCCTTCCTGAAGGAGCAGAAGCAGATCGACAGCCTGCTTCCCGACTACAGCGAAGTCGTGACCAATCGCTTCGTGAATATGGCTCTTGAGGGCTGCTAAAGCCTACTGCTGAACTGGCGGGCGGCGCGGCCGACCTCTCGTGCTGCCCGCCTTCTGCATCCCGCTTCGCCAAGCTCCGAGAAGGAGAAAGACACCATGTCAGAGAGCGCGGTCAAAGCCGACGCCCCGCCCGAAACGCAAACGTCGACGACCCGTCCCGCCGGAACGGGTGAAGGGCTCAGGGCCGAGAATGTTGCTGTCGTCTATCCCACCAAGGACGGTGAGGGCGTCCACGCGCTGGAGAATGTCTCGCTGAGCATTGACCCTGGCGATTTCGTCGTGGCGCTTGGGGCGTCGGGCTGCGGCAAGACAACATTCCTCAACCTGCTTGCGGGGTTCATCAAGCCGAGTTCGGGCACTGTCACGCTCGCTGGCAAGCAGGTCACCGGCCCTGGCGCCGACCGCGGCGTGGTCTTCCAGAAACACGCACTGCTGCCTTGGCTGAATGTGCGTCAGAACGTGACGTTCGGGCTGAAGCTTCAGGGCGTGCCCAAGGCGAAGCGCCGTGAGATCGCGCTGAAAAACCTCGAACTCGTCGGGCTGAAGGGCTTTGAAACCCACCAGATTTATGAGCTCTCGGGCGGCATGCAGCAGCGCGTCGGGCTGGCGCGGGCGCTGACCAGCGACCCCAAGGTGCTGTTGATGGACGAGCCGCTCGGGGCGCTCGACGCGCTCACGCGAGAGAGCATGCAGGAGTTGATCCTCGATGTCTGGCGCGAGACGCACAAGGCGATCTTCTTCATCACGCACTCGGTCGAGGAGGCGTTGTTCATGGCGACACGCCTGATCGTTATGTCGCCAAGGCCGGGGCGGATCACACACGAATACGACCTTGACTTCTGCCACCGGTTCTTCGAGTGCCGTGACGCGCGCAAGGTAAAGTCGGACCCGGACTTCATCGAAATGCGCGAAAAAATCCTTTCGATCATCCACGCCGACGAGGCGCAGCATGGCCAATCCTGACGTAACAACGACTCCCCTCAACCGCGGTCCGCGTCCGTGGGCGGCACTGCGCTGGATTTCGGACAAGTTCTCGGCGGGCCCTGCCAAGCCGGGCGATTCCTACGGGGCGCCTGGCATGGGCAACTCGACGGGTATCGCTGTCGCCGCGGCGATCTCGCTGTTCGTGCTGTGGATCCTCGTGACGGCTGGCGAGAGCCCGCTGATCCCGCCGCTGTTCCTGCCCTCACCTCTGGCCGTCTGGAACAAGTTCATCTCCGTCGGGTTCGACGGCTATCAGGGCTACACGCTTTGGGAACACACCTGGGCGAGCCTGACCCGTATCTTCGGCGCGTTCTTCTTCGCTCTGGTGATCGGCATCCCGGTCGGCATCGCGATGGCGACGAACCGCATTTTCCGCGGCATCTTCGACCCGCCGATCGAATTCTATCGCCCGCTGCCGCCGCTCGGCTATCTGCCGCTGACGGTGATCTGGTTCGGCATCGACGAGACGCAGAAGCTGGTGCTGCTGTTCCTGGCAATGTTCGCGCCGATCGTGCTGAACACGCGGGCCGGGGTGCGTTCGGTTGCGATCGAGCAGATCCACGCGGCCTATTCGCTCGGCGCATCGCGCCGGCAGATCCTTCAGCACGTGATCCTCAAGGGGGCGATGCCCGAAATCCTCACTGGCCTGCGCATCGGTATCGGGTTCGGCTGGACGACGCTGGTCGCCGCCGAGCTGGTGGCGACGCAGGAAGGTCTCGGCGCGATGATCATGACAGCGTCCGAGTTCCTCGTGACCGACATCGTCGTCATGGGAATCATCGTGATCGGCATCATCGCCTACCTGTTCGACCTGTTCATGCGTTGGGTGGAGCGCAAGCTCGTGCCATGGAAGGGCAAGGTGTAGGACGGAAACGAGGCCGCCGGATGCGGCGGCCTCACCTTGACGACGTTGATTTCCGGACTGCCACGTCATGCCCGCGCCTGATGCGGGCCTTCATCTCATCGCCAGGTCAGTTGCCTGGATCGCCCGGTCTCACGCCCTGCAATCACGTCCACTGAACAACGGATAGGGTCGCGGCGCGTGGGCCACGACCCAGCATCTTTCACTACGCGAACTCGTCGAGCGTCCGGCGCAGCTTGTCCACGACCTCGTCGATATGCGCGCGTTCGGCGATGAACTGCGGCGCGACGATCCCGACATCGCCGGTGAACTTCACATGGCAGCCATTCCAGAACAGCGCCTTCTGCATCGCCTGCCCGCGCCGTCCCGGCACGCCGTCGTGATGCACCTCGATGCCTGACATCATCCCGATCGTACGGATATCCATAACCAGGGGATGGTCGCGCAGGCTCATCATAGCCTCGGCGAAATACGGCGCCATCTCCGCTGCGCGGTCGAACAGCCCATCGTTCTGATAGATGTCGAGCGCAGCCAGCCCCGCCGCGCAAGCGGCCGGGTGGGCGGAGTAGGTGTAACCGTGGAAGAACTCGATCGCATTATCCGGGCTGGCCTCGGTCACCGTCTCGTAGATCTCGTCGCGGACGGCGACGGCGCCCATCGGGATCGAGCCGTTGGTCAGCGCCTTGGCCATCGTGGTGATGTCCGGCGTGACACCGAAACGCTGACTGGCAAAAGGCGTGCCCAGACGGCCGAAGCCGGTAATGACCTCGTCGAACACCAGCAGGATGCCGTGCTCGTCGCAAATCTCGCGCAGCCGCTCCAGATAGCCGACCGGCGGTACCAACGTGCCCGTTGACCCCGCCACCGGCTCGACGAACACCGCCGCGATGGTCGAGCCGCCATAGGTTTCGCAGTGGCGCTGAAGGTCGTTGGCGAGTTCGACCCCGTCCTTCTGGGGCTGGCCGTCGCAGAACAGTTCGTTGCCCGTGAAGGTATGGCGCAGCATGACGACATTCGGCATGGTCACGGGAAAGCTCTCCCGGTTCTTCACCATTCCGGAAAGGCTCACGCCGCCCATGTTCACGCCATGATAGGCCCGTTCGCGGCTAACGAAGCGCAGCCGCTGTGACTGACCGCGCGCGCGGTGATAGGCCATGACCATCTTGAGCGCGGTGTCGACGGCCTCGGACCCGGAGTTGACGAAAAACACATGGTTCAGCGGATCCGGCAGGAGACTCGCGACGCGCCGGGCCAGTTCGAACGACGCGGGGTGGCCGACCTGGAACGATGGCGAATAGGAATTGGTCGTGAGTTGCTTGTAAACCGCATCCGCGATCTCCCGGCGCGCGTGCCCAGCAGGCGAGCAGAACAGGCCGGATGAGCCGTCGATCACGCGCCCTCCACGGTGATCGATGTAATAAACACCCTCCGCGGACACGACCAGCCGGGGCTTCTCCTTGAAGTCCCGGTTGCCGGTGAAGGGCATCCAGTGCTCTTCGAGAGAGTTCACGCGCTCTGGCGCGCTCGCAGCGAGGATTTCCATGATTCTATGACTCCGGGCTTTTTGTTAACGGATGTTACCGCAGGTCACGCCGCGATCCAACCGCGCTTCGGGAGCCGGTCAGCAGCTATGCGCGGAGGTGGCGGTACGCAGCAGGGCCCGCTCTCCCGTCATGCGCAATGAAAGCATATTCATTGAGGGGCGCGCATCCCATAAATGATCAGCCCGGAGAAAAAGCCGCAGTGCTATTACCCGCCGCGGCTCTCGATCGCGCGCGCTTTCTCGACCAGCACCTCGGCCTGCCGGATCGAAGCGTAGTCGATCAGACGCCCGTCCAGCGACACCGCGCCCTTGCCCTGCGCCTCGGCCTCGCGCATCGCTGCGAGGATGCGCTGGGCGCGCTCCACCTCTTCCTCGCCCGGGCTCATCACCTGGTTTGCGAGCTCGATCTGCGACGGGTGGATCGCCCACTTGCCCTCGCAGCCCAGCACCGCCGCGCGCTTGGCCGCCGCGAGATAGCCGTCGGGGTCGGAGAAATCGCCGAATGGCCCGTCAATCGGCCGCAAGCCGTTGGCCCGCGCCGCCACAACCATCCGCGCAATCGCGTAATGCCACATGTCGCCCCAGTGACGCTCACGCTCGCCGCCGTCCGCATCGGTAAGCACAGCGTAATCCGGATTCGCCCCGCCAATATTCGTCGTCCGCGCCCGCGTGGACGCCGCGTAGTCCGCCACGCCGAAATGCAGCGACTCGTTGCGTTTACTGGCGGCGGCGATCTCCGAAACGTTCTGCATCCCGAGCGCGGTCTCGATAATGTGCTCGAAGCCGATGCGCTTGGAAAAGCCCTTCGCCTGCTCGATCTGCGTGACCATCATGTCGACCGCGTAGACATCCGCGGCCGTGCCCACCTTCGGGATCATTATGAGGTCGAGCTTGTCGCCCGCCTGCTCCACCACGTCGACGACATCGCGGTACATGTAATGCGTGTCCAGGCCGTTGATGCGCACGGACATGGTCTTGCCGCGCCAGTCGATATCGTTCAGCGCCTCGATGATGTTCTTGCGCGCCTGCTCCTTGTCCTGCGGCGCGACCGCGTCTTCCAGATCCAGAAAGATGACATCGGCGGCCGAAATGGCAGCCTTCTCGAACAATTGCGGCTGACTGCCCGGCACCGCCAGTTCGCTCCGGTTCAGGCGCGCGGGCGCCTGCTCAATCGACGTGAAGCTCATGCGCATCTCCCTCGCGGACGGCGTTTCCTCCTGGGAAAGGGGACGGGCCGTGCGAGATTCTGTCAAGCGAAAGTTGTTCGGAAGTATTCGGAAGGCGCTCAGGCGCTGTCCTTCGCCGGCGGCGGGGCCTCGCCGGAGGCATAATAGAGCGCGACGGCCTGGGTGCGGCTGCGCACGGACAGCTTCTCGAAGACATTGCGCAGGTGGAATTTGACGGTGTTGAGCGAGATATCGAGTTCGCGGGCCAGCTCCTTGTTGCTCAGGCCCTGGGCGAGCAGTTCGACCAGCCGGCGCTCCCGGCTTGTCAGCGTGTCCAGCGGGTTGCGGCCCAGTTCGCGCACATCGAGGAACGGGAAGACCATCCGCCCCTGCGTGACCTCGTGGACCACGTCCAGCAGCCGCTCCGGCGGCTCGTCACGTGAGCAGAAGCCGGCCGCGCCGGCGGCCATCGCCTGGCGGGCAACGCTGGTGCCGTGCTGCACCCCATAGACGACAATGCGCGGCGCGGTTTCGTGCGAGCGCAGGATCTCCAGCAGCTTCGCCCCGCCCATCTGCGGCAGCGTCCAGTCGATGACGCCAACGCTCACATGCGTTTGCAGCACCAGCTCTACGAAGGCTTCCGCCGAGCGCGCGGTGGCAACGAGGCTGAAGCGCGGATCATTCTCGAAATACTCCGAGAGCGCGCCCAGCATCAGCGAGTTGGGGTCGGCGAGGATCACGTCAGCAGCTTGGCTGGCTGCGTTCTGATCCGCTGGGATCATGGGCATACCCACCCGAAAGAGCGGTCCTGACGATCAACAAACAGCGTAAGCCGTCTTGAAGAGTGTGTCAAAACCCACCCTTTCGGCTCTTCCAAAGAGGGTGATTTGGGTGTGGGGCGAATGTCTTTTGTCCTCTAGCATGTGAATGGGGTGACACAGTTGGGGTTACCCACCGGGAGGAAACCAGCACAAGGATCGAGCCTCGGGCACGGCAGCTGAATGCGGCTCCGACACCTGCCCGGACTCGAACGGTGTGCCACAACAAACGGCAAAAGGGCGCATCGCCGTGGACATTCACGAATATCAGACGAAGGAAATCCTCGCCCGCTTTGGCGTGCCATCCCCGAAGGGCGGGCTGGCCTACAGCCCGGAGCAGGCGGCCTACCACGCCCACGAGATCGGCGGGAACAAGTGGGTGGTGAAGGCGCAAATCCACTCGGGCGGACGCGGCAAGGCCGGCGGCGTAAAGATCTGCGACAGCGAAAGCGCGGTCTTCGACGCGGCGAACGAGATGTTCGGTCAGCGGTTGGTGACCGAGCAGACCGGGCCGGCCGGCAAGGTCGTCTATCGCGTCTATGTCGAGGAGGCAGTAGACATTCAGCGCGAGACGTATCTGGCGCTCGTGCTCGATCGGGCCTCCGAGCGGATCATGGTCGTCGCCTCCCGCGAAGGCGGCATGGAGATCGAGGAGATCGCCGCTAACCAGCCTGAATCCATCATCCGAACCACCATCGACCCGGCAATCGGCTTGCTCGACTTTCAGGCCCGCGAGATAGCCTTCGCGCTGAAATTCGCGCCGTCGCAAATCCAGGATGCGGTGCGCATCCTGCGCGGCTGCTATCAGGCGTTCCGCGATATGGACGCGACCATGGTGGAGATCAATCCGCTGGGCGAGCTTGCCGATGGCAGCATCGTCGCGCTGGACGCCAAGCTGGCGTTTGACGACAACGCGCTCTATCGCCGCCCGGAGATTTCCGAGCTGCGCGACAAGACGCAGGAAGACACCCGCGAGATGCAGGCCGCCGACCGGGGCCTGAGCTATGTCGGGCTGGACGGCAATATCGGCTGCATCGTCAACGGCGCGGGCCTGGCGATGGCCACCATGGACATGATCCAGCTCGCCGGCGGCCAACCCGCCAACTTCCTCGATATCGGCGGTGGCGCGTCGCCCGACCGGGTCGCCAAGGCGTTCCGCCTCGTGCGCTCTGACCAGAATGTCGAGGCCGTACTGGTCAATATCTTCGCGGGCATCAACCGCTGCGACTGGGTGGCCGAGGGCGTCGTTCAGGCGCTTGAGGCGGCGCCAATCAACATCCCGGTGGTGGTTCGCCTCGCCGGTACCAACGTCAAGGAAGGCCGCCAAATCCTCGCGCGCAGCGGGCTGCCGATCATCCGCGCCGCGACGCTGTCCGAGGCCGCCGACCGGGTGGTCACCGCCTGGAAGAACCACAAGACGCAGTCCGGCAACGCGGAGGCGGCAGTATGAGCATCCTGATCGACCGCGACACCCGCGTGCTGGTGCAGGGCATCACGGGGCGCATCGCCGGCTTCCACACCGAGGAGATGATCGCCTACGGCACGAATGTCGTCGGCGGCGTCGTGCCGGGCAAAGGCGGCACGGTGGCCCACGGTGTGCCCGTCTTCGACACCGCGAAGGAAGCCGTCGCGGCGACCGGCGCCACCGCAAGCATCGTCATCGTCCCGCCGCCCTTCGCCGCGGACAGCATCCAGGAAGCCGCCGATGCCAGCATCTCGCTATGCGTGGCGATCACCGACGGCATCGCCGCGCAGGACATGATGCAGGTCAAGCGGTTCATGCGCCGCTATCGCCAGGACCGGAAGATGCGCCTGATCGGGCCGAACTGCGCCGGCGTCATCAGCCCCGGCAAGGCGCTCTTGGGCATCATGCCGGGTCATATCTATCAGCCGGGGAATGTCGGCATCGTCGGACGCTCGGGCACGCTCGGCTACGAGGCCGCTTCGCAGATGAAGGAGTTGGGCATCGGCGTGTCGACCAGCGTCGGCATCGGCGGCGACCCGATCAACGGCAGCTCGTTCCGCGACATCCTGCAGCTCTTCGAGGAAGACCCGGATACCCACGCCGTGATGATGATCGGCGAGATCGGCGGGCCGCAGGAGGCCGACGCGGCGCGCTTCATCCGCGATCACATGACCAAGCCGGTCGTCGCCTACGTGGCGGGCCTCAGCGCGCCCAAGGGCAAGCGCATGGGCCATGCCGGCGCGATCATTTCCGCGTTCGGCGAGAGCGCCAGCGAGAAGGTCGAGATCCTGCGCGAAGTGGGCGTGACCATCGTCGAACACCCGTCCGACATTGGTGCAACGGTCGCCGATGTCCTTGCCGAAGTCGCCTAGGAGAGACGCAATGGCTTTAATCAGACACCAGATCGGGCCGGACGCAGCCAGTACCGGTCTAACGCCGCGCCAGCCTGCGACCATATTTGCCGATGCCGCGGCACTGACGGCCTATGAGGAGGAGACGGCGACGCCCGACACGGATGCGGACCGTATTGTCGGGGCGATTCTACAGCTTGCGCCGCGCCTTCATGCCGCCCGCGCGGAGTCGGGCGCGGCTGACCTGCCCGCCTCGGAGCGCAGCCTGCGCGGCCTTCGCCTTGGCATCGTGGGCGCTTCGACGACCCACTGCGCGCTTGCCGAGCGGCTCCGCACGGCGTTCGGCATGGCGATCAGCTGCACCGCGGACGGCACCGCCGGGCACGGCTATCACCTCGTCGAGGATACCGAGACGCTGTTGTCCATCGCCGATGTCGTCGTGGCAGTCGAGGCGACGGGAGCCGATTTTTGGCTCGACAGCAAGGCTTTGAACGCCATGCGGCCCCACGGCACGATTATCGTCAATCCGGCGGCTGTGGCGGTCGACCAGATGGCTCTTGCCTACGCGCTGTGGTTCGAGACCATCGCCGCCGCCGGCGTCCTCCGGTCGGTGGTGCCACGTCTCTTGCCAGAAGTCGAAAACGCTCACAACGTGATGCTGGTTTAGCCGCAGCGCAGCATTGCGGCTCTGGACAGTTCGCGCGATGGCCTGGCCGCCGTCGCGTTCTTACGTTGACGGAGGTGCGCATGACCACCGCTGCCGCAGTGCACGATCCGGTCAGTCGCCTGATCACCGACCCGGAAAAGGATCAGCCGCTTGAGGATGATATCCGTCTGCTCGGCAAATTGCTCGGCGACACCGTCCGCGAGCAGGAGGGCGACGAGCTTTTCGGCCTGATCGAAAACATCCGCCGGGCGGCGGTGCGCTTCTACCGGCGGGACGACCCAAGCGGCCGCGCGGAGATGACCGACCTCGTCAGCACGCTCAATCCGCATCAGGCCATCGTCGTCACGCGCGCCTTCAGCTACTTCTCGCACTTCGCCAACATGGCGGAGGACGAGCACCACATCCGCCGCACCCGCGCCCATGCCATCGCCGGCTCGCCGCCGCGGCCCGGCTCGGTGGCGCACGCGCTCGACCGGATGCTGGAGGCCGGCTGGACGGCCGACAACATCGCCCGATTCCTCGACGACGCGCTCATCAGTCCGGTGCTGACCGCGCATCCGACCGAGGTGCGCCGGCAGTCGACCATGCGTCGCGAGCTTCAGATGGCCGAGCTGCTCGACAAACTCGACCGCGGCGGCTGGACCGAGGAAGAGCGCCAGGAACTCCTCGACAAGCTGCGCCGCGCGATTCTGGGCCTGTGGCAAACCAACCTTCTGCGCCAGACCAAGCTCAACGTGCTGGACGAAGTCGAGAACGGCCTCAGCTATTACGATTACACCTTCTTCAAGGAGGTTCCGCGCCTGCACGAGTCGCTGAGCGACCAACTCAACACAATCCGGCGCGGCAATCAGAGGCAAGAGACGCATCTTTACGCCGGACTGGCACCAGAATCGGACAACCGCGATCTCGCCTGTTTTCTGCGCATCGGAAGCTGGATTGGCGGGGACCGCGACGGCAACCCCTACGTGACAGAAGACATCCTCCGGGAAACGCTCGACCGGCACGCCCGCAAGATCATCGGCTATTACCAGTCGGAACTGTCGAAGCTGGAGGGGGAACTGTCGCTCTCCAGCCGGCTGGTGAACGTCTCGGCGGAACTGACCGCCCTCGCCGAACAGTATGGCGAGGACAACGTGCATCTGGACGTCGAGCCCTATCGCCGCGCGATCATCGTCATCCGCAAGCGGCTCGCCGCCACGGAGGCCCGGCTGCTTGGCCAGGCGAGCGAGCCGACAAACGATCAGCCCGCCTATGAACGGGCGGCCGACTTCGCCGCCGATCTCGACACGATCAACGCCTCCCTGCTGGAGAACGGCTCCGGCCGGCTGACACGCGGGCGCCTGCGCTATCTCCGCCGCGCGGTGCGCTGCTTCGGCTTCCATCTGGCAAGCCTCGACCTGCGGCAGAATTCCGCGGTCCATGAGCAAGTTGTGACGGAGCTGTTCGCCGCTGTTCGGCCCGCCCTGGACTACGCCGCGCTGGACGAGGACGCCCGGATCGAGCTGCTCTGCAGCGAGTTGCAGGAGCCGCGCCCGCTGGTCCGCCGCGACTGGGACTATTCCGATGTCACAAAGCGCGAACTTGCCATTCTGGAATGCGCGGCGGGCGGCCGGGCACGGCTTGGCGCCTCAGCGATAACGACGTCGATCATCTCGAACACCGAGTCGGTCTCCGATCTGCTGGAACTCGCGGTGCTTCTGAAAGAGACCGGGCTGCTCACCCCTGCGGGCGCGCCCGGCCTCCAGATCGTCCCGCTGTTCGAGACCATAGCCGACCTGCGCAACTGCACCGGCATCATGGACCGGCTGCTGGCGTTGCCCGCCTATCGCCGTCTGCTGGAGGCGCGCGGGAACGTACAGGAGGTCATGCTCGGCTACTCGGACAGCAACAAGGACGGCGGCTATTTCACCTCCGGCTGGGAGCTGCACAAGGCCGAGGAGAAACTCATCGACCTGTTCGACAAGCGCGGCGTGCGGCTGCGTTTGTTCCACGGGCGCGGCGGTGCCGTGGGCCGTGGCGGCGGGCCAAGCTACGAGGCGATCCTGGCGCAGCCCGAGGGCGCGGTGAACGGCCAGTTCCGCATGACCGAGCAGGGCGAGATCATCTCCAGCAAGTACACCAACCCGCATCTCGGACGACGCAACCTGGAAACCCTCGTGGCGGCGACGCTGGAGGCGTCGCTGCCGAGCGGGCCCGCAGCGAACAGCATCTCGCGCACAGCCCCGTCGCTGGCGCAAGCACGAGACGTGATGGAGTCGCTCTCACAGGCCGCGTTCCAGGCGTATTGCGCGCTCATCTACGAGACGCCCGGCTTCGCCGATTATTTCTGGCACTCGACGGTTATCAATGAGATCGCGACGCTGAACATCGGCTCGCGCCCGGCCTCGCGGAAGAAACTCGGACGCATCGAGGACCTGCGCGCGATCCCCTGGGTGTTCAGCTGGTCGCAGAGCCGAGTGATGCTACCCGGATGGTACGGCTTCGGCACGGCCGTGGCGCGCTGGTGTGAAGAGCACCCGAGGGAGGGCATGGAGATTCTGCGGGAGATTTACAGGACGACGCCCTTTTTCCGCACGCAGATCTCCAACATCGACATGGTGCTGGCCAAGACGGATATGGCCATTGCCCGGTGCTATGCCGAACTGGTCGAGGATCCCGGGCTGCGCGATCACATCTTCCGGCAAATCGAGGCTGAGCATGAACGCGCGGTCGATGCGATCCTCTCCATCACCGGCCACGACCGGCTGCTGGCGGAGAACCCGATGCTTGAGCGTTCGATCCGCAACCGCTTCCCCTATATCGATCCGCTCAACCACTTGCAGATCGATCTGCTGCGCAAGCACCGCGCCGGCGACAACGACCCGAAGATCCTGCGGGGCATTCAGCTTACCATCAACGGCATCGCGGCGGGCCTGCGCAACAGCGGTTGACGCGACACCTCAGCGATAGTCCGGGTTCGGATGGTCAAACCGACAGCCAGCCGCCCATTCCGACCGCTGGTTGCCGTGGACAGGAATGCCGCCGGCGTCCTTCAGCACGCGGGCCATGTGGATCAGATTCCACGTCATGAAGGTGGTGTTGCGCTGGGTAAAGTCGTTGTCGTAACCGGCGCCGTCGTCGCCGTAGGACGGTCCCGGTCCGGCCTCGCCGATCCAGCCCGCGTCGGCCTGCGGCGGAATCACGTAGCCAAGATGCTGCAGGGCATAGAGCACGGTCATCGCGCAGTGCTTCACGCCGTCCTCGTTGCCGGTGACGATGCAGCCGCCCACACGGCCGTAATAATCAGACTGGCCGTGATCGTTCAGATTGCCGGAATAGCCATAAAGCCGCTCGATGGCGAGGCGGCAGACCGAGGATTCCTCGCCCAGCCAGATCGGCGTGCCAATCACCAGGATGTCCGCCTCCATCACCTTTCGCTGAATATCCGGCCAGTCGTCACGGGCCCAGCCATGTTCGGTCATGTCGGGGTACACGCCGAAGGCGATCTGGTAGTCGGTCAGGCGCAGCAGTTCGGTGCTGATGCTGTTGCTGTCCATGATCGCCTTGGACACACCCATGAGGTCAGCCGTGTGCGAGGGCTCCGGGTCCTTCTTCAGGGTCGTGCTGAGAAACAGGGCCTTCAGGTCCGAATAGTCGGCGGGCGGATTGCGGCAGGTGGCTTCCGCCTTCGGATGAAGCGTCATGGCAACCTCGCGCGTTTTAAGTCAGCCCTCGCATCCCCGGCCTCAGAGTTCGGCGCAGGCGACCGGTATCGTAACTTCGGCCGGGACGCCCTCCAGCGATCCGACAGTGTCGGGCAGCTGGGTGCCCTCCGGCACGCCGTGGATGAATACCACGCGACGACCCAGCGCAGGGGATGTGCCGAAGGTCTCCTCCATTGCGCTCTCCAGGGTCTTCAGGTCGACGCTCTGGTGATAGGTTGCCTTGCCGTCTTCGTTTGGCTTTGGATAGGTGTCCGCCTGGATCTTCAGGCTGGCCGGATCATCAGTGAACGGCACCATCGTCACACCGGCGATCGGGCGCGTCTCAATCAGATCGACGAAACCGTCTTCGTTCGTGTCGGCTTCCATCGTGGGGCACACCGCCTCGCGCGGATCGGCCTCGGCAAAGCCGTGGATGTGCACCAGGTGCATCTTCCGGTCAAAACCGGTGCCGCGCAAATTGAACTCCAACTGATCACCCTTGCGTCGAATGCTAACCATCCCGACAGGGGGAGCGCCCAGCTTCGGGTTGACTTCGTCAAACGTGCCGACGAAGCGCTCCTCTGTAAGTTCATTCGCATTTTCCTGCGCGGCAGCAGGGGTGAAGCCGGCGGCCATCCCGATGGCGACGGCGCCCGCGATCGCGAGACTTTTGCGGATCATTGCGGCCTCCCGGATCGTTGCGACGGCGCGCGGATGCGGGCCTTTTGATGGACCGCGCCGCCCGCGCCGTGTCCCTCCGGATGCAACGTCTGGCGGCGCGCCACGTTCCATCCCCGCCTGCACATGCAAAGGCCGCGCCGCCGGTATGTCACCCGTCGCGTTCACGCGAATGATTTAAAATGACTTGTGCGGCAGCGGCGAAAATAAGTATGTCTGCCCCACTGATGTCTTGTTTTTGGAATACCCGCCGGATATTCCACTATGTGTGCAAACACTGACAGGAATATCTGCGGCGCCCCAAGTTCAGCGGGCGAGTAAGCGAGCAGTCGAGTGGGAGGTAGAAATGATGACATGTGCGTTGCGAAAGGTCGCCCGGTTGCTGGCTTTCAGCGCTACGCTGGCGATCTCGACCTGGGTGATGGCATCCGGGGCGTCGGCGCAGGACACCGGAGATCAGCGGCTCACGCCCAATGAATGGCGCCAGCAGGTCAACGCCGGGACCGTTCGCATCATTACCAAGGGCGCCGGCTGCACATGTACCGAACTCGCCTCCGACATGGCCAAGGTGCTCAACGAACTCGGCGAGACGCGGGTGCTGCCGATCCTGGGCGTCGGCTCGCTTCAGGGCATGGCCGATGTGCTTTATCTGGAAGGCATCGACATGAGCATCGTGCAGGCCGATGCTCTGGCCTATATCAAGCAGAACAAACTCCATCAGGACGTCGACGGGCGCATCCGTTACATCACGAAGCTGCACAACAGCGAGGTTCACCTGATCGCACGCCGCGATATCAACTCGCTGGCAGAGCTGGACGGCAAGGTCGTCAGCTTCGGGGAGCCCGGATCCGGTGAACTGATCACCGGGCGCACCATTCTCAAGCTGGCCGGCATCGAGGTCGAGGAGGTCTTCCGCGACCGCGACAAGGCGCTTGAGCAGCTCGAAGACGGCCAGATCGACGCAATGTTTATCGTCACCGGCAAGCCGGCTGACGCCGTGGCCGACCTGACCAAACAGCAGGGGCTGCATCTCGTACCGCTGGAGTTCACGCCGGAGCTGGCGCAGTACTACATTCCTTCCGAATTCACGAGCACGAGCTATCCGAACATCATCCCCGAAGGCGAAGTCGTCCCGACCGTTGCGGTGGGCGAGGTGCTGGCCGTCTATAACTGGAAGCCCGACACCGAGCGCTATGCCAAGCTGGAGCGGTTCGTGAACGCGTTCTTCGACAAGTTCGAACAGTTCCTCGCGCCGTCGCGCCATCGCAAGTGGAAGGAAGTCAATCTCGCCGCCGAGGTGCCTGGCTGGCAGCGTTTCGGACCGGCCGAGCGGAAGCTGCGCCAGATCCTCGCCGAGCGCCGCCAGCAGGGCGGCCAGAACGAACGGCAGCTCTTCGCGGCATTCGTCAAGAGCGTCGCCGGCGAGAACATGAGCGAGCAGGAGATCGGCGAGCTTTATCGCAGGTTCACCGAGTGGGTACGGCAGCAATAGGCGCTGCCAGTTTCGGCTGGCGGGGTGCTCAGCCCCCCGCCGCCAAGACTTTCAGTCGCTCCTGCGCTTCTTTGTGGCCGAGGAGCGCTGCGCGCTCATACCACTTCTTGGCCTTTTCCAGATCAGCGGCGTCCATCCCAGCAACCCCGATCTCCTCGACATAGGCGGGGTCATAAGTGCGTGCCAGGCCAAAGGCCGCCTTTCCGCTCCCCTTTCTCACCAGGAAAAGATAAATGTTGCGCGCGCCGGAAACGTCGCGTGTCTGCAACATGGACTCAGCGCGCTGGATCATCGCCGCTTCGGTTTCCGGCGACAGCGCCCCGGTCGAGCCCGTTGCCTCATTCGCCTTGGCGGTGCGTTCTCCGGCGCCGGGCTCGGAGATGTTGACCGTGACGGTCCGCGTCTCGGACTTCTCCGTGCCGCCGATGCGGAGCTTGACCCGGAGATCGAAGGAGCCGTTGTAGCCCTGCGGCGCTGTCACGGTGAGGTCGCTCACTTCGTCAAGGGGCACGACCCAGCGGTCATCGACCGGAAAGCCGGCGGACATATCGAACTCACCCGGGAGGTTCTGGAAGACGAGGAAGTTGTAAACGCCGTCGTTGATTTCGGGCAGCTGCACGCGGATCGGAATAGGCGTTTTCGGCGGCCCGGAAATCTCGGCAACAGCGAAACCGCTGGAGACATTCTGCGCGATGCGCTGGCCTTGAACACCGACCTCCTCGCCTTCGACCAGGCGCGCCGCCCGTTCGACCTGGCCGGGTGTCTCGGCCAACGCTGCCCCCTCCATCGTCAGCAAGCCGAGCACGCCAGCAATCGCGAGGCACGAGCCTTGCACCGGCGTACGGCGCGGCGGTTGGGGCCTGGCATTAGCATCGGCGGAATTCCTGCGTGCTTCGTGTGTCACGGCGACCTCCCCTACATCGGCTTATGACACCGCCTGGACGACCGCCACAAAAGTATCGCCGCATTGTGCGCCGGACATGGCGGTCGCGTAGCAAACTCCCGGTTTCCGCGTGAAATTTGACGTTATCTCTGCATTTCGGAGCGCCCGGGATGTAAGCGTAACAGCAGATATTACACGATAGGAGAGAAAATTATGGCGTATATATTTGATGCGCTCAAAAACTGATAACGCGCGCGGCCGGCGGTGCTTCGCGATGCTCAGAAGCTTGGTGTACCTCGGTTCCGGTTCGTCTGCTACCGCAACCCGCCCGCAAAAAACGCGGGAACAGGACGCATCCGCCCGGCAGGGCGCGGTGGTCAGGGATGCAGAAGGGCACGCCATCCACTAACGGATAGACTGATGTTTTCTTTTCTCCTGACCTTCGTTCGGCTCGTGAAGGCCGTTGCGCTTCTGTGGCACAACCCGGAATTCCGCAATATTGCAATCCTGATCCTCATACTCGTCGGCCTCGGCACGGTCTTTTACGCCGTCGTTGAGGGCTGGCACTGGTTCGACGCGCTTTATTTCACCGTCATCACCCTGGCAACGGTGGGCTATGGCGACTTCGCACCGCAAACGGTCTTCGGGAAAGCCTTCACGATCGTCTATGTGATCATCGGGCTTGGGTTGTTCGTGACGTTAGTTCGCTACGTGGCGGAAGGTATCCTGAAGGATCGCGCGGAGCACCAGCGCGCCAGACAGTCCGATAAAAAGCCGGAGCGCTAATCCGTTTTGCCCCATGCGGTGTGCCGGACGCAGCGCCCCAGACCCGGTACCGCCGTTACGCCGACGCGAATTCAGCACCATGGCCAGCGTATCGCGCTCGGTCTCGCGCCGCCCGCACACGCTTGCCGTGCTTCAACGCATTGTTATGCAATTCTTCGTAGCATGACCCGATCCGCCGGCATCGCTCGCGCGCCGCGCGGAACCGTTTTAGAGGAGAGGTGGCCATGCTGTCCGCAGGCGATGAGCGCGCCAGAACGGCATTGGGCGCCCTCATGGCTGCTCTCCTGTATGTGCTGAGCGGATCCACCGCAGCCGCGCAGGGCGACGACACGGTCGCCGTTCCCGCCGTGGTCGTAGCGCCGGCAGAGATGCGGGACCTGCGGGAACGCGCCACCTTTACTGGCCGGCTCAGGGCGATCCAGCGGGTGGATATCCGCGCCCGCGTCTCGGGGTTCGTCGAGGAGGTGGCGTTCACCGAGGGCAGGCGGGTGGAAGCCGGCGCCGCGCTCTACCGGATCGAGGACGATGTGTATCGCGCGGCTGTCCAGCAGACCGAAGGCTCGATCAGCGCCGCCGAAGCGCAGCTTGAGTTGGCAAAGCTTCAGCGCGACCGCCAGCAGACGCTCGTCGAGCGGGGGACGGGCGCCCCGGCGCAGCTCGATATTGCCCAGGCCGAACTGGGCAGAGCACAGGGCGAATTGGAGCGTCTGAGAGGGCTGCTCGCGCAGGCCAAGCTCGATCTTTCCTACACCACGATCACCGCGCCATTCGACGGAATCACCGGCCTGAGCAACGTCGATGTCGGCGCATTCGTCAGCCCGGAAACCGGCGCGCTGACAACGCTTACGCGGCTCGACCCGATGCAGGTCGAGTTCCCCGTGGCAACATCTCAGGTTTTGCGGTTCCGGCGGCAGCGCGCCGCAGAGGCAGCGGGTCGGGCGCCGAGCGTGCAACTTGGCCTGCCGGACGGCACCACCTATGCTCGCAAGGGCGAGATCGACTTCGTCGATACCAAAGTCGACCGCGGTACTGACACGGTCACGGTCCGCGCTCGCTTCGACAACCCCGATGGCGTGCTGCCCGACGGTGCGCTAGTCACCGTCATGCTGGAAGCTGGCGAGGAACAGCTCGTGCTCAGCGTGCCCCGGCGTGCAGTGCAGAGAGACCAGGAAGGCGCTTTCGTTCTCGTCGTGAACAGCGAGTCCAAGGTGGAGCGGCGGCGCGTTGAGGTCGCGCGCACGACGGCGGGTCGCGCCGTGATCGGCTCGGGCCTTGAGCAGGGCGAACGCGTCATCACCGAGGGCATCAACAAGGTCCGGCCGGGCATCGTCGTCGACGCCGCGCCGGCTGCGGGCGGCTAGCTGGATGATCTCAGCGGTTTTCATCGACCGTCCGCGTCTCGCGGCGGTGATCTCCATCGTACTCACGATCGCCGGCCTGATCGCCCTGACGCGTCTGCCAGTCGCGCAGTTCCCGGAAATCGTGCCGCCGCAGGTCACGGTCACGGCCAACTTCCCCGGCGCGGGCGCGGACGTGGTCGAGTCCACTGTCGCCCAGCCGATCGAGCAGCAGGTCATCGGCGTCGACGACATGATCTACATGTCCTCGACAAGCGGCTCAGACGGCAGCTACCGGTTGACAGTCACCTTCGCCGTGGGCACCGACCCGGACATCGCCACCGTCAACGTTCAGAACCGAGTCGCAGCGGCCGAGGCGCAGCTCCCCGAGGAGGTGCGCGCCACCGGCGTGACCGTGCGCCAAAGCTCCAACGCGCTCTTGCAGCTTATCAGCATCTATGACGAGAGCGGCGAGCGCGACGCGATCTTCCTGTCAAACTACGCGACGATCAATCTCGTCGACCCGCTCAAGCGCGTGTCCGGCATCGGGGATGTCAACGTTATCGGCGCGCGCGACTATGCTATGCGGATCATCCTCGATGTTGACCGACTCACCAGCCTCAACCTGACGCCCGCCGATGTCGTGCAGGCGCTGCGCGAGCAGAATGTGCAGGCCGCCATCGGCCGGGTCGGCGCGCAGCCGCTGACCGAAGACCCCGCGTTCCAGCTGAACCTCGTGACGCAGGGCCGGCTGAGCGACCCGGAAGAGTTCGGCAACGTCGTGCTGCGCGCGCGCCCCGATGGTTCTTTCGTGCGGGTGCGCGATGTGGCGCGGGTCGAGCTTGGCGCGCGCAATTATGACGTAATCGCCGCCTTCAATGACCGGCCGACGGTGCTGATCGGCATCTATCAGTCGCCCGGCGCCAACGCGCTGCGCATCGCGGATGGCGTGGAAACTACGCTGGACCGGCTGTCGGCAAACTTCCCCGAGGGCGTGCGCTATGACACGACCTACGACCTCACCACCTTCATCGAGGCCAGCATCAGCGAACTCCAGATCACGCTGTTTCAAGCCTTCGTGCTGGTGATCCTGGTGGTGTTCATATTCCTGGGCAGTATCCGCTCAACGCTGGTACCGGTGGCCGCCGTGCCCGTGTCGCTTATCGGCACTTTTGCCGTCCTGCTGGCGTTCGGGTTCACGCTGAACACCATCTCGCTGCTCGCGCTGGTGCTGGCGATCGGGACGGTGGTGGACGACGCCATCGTTGTTGTCGAGAACGTCGACCGCGTGATGGCCGAGAACCCCGGCATGTCGCCACGCGACGCCACGCGCCAGGCCATGCAGGAGATCACCGGACCGGTCATCGCCACGACCCTAGTGCTACTGTCCGTGTTCGTGCCGGTCGCGTTCATTCCCGGCATCAGCGGGCAGCTTTTCCAGCAATTCGCGGTTGCGGTCGCGGTTGCGGTGGTCATCTCCTCGATCAACGCGCTGACGCTCAGTCCGGCGCTCTGTGCTTTGCTGCTGCGCCCGCGCAGTGGCCCGCCGCGCGGCGTGATGGCGTGGATTTCGCGGCGCATCGACGACGCGCGTGACGGCTATACGCGGGTGGCCGGATGGCTCGCGCGCAAGGCGCTACTTGGTCTGTTGCTGCTTGTGGGCGCAATCGCGGCGAGCGGCCTGCTTTTCACCGTCGTGCCGACCGGCTTCCTGCCTGCTGAGGATCAAGGCGCGTTTCTCGTCGAGATGCGCCTGCCGGAGGGGGCTTCGGTCAACCGGACCGACGAGGTGCGCCGCGCTTTCGTCTCAGAGCTGCGCCAGATCGAGGGCGTCGAGGCGGTCGTCAGCGCCGCCGGGTTCAGTCTGCTCGACACGCTGGCCGTATCCAACACGGCCTTTGCCGCCGTCACGATGAAACCCTTCGCTGAACGGACCCAGGCCAGCCAGAGCGTGTTCGCCGCCATCGCAGAGGCGACGCGAAAGGGCGCGGCGGTGCGCGAGGCGGAAGTCTTCGCCTTCAACCTGCCGCCGATCATCGGGCTGGGCACCGGCTCGGGCTTCGAGTATCAGCTCAATGACCTTCAGGGCCGCGACCCGGCAGACCTCGCCGCCGTCGCGCGCGCCGTTATCATCGCGGCGAACCAGGACCCTCGCCTGGGCCCGACCTTCACGACCTTCTCAGCCGACACGCCGCAGCTTTTCCTCGACATCGACCGCGAGCGGCTGCAGGCGCTGGGCGTGCGCGTCAGCGATCTCTTCACGACGCTGGGCGGCACCTTCGGCTCGCTATACGTCAATGACTTCAACCTGTTCGGCCGATCCTGGCAGGTGCGGATGCAGGCGCAGGAAGCCGATCGCGCCGCTATCGAGGATCTCAACAAGCTCCATGTGCGCAACCGGGACGGCGAGATGGTGCCGGTCGCGGCGGTGGCGACAGCCCGCTACATTCAGGGGCCGCAGTCGATCAAGCGCTACAACAACTATCGCTCCGTGACGATCACTGGCGGACCGGCGCGCGGCGTGGCCTCGGGCGAGGCGCTGGCAGCAATGGAGGAGATTTCCGCGGAAACCCTGCCGCCCGGCTTCGACTATGAATGGACCGGAACGGCGCTGCAGGAAATCGAGGCGGCTGGCCAGACAGCCATCATCCTCGCCTTCGCGGTCCTGTTCGCCTACTTGTTCCTCGTCGGGCTTTACGAGAGCTGGGTGATCCCCGTGCCGGTGCTGCTGACGGTCGCCTTCGGCGTGGCGGGCGCGCTCGGCGCGCTGCTGATCGCCAACCTGTCCTTCGACATTTACGGGCAGATCGGGCTTGTCATCCTGATCGCACTGGTGGCGAAGAACGCCATCCTGATCGTCGAGTTCGCCAAGGCGCGGCGGGAGGAAGGGATGCCCATCGTGGACGCGGCGATCGACGGGGCGCGCACGCGCTTCCGCGCCGTGATGATGACCGGGCTTTCCTTCGTTGTCGGCATTCTGCCACTGGTGTTCGCCTCGGGTGCGGCGCAGATCACCCGACGCACAGTCGGCACGTCGGTCGCCGGCGGCATGATCGTGGCGACGCTGATCGGCGTGTTCGCCATCCCGGCGCTCTACGTGGTGTTCCAGTGGTCGCGCGAACGGGCGAAGAAGGCGCTTGGCGTCGGCCCGCGCGCAGCGGGCAAAACCCCGGCCGACGACAGCCCTGCTTAAGCCTTCAGATCCTTGGCGATGATATGCCCCGCGCGGTCGCGCTTTGTCTCCAGATAGGAGACATTGTGCTCGGTCGAGCGGCCCATGACGCGGTGGCTCGACGCGACGTTCAGCCCTGCCTCGCGCAGCGCCGCGACCTTCTCCGGGTTGTTGGTCATCAACCGCACGCTGGTGAAGCCCAACTCGCGCAGCATCGCCGCGGCGAAGTCGAACCGGCGCTGGTCCAGGTCGAAGCCGAGGATTTCATCGGCCTCGTAGGTGTCGTAGCCCGCGTGCTGCAGCCTGTAGGCGCGAATCTTGTTGGCGATACCGTTGCCCCGGCCCTCCTGATCGAGATACAGCAGCACGCCGCCACCCATCTCGGCCATGCGCTTGACTGTGCTGCGAAGCTGGTCGCCGCAGTCGCATTTCAGGCTGGCGAACAGATCGCCGGTCAGACAGGCGGAATGGATGCGCACATAGACGGCCTCGTTCGGATCGGGGCTGCCAACGATGACCGCGACCTGATCGCGCATCCCCTCGCCGCCGCGAAACACGACAAACTCGGTATCGCCAACATCCTCCAGTGGCACCGGCGCGCGCGAGACGATGTGCGGCGCGGTCAGCACGTGCTTGCGATAATGCTCGATTGCCGCGGTCTCGATGGTGACGACGCCGGACAGGTCGGGTTTGCCCTCGATCGGCACGACGACCGCAGCGGGCAACAGGTAGGCCAGCCGAACCAGTTCCAGGCCGGCTGTCTCAGTGCGACACGCCGAACGCGGTACCGCGCGCTCCAGCCGCGCATCGACCTGGCAGACGACATTGAGCAGCGCCTCGGCGTCGTCATCCTCGATTTCGATGCTGCCGGCTGTCTCCACGTCATGTCCCAACAGGCGCAAGCGTGCCGGCGAGAGGACCAGCCGAAGATCGGTCATGCCGGCTGTGCGCAGCTTCTTTAGCGCCTTGCTGTCGACGCTTTCGGCCGCGAGCGTCAGTGCCGACCCCTCTTCGCCTGATACGACGACCGGGCGCCCCGAGCGGATCTCGGCCAGCGCACGTTCGATGGCGACGGTGTCGGGATCGCCGAACAAATCCTGCAATGAAACCTCAGTCACGGTGATCGTCTCTGTCAAAATCGGTGCGCCGGCATTTCAGCCTTCCTTAAGCGAACACCACACACTTCCATGTGGTCTTTCTTACAGCTGCAAAAAGTCGGCTGTATGTCGGAAGCACCCGCCCCATTATAATGCTGCAACATCGTTCCGGATCAGTTAGCAGCCGAAAGTCCCGTCACGCATGACCGTTGAACCGTTCGACAGCCCCCTGGCCTGCCTGACCGCCTGCGATCCCGCGCGGCCATTCGTGATCGCGCAGCTCGGCCAGACCCTGGACGGACGCATCGCCACGCAGACCGGTGCCTCGAAATACATTAACGGCGCGGGCGCACTCGATCACCTTCACTGCCTGCGCGCTGCCGTGGACGGCGTCGTTGTGGGCATCGGCACCGTGCTCGCCGATGACCCAGAACTGACCGTACGTCGTGCCGACGGCCGCAACCCGGCGCGCATCATCATCGACCCCAATGCGCGGCTGCCGCAAGACGCCAAATGCCTCACTGACGACGGCGCGCGCGTGCTGGTCATCCGGGCCCATGCCGCCGACTGCCCGGACCGTATGGAGCAGGTTCTTGTCAACCGCGAGGCGAACGGTCTTTGTCCCCGGGAAATCGTGGCAGCGCTGTTCGCACGAGGGTTCCGAAAACTGCTGGTCGAGGGCGGCGCGCAGACCATCTCGCGCTTCATCGAAGCCGGCGCGCTGGACCGGCTACACATCCTCATGGCCCCGATGATCATCGGCTCGGGCAAACCCGGATTGGTGTTGCCGCCGATCGACAGTCTATCACAGGCGCTGCGACCGCGCACGCACGCCTATCCGTTGCCCGATGGCGATGTTATCTTCGATTGCGACATGCGGCGAAACGAAGGGAGTGAACGCCATGGCGACGGCAACGGCAGTTGAGCGCGACTATTCGCTGGTCGCGAAAGTGTTGCACTGGCTGGTGGCGGCCTGTGTGATCTTCATCATCCCGGCCGGAATCGTGATGGTGAATGTTGAACTCCCGGATGCTACGAGGAACACGCTGTATAATCTGCACAAGTCCTTCGGCGTGCTGATCCTCGGGCTCATGGCTGTGCGCGTCGGCTACCGGCTGACTTTCGGCGCGCCTGCGGCGTCCGGCGCGCTGACGCCAACCCAGTACCTCGTCTCGCGGATCGTGCATTTCACGCTTTACGTGCTGCTGATTGCCATGCCGATCCTCGGTTGGGCGGGCACCTCCGCGTTCCCGGCGCCGGTCCCGGTTTTCGGTCTGTTCGAGATGCCCGCCCTGGTCGGCGAAGATCGCGAGCTGTCGAAACAGCTGCTCGCGATTCACGGGTATCTGGGCTTCTTCCTGACTGCGGTGGCCATCCTGCATATCGCCGCGGGTCTCTATCACGGCGTTATCCGGCGCGACGGCGTGCTGAGCCGGATGATCTAATCCGCAGGGGGCAGCGCCAGCAGGTCGACATGGCCGATGATGGCGGCGTCGGCATTAGCGCGGGCGGTCCTCCAGTCGTGGGCGGTCGCGGCGTCGATCAGGCCGGTCTCGCGGGCGGCCTGCGCAGTTCCGTCCGCAAGTGCCGCGATGAGTGCACGGTCGGGGGCCTCCAGCCGCCACGGGCTGGGCGCAGCATGAACGTGATAGCCAGCCTCCGCGAAGCGGCGGATCAGCAGGTCCGCGGCGTCTGACCCGGCCGCCGGCCCGAAGCCCTTGTCGCCCCGCTGGTGCTGCCGAAACGCCGCGTGTACGGCGTTGTCCGCTTCATGCGACGGCATCCAGACCTCCTCGCCGTCATAGATCAGGACCGTATAGAACACCGCCCCCGTGGCGGCGACCGTCTCGACGAAGCGCGCAATCCACGCCGGCGAGACAAGATCGAAGAAGGCTGCCGCCGTTATGAGATCGTCGTTCGGCTCGATCACGGCGGATAGATCGCTGCTGAGGTCCGCCTGCTGGAAGGTGATGTGAACCTGCTTGCTCTGGGCGACCATGTGTAGATCGCCCTGCGGGTCGCCCGCCGCCGCGCCCCACTGCGCCATGCGCGCGCGCGCCGCCGCCAGCAAGTCCGGATCGTTATCCACGAAGCGCCAGTGCTGCACGCCGGGCAGGTGCGCGGCAAGCGCGCGGGCGTTCGCGCCGGTGCCGCAGCCGAGATCGACAATGCGCAGTTCCTCGCGCCCTGCGAAATGATCAGCCAGCCGCGCTTCGAGGTCGGCGTCGCGCGCACGCTGGTCCGCCTCTTCGCGCAGATCGAGCCAGTCGGTCGAAAAGCCGGTCATTGTTCGTGCGTCTCCCGGATCGCCTCGGCCACCCGCCGCGCCGTGTCGTCCCAGGAGGGCAGGCCCCGGGCATGGGCGAACGCCGCATCGCTGAGCGCCAAGCGCTCCGCCGGATCGTCCAGCAGCTTGCGCAGCGCCTCCGCCAGCGCCGCCGGGTCGTCCGGCGGTACCAGGACACCCGCTTCCGGCGGCACCGTCGCCGGTACCGCTCCTGCCGCTGCCGCAACGACCGGCAGTCCGCGGGCCATCGCCTCCGTGAATGCCATGCCATAGCCCTCGTACCGCGAGGGAAGCACGAAGATGTCCGCGCTGCGATAAACATCGTCCAGAGCCGCCGGTTCCAGCGCACCGCTCAGCGTGATGCGCTCCGACAGGCCGAAACGCTCAATTTGCGCCCTCAGAGCAGCCGCCGTCGCTGGATCGCGGTCGAGACTGCCCGCAATCGTGCAGCGCCACGGCCGATCCGCCAGCTCGGCAAGCGCCGCGACGAGCACGTCAAAGCCCTTGCGAGGCACGACAGCGCCGACGCCAAGCAGATGCGGAACCTCGCCACCGCCCGCTGCACGCTCCGCCCGTTCGGTGCCCGGAATCGCCACGCTGAGTCTTTCAGCAGGCACGTCGAAGTCCGCGCGCAATGTCTCGGCTGTCGTCTCGCTCGTTGCCACGACGCGGCGCGCACGGGCAAGTGCCCGCCGCTCCGTCTCGATCAACCGCGCGCTTTCCTCGGGCGACAGGCCCGTCTCCAGCCCCAGCGGATGATGCACCAGCGCGACGAGGGGCGCAGCGATCCGCGCGATCACGCTTTCCGGCAGCGCGCCGAAAGCCAGCCCGTCGACCAGCGCGACCTCGCTAGCCGGAATGGCTGCAAGCGCATCGCCCGCTGCTTGCAGCGCGGCATCGTCAGGGAAGGGAAAGCCGCCCGGCAGCGCCAGGTGGCGCGCCGTGACGCCATGGTCGCACAGCAGCGGCAGGATACGCCGCGCATAGGCGTAACCGCCGGTCGGCGCATTCAGGTCGCCGGGAATCGCGAAGGCGGCGGCTATCACGTACCGACCCGCCCTTCATAGGTCGCCGCGGCGTTCGGCGTCTCCTGCAACGTCACGCGGATCCGTTCCAGCCCCTCCGCGCCGTCGCCCAGCCGACCGTCGCGAACGGCCAGCGCGAACTGATCGAAGATGTGCCGGCAGAGAAACTCGGTCGTCGTGAGCTGCCCCGCGAATTCCGGCTTCTCATCCAGATTGGCGTAACGGAGCGGCGACAGCACCTCATTCAGCACATCCAGCGCGCGTCCGATGTCCACGACGACGTTGTTTTCCGTCAGTGTTTGGCGGAAGAACGCCACGGTGATGACGAAGGTTGCGCCGTGCAGGTTCTGGGCGGGGCCAAAAAACTCCTTCTTCAGGCTGTGCGCGATCATGATGTGATCGCTGACTTCGACGGAATACATGGCATCTCCTAAGAGGCTTGCGGATAACGGATCACGGTAGCAAGGCCGGGGGCGTCCGGCGCAAGCAGCCGCGGGAGTTCGTGTGGCAGGTCGTCGAACGCCACCTCTTCGGTGATCAGCGCGTCGAGACGCGGATCGTCCAGCAGCGCCAGCGCCTTTTCCAGTCGACGGCGGTGGCTCCAGCGCGCACGGTGCGACGGCGCGACATGGCCGACCTGCGACGAGATCAGTTGCAGCCGCTGGCTATGGAACGCCTCGCCAAGCGGCAGGCTCACGCTTCGGTCGCCGAACCAGCTCATCTCGACGATGCGCCCTTCGAACCCGGCGCAGTTCAGCGCAAGGCGAAGCCCCGCCTCGCTCGCGCTGGTGTGGAATACAACATCGGCGCCGCCCGGCACGTCGTCGGGCGCGAAGAAATCAGCGCCAAGAGTCTGGGCCAATCCGGCGCGCTCCGGCCGCACATCGACCAGCCCCAGACTCACGCCCGGCATCCGCGAGAGGATCGCCGCCAGCAGCGCCCCGACCACCCCGGCGCCCACGATCAAAACATTGTGACCCGCCGTGACGCCGGCATCCCAGACACCGTTCAGGGCGGTCTCCATGTTTGCTGCCAGAACCGCCCGCCGGGGTGGCACACGCGCTGGCACAGGGACCACATCCTCGGCGCGCGCAAGGATCTGATCCTGATGAGGAAAAAGCCCGAATACGGTTTTCCCAACCAGCGCCTCTGGTCCGCTCTCGACGACGCCAACCGCCGCGTAGCCGTATTTCACCGGGAACGGAAAATCCCCCTCCTGATGGGGCGCGCGCATCCTGTGCCATTCGCTCTGCGGCAATTTGCCCTCGAAAACAAGGCGCTCCGTCCCACGGCTCAGACCCGTAAAAAGCGTCAGCAACCGAATTTGCGTCACATCCGGGTCATGATCCGTTAGTAACGCTGTTTGTCGAAGCACGGCCTGCTGCGGTGCAACGTAGTATAATGCGCGTGCGGGCTGGCGATCAGATCGTCGCGTTTCGGCGTCCATAAGCCACCTACACTGTCGTTTTTCCCGTGCTCGCCCTGCGAAGCGCGCCATCCACCGTGATTCTAGCCGGGGGCTTAGCTAATCCATGTCCGAACTTACAACACCGCACTGCACAACAGCCAAGGACGAGTCCGCGCATCTCACGCCCGCCGGCTTGCAAAGCGCGTCCACGCTCAACCGCCGCCGCGTCACCATCACCGCTCTCGTCGGCGGAACCGTTGCTGTCCTCACCGCGCTGTGGGCGCATCTGCTCGGCGCGAACGGCTTCGATGTGCTGGATGTCGGATTGATTGCCTGCTTCCTCATCTCCGCCCCCTGGACGGTGCTCGGCTTCTGGAATGCAATTATCGGGTTCTGGCTGCTGCATGTCGACAAGCGTTGGCGCGCCAGAGTGGCGCCTTATCTGGCGGCGGGCAACAGCGATGCGCCGATCAACGCAAAGACCGCCGTTCTCATGACGCTGCGCAACGAGGATCCGAAGCGTGCGCTCGCCAAGCTGGAGCGGGTGCGGCGCAGCCTTGATGCGACGGGGTTCGGCCGGCAGTTCCACTTTTACGTGCTCAGCGACACCTCCGATCCCGAAATCGCCGCAGAAGAGGAGAAGCTGGTCGCCGACTGGCGCGCGGGCCTCGTTGGGAAACATCACATCGTCTACCGCCGCCGCAAGGAGAATACCGGTTTCAAGGCCGGCAACATCCGCGACTTCGTTGAGCGCTTCGGCGCGGACTATGACCTGATGCTGCCACTGGATGCCGACAGCCTGATGTCCGGACCGGCGATCCTGCAGATGGTACGGATCATGCAGCGACATCCGCGCCTTGGCATCCTGCAGAGCCTCGTCGTCGGCACGCCCAGCAACAGCGCCTTCGCGCGCATCTTCCAGTTCGGCATGCGCCACGGGATGCGCTCCTTCACCATGGGCAGCGCTTGGTGGCAGGGCGACTGCGGCCCGTTCTGGGGGCACAATGCGCTCGTTCGCGTCAAACCGTTCGCCGTGCACTGCCACCTGCCTGTCCTGCCGGGCGACCCGCCGCTGGGCGGCTACGTGCTGAGCCATGACCAGGTCGAGGCGGCGATGATGCGGGGGGCAGGCTATGAGGTGCGCGTAATGCCTGTGGAGGGTGAAAGTTGGGAAGACAACCCGCCGACGCTCCTCGACTTCTCCAAGCGCGACATGCGCTGGTGCCAAGGAAACATGCAGTATTGGCGGCTGCTCGGTCTGCCGCGCCTCACCCTCACGAGCCGGGTGCAGCTTTTCATCGCGATCATGATGTATCTAAGCGCGGCCGCCTGGATGGCCATGGTCACGCTCGGCGCCGTGAAGGCCGCGAGCGGCAAACTGGAAGGCCTTGATCCGGTGATCGGCATAGGCCTGTTCGTCACGGTCATCACCATGAGCTTGACACCCAAGATGACGGGGTTGGCCGATGCGGCGCTCGCGCCTGGCGGTGTGGCGCGGTATGGCGGTGCACTCCGCTTTTCCCTGGGGGCGCTGGTCGAAATCCTGTTCATGATGCTACTGGCGCCGGTCATCGCATTCGCGCTGACTGTCTTCATGGCCGGCCTGGTGTTTCGTCGCTCGGTGCGCTGGAACGGTCAGGCGCGTGACGCCTACCGCCTGACCTGGCGCACGGCGATCAAGGGGTTATGGCCACAAACGCTGTTCGGCGCGGCGCTCATCGCCGTGTTCGCCGTGTTCGTACCGCAAATCCTGCCCTGGATCGCGCCCATGGTCGTTGGCCTCCTGCTGGCCGTGCCGCTCGCGGTGCTGTCCGCCTCGCCCCAACTTGGTGCGTGGTTCGCCCGCTGGGGCGGCTGCGCCATTCCGGAAGAATTCGAGATGCCTGCAGAACTGCGCGATGACACCGCTCCTGCGCCTGTCGAACTGCTCGGGGAGATCGAGGCCAGTACCGCAAAAGAGCTCTCGCCCGTCTCCGCGGGATGAAATAGGCTGCGGCAATGGGTCCGCCGAAATTTCAGAGAGGACTGCGTGAAGCGGCAGGCATCACACGCTCGCTTTGGCAATATCACGCAAGCCTTGGCCGCGCCCGGCGGATGCGCGCCTTCTACCGCCTGTTCGTGCCGGCTGGCGGGCTTGTGTTCGATATTGGCGCGCATGTTGGGGACCGTGTGCGGGCGTTCCGTGCGCTCGGCGCCGAGGTCGTGGCGGTCGAGCCGCAGCCGCGCGCCTTCAAATGTTTGCAATGGCTGTTCGGCGGATCGGGATGCGTCCACCTGGTTAATGCCGCGGTTGCGGAGACGGCGGGCGAGGTGCTGCTCAACATAAATCTCGCCAACCCGACCGTCTCGACCGCCTCGCGCGACTTCGTCGCCGCCGCCGACGGGGCGGAAGGCTGGGCGGATCAACGCTGGGAGGAGACGCGAACTGTGCCGGCCACGACGCTCGACACGCTTATCGCGCGCTTTGGCCAGCCGGATTTCGTCAAGATCGACGTGGAGGGCTTCGAGGCCGCGGCGCTGGCCGGGCTGTCGCAGGCCGTTCCCGCGTTATCCTTCGAGTTCACAACCATACAGCGGCGCGTGGCCTTCCAATGCATCGACCGGCTGGAGACGCTGGGCGACTACCGCTATAACCTTTCGCTCGGCGAGAGCTTCGCGATGGAGTATCGGCACTGGCTGTCCGCGCGCGAGACCGCCGACGTGATCGCCGCGCTGCCGCATTCCGCGAATTCCGGCGACGTCTACGCCGTCCGCGACACGTCCTAATCGAACATTCGCCGCCGGGCCTCACGATAGGCGAGCCAGAAGGCTAGGGCAGAAATCGCTCCGAGGTAGGCGATATGCACGACGACTATCACCGGATCGAGCGGCGCGCCGGTCGTCAGCGGACGCACAATCGCGATCAGATGCGTCATCGGGAAGGCCCAGGCGATCACCTGAACCGGGTCGGGGAACCGGCTGATGTCGAAAAACACGCCGCAAAACACGAACATGGGCGTGATCCAGAAGCTGAAGAAATAGCTGAAATACTCATAGCCGTGCGCGTAGGTCGTTGCGAGCAACCCGAAGCAGGCGAAGCCGAGCGACGCGGCGAACACCAGCGGCAGCGAAATCAGCGCCCCCGGCAGTGACAGCACGCCACCCCACAGCCACCCGACGAGGATCACGCACGCGGCCGAAAGCAGCGCCTTCAGTGCCGCCCAGAGCACCTCGCCCAGCAGCAGTTCCGCCAGGCTCACTGGCGTGGCCATGATCGCATCCCAGTTGCCCTGTTGCTGATAGCGGGTGTAGGCGCCGATGGTCGTCTCGAAGCTGGCGGCGAACATCGCGGCATAGGCCGTCATGCCCGGCACCACAAAGGCGAGATAAGGCACGTCTCCCATGCGCTCGACGAACTGCCCCAGCCCCAGCCCGAACGCGAACAGGAACAGCAGCGGGTTCGCGACATTGGTCGCCAGCGCCGACCAGATCAGCTTGCGCCAGACGATGAATTGCCGGTGCGTGACGGCGAGGATGCTGCCGGCGTTAAGGCTGCGGATCGCCTGCATCACGTCTCCCGTAGCTGCCGCCCTGTCAGGCGCAGGAACACGTCCTCCAGGTTGGCCGGCCGGTGGTAATAACTCGTGTCCTTGGTCAGCGCGGGGCGGATGTCGTCCTGCTGCTGTACGTAGATGAGCACGGAATCGCCGATGTCCTCGCTGTCCCAGCGGCCGTTCTTCAGCGGCTCCGGAACGGGCTTGTCGATCTCATAGACGTGCCCCTTCACATGCCGGCTGATGAGTTCCTCCGGCGAGCCTTCATCGAGGATTTCGCCGTGGTCGATGATGATGATCCGGTCGCAAAGCCGCTGCGCCTCATCCATGTAATGCGTCGTCAGCAGCATGGTCTTGCCGCGCGCCTTCAAGGCGAGGAGCTGCTTCCAGATCATCACCCGCGCCTGCGGATCGAGGCCTGTGGTCGGCTCGTCAAGGATCACGACTTCCGGCTCGGCGATCAGCGCCCGGGCGATCACCAGACGCCGCTTCATGCCGCCGGAAAGCTGTGAGACGCGCGCATCGGCCTTTTCCTCCAGCCGCATGAATTCCAGCAGGTCGGGCACGCGCGCGTCGATCGTCGCCTCGGGCAGGCCGAAGTAGCGGCCGTAGATCTCCAGGTTTTCCTGAACGGAGACATCCGGGTCGAGATTGTCGGCCTGCGGTACCAGCCCGATGCGTGCCTTGATCTCGCGGCTCAAGCGATAGGGCGGCTCGCCGAACACGTTCAACTCGCCCGCCGTGACGGTGGACTGCCCGACGATCATGCGCATGATGGTGGTCTTGCCCGCGCCGTTCGGCCCGAGCAGGCCGATGCAGCGCCCCTGCTCCACCTGGAACGAAACCCCGCGCACGGCCTCCAGCGCGCCGAAGCGCTTGACCAGGTCGCGCGCGACGATCACCGGCGTGTCGTTATCTGAGGTGTCCTTTGGCGCGTTTCGCGCCGCCGCATCCTTTTTCATGATGACTGACAATCGGCGCAGAGCCCGCGCATCTCGACATTCATGGCGTCGACGCGGAAGCCGGCGCGGCGCGCGTTTTCGGTCAGATGCGCTTCGCAGTCGGTCAGGGTCAGCTCCACGGTCTTGCGGCACTTCTCGCAGATGGCAAAGCCGGCGGGGCCGGGATGCGGGCAGCGCTCGCAGGCCACGAACGCATTGAGCGTTTCCAGCCGGTGGACCAGACCCGCCTCCATCAGCTTGTCGAGCGCGCGGTAAATTGTGAGCGGCGCCTTCAGCCCGGCTTCGCGCACCTCCTCCAGGCCCAGGATTTCATAGGCCGTCATCGGCGTATCGCCGTGTTTGAGCGCGTTGAGCACAACGGCCTGGTTCTTGGTCAGCCTGGGCGTGTCAGACGGCATGATGATCCTCCGCGACGCGACTTGCGCGCCATTGCGTGAGGCCGCGCACGCCCAAGCTCGCCAGGAACAGCAAAAGCGCGGCGACGACGATCGTTGGACCGGCCGGCGTGTCCAGATAAAGCGAGCCGTGCAGCCCGCCGACCACGCCGACGACGCCGATACCCGCGGCGATAACAGCCATCGTCTCGGGCGTGGTGGCGAAATTGCGCGCGGCGGCGCCGGGAATGATCAGCAGCGCGGTAATCAGCAAGATGCCCACAACCTTCATTGTCAGCGCCACGACCGCGGCCACCAGCAGCATGAAGATGAAGCGCGCTGCCTCCGGGCGCAACCCCTCGGCCCGCGCCACATCGAAGCTGACGGTGTCGGCCAGCAGCCGCGTCCAGATCAGCGCCAGGACAGCCAGCGCCGCCGCCCCGCCGCCGTAGATGATCGCGATGTCCTGCGTCGTGACCGCGAGGATGTCGCCGAACAGATAGGCCATCAGGTCGATGCGCAGCCATGTCATGAAGGCGACGATCACCAGCCCGATCGCCAGGGTGGAATGCGACAGAATACCGAGAATGGCGTCGCTCGAAAGCGTGTTTGCCCGCTGCATGACCATCAGGCCCACGGCGACCAGCCCGGCGACGGCGAAAACGGCGAGGACCAGATTGATGTCCGCGAGAAACCCGAGCGCCACGCCTAAAAGCGCGGAGTGCGAGATCGTATCGCCGAAATAAGCCATCCGCCGCCAGACGATGAAGCACCCCAGCGGTCCGGCCGCCAGCGCGACGCCGCTCCCGGCGATGAGGGCGCGCATGAAGAAATCATCCAGCATCGCTGTCCTCCGCTTCGGCTTTTTCGGAGAGCGGCACGACCGAGCCGTCTGGCGCATGTGCGTGGTCGTGATGGTGGCGGTAGATCGCCAGCGTCTGCGCCGCGCGCGGGCCGAGCAGCTCGCGATAGGACGAATGCGCGGCGACATGCTCCGGCGATCCCTGGCAGCAGACATGCCGGTTCAGGCACAACACGGTATCACTCTCCGCCATCACGACGTGCAGGTCGTGCGAGATCAGCAGCACGCCGCAGTTCAGCCGCCGGCGCACATCCGCAATCAGGTCATACATCGCGATTTCGCCGCTGAAGTCGATGCCGCGCACCGGCTCGTCGAGCACCAGCAGGTCGGGCTTGCGCAGGATCGCGCGGGCGAGCAGCGCGCGCTGGAATTCGCCGCCCGAGAGCGACTGCACCGGCGCGTCAATGAGATGCGTGATCTCGACCTCCGCCAGCGCGTCGCGAATGGCATCATCGCTTTGGCGACTGGTCAGCGACATCAGCCGGCGAACGGTGAGCGGAAAGGTCCAGTCGATCGAAAGCTGCTGCGGCACATACCCGACACGCAGCCCCGGCGCGCGCCAGACCCTGCCGCGATCAAAGCGCATCAGGCCGAGGATCGCCTTTGCCGTGGTCGATTTGCCGCCGCCGTTCGGGCCGATCAGCGTGACGATTTCGCCGCGCGCGATGCGCAGATCGACGTCACGGATCAGCCAGCGCCCGCTCCGGCACACGGACAGGCCGGTCGCCTCCACCAGCGGTGCGCCCGGCGCGGCGTGCGGATGGCTATCAGTGCGGCTGTCTCTGGTGGTCAACAGGTTGAGCATGGCTGGGCCTCAAGCGCCGACGGGGATTGCCACGCCGCCGGCGATATGTTTAACGTTATAAAGTAACATTCCATAGATGGACGAGGATCAACGCATGTTCAAGCTGACTGCAATTGCCGTCGCGCTGGGTGCGGTTGCCGCGCTCGCCGGCGCGCCCGCCAAAGCAAAACCCGAAATCGTCGTGTCGATCAAGCCGGTCCACTCGCTCGTCGCCGGCGTGACGCGCGGCGTGACCGAGCCGTACCTGCTGATCCCCGGCGCTGCAAGCCCGCATGCCTACTCGATGAAACCGTCAGACGCGCAGGCGCTGGAAAACGCTGATGTGGTGTTCTGGGTCGGAGAGGACATGGAGACCTTCATGGTGCGCCCGCTCGACGCGCTCGCCGGTGATGCCAAGGTGGTGCCGCTGGCCGAAGCGCCGGGCGTGACGCTGATGGATGTCCGCACGGGCGACGACTGGGAAGCGCATTCGCATGGCCACGGCGAACAGCACGCGCATGGCGAGGCGCATGGACATGGCCATGAGCACGGCCATGACCATGGCGAAAAGCACGCCCACGGCGAAGGCCACGGCCATGAGGATGGCGAAGAACATGCCGAAGGCCACGGCCACGATCACGCCGGGCATGGCCACGCGCATGGCGACACGGACGCGCATATCTGGCTCGATCCGGCAAACGCCAAGGCAATGATCGCGCATATCGTCGGTGTCCTGAGCGAAGCCGACCCGGCGAACGGTGAAACCTATACGCAGAACGGCGAAGAAATGATCGCGCGGCTCGACGAGCTGACCGCCGAACTCCGCGAAAAACTCGCCCCGGTGCAGGACAAGCCGTTCCTCGTCTTTCACGACGCCTATCAGTATTTCGAGGCCGCCTTCGACCTGAACGCCGTCGGCGCGATCACCCTGACCCCGGGCGTCCAGCCGAGCGCGCAGCGCGTGCGCGAAATTGGTGAAAAAGTCAGAAAGGCTGGCGCCAACTGTATCTTTGCGGAACCGCAGTTCGAGCCTAAACTGGTGGAAGTGGTTACGGAGGGTACGGATGCGCGGGCAGGCGTGCTCGATCCCCTCGGCGCGGACATCGCGGCGGGACCAGACTTGTATTTCGAACTCATGCGTCAGAACGTTGACGCGCTGGTGGGCTGCTTGTCAGCCGACAGCTAGGGGCCGGGCGCGCGTACTGCTCGCAGGCCTGCTCCTGCTGGGGCTCACGGTGCCCCAGGAGGCGCGGGCTCAGCCGGTGCACGACAAGGCCAAGCGCGACGCGACGGAAAAAACCATCGCCAAGAAGCTCGGCCAGCGCTCGGAAAGCGTCTGTCCGCTGCTCGACGAGATCGCGGAGAAGGCCGGAATCCCGCCGTTGTTCTTCGCCCGCCTGATCTGGCAGGAGAGCCGCTTCCGTGCGAACGCGGTCAGCCCGAAAGGCGCCCAGGGCATCGCCCAATTCATGCCCGGCACGGCCGACTTGCGCGGGCTAGCCGATCCGTTCGAGCCGAAATCCGCGCTGGTGGCCTCGGCTGCGTTCCTCGCCGATCTGCGCAAGGAATTTGGCAATCTCGGCCTCGCGGCGGCGGCCTACAATGCCGGGCCGCAGCGCGTGCGGGACTGGCTGTCGAACGAGCTGGTGATGCTGCCCGCCGAAACCCGCAAATATGTCGCAATCATTACCGGGCGGCTCCCGCAAGACTGGCGCAGCGGCGCCAACGACAGCGAACTCACGCACAAGCCGGTCACGCCGGACGACAGCGCCTGTGCGCGGCTCGTTCAGGTGCTTGAGCGCGGCGCGCCCGACCTGGAGACCGCGCCGTCTGCGCCTTGGGGCGTGCAGGTCGCCGGGCATTTCTCCAAGGCCAAGACCATTGCCCAATTCCGCCGGGTGCAGCGCCAGTTCAGCAGCATCATCGGCGACCGCAAGCCGATCCTCCGACGCGAGCGCAACCTCAGTCTCGGTCGCCGCCCCACTTATCAAGCCCGCCTCGGCGCGCCGAGCCGGCAGGAGGCCCGCAAGCTCTGCGACCGCCTCCGCGCCGCCGGCGGCGTCTGCATCGTCCTGCGCAACTGAAAGCGCGGCCACGTCGGCGCCACACACTACTGTCACCCCCGGGGACATGCCGACCCATGCGGCGCGCAGGCTTGCCGGCCTGATCGCCGTCCGCTACAGCAGTGATCCATGCGCCTTTACCGATCCTTCGCCACCGTCGGCGGCTTTACCATCATCAGCCGTGTGCTCGGCTTCGCGCGTGACGTGCTGATCGCCGCGGTGCTCGGGACCGGCTGGGTGGCGGACAGCTTCTTTGTGGCGTTCCGCTTTCCGAACCTGTTCCGCCGGCTGTTCGCCGAAGGTGCCTTCAATTCGGCTTTCGTGCCGCTTTTCTCGAAAAGGCTGGAGGGCGAGGGCGAGAGCGCGGCGCGGCAGTTCGCGGAAGAAGCCCTGGCGGTGCTGCTGTTCGCGCTGCTGCTGTTCACAGCGGTGGCGGAAGCGGCGATGCCTTGGCTGATGTATGTGATCGCGCCGGGGTTCTCCGAGGACCCTGAGAAGTTCGACCTCGCCACGCTGCTTACGCGCATCGCCTTCCCCTACCTCTTGTGCATGTCCCTGGTGGCGCTGCTGTCCGGCGTTCTGAACGCGCTCGGCAAGTTCGCAATGGCTGCCGCCGCGCCGATTATCCTCAACATCGTGCTGATCGGCGTCATGGTCGCGGCGCTGGCGCTTGGCCTCGGCGACGAGCCGGCCTCGGGCATCGTTCTCGCGTGGGGTGTGTCGGTAGCCGGGTTTCTGCAGCTTCTCGCGCTGGCCTTGGCGGCGCGCAACATGGGTATGGAGCTTAAGCTGCGCTGGCCGCGAATTACGCCCGGCGTGCGGCGTCTTGTCCAACTTGGCATTCCGGGCATTATCGCGGGCGGCATCACACAGTTCAACATCCTGATCGGCACGATCATCGCGTCGATGCAGGAGAGCGCGGTCTCATTCCTCTATTACGCCGAGAGGGTCTATCAGCTTCCGCTGGGCGTAGTCGGCATCGCCATCGGCGTGGTGCTGCTGCCCGATCTGTCGCGCAGCCTGCGCTCGGGCGATGATGCGGCAGTGAGCGCCAGCCAGAACCGCTCGTTCGAGTTTGCCCTGCTGCTGACGCTGCCGGCCTCCGTCGCGTTGTTCGTCGTGCCCGGCCCGATCATCCAGGTTCTGTTCGAGCGCGGCGCGTTCACCGTCGCCGACACCGAAGCGACCGCGCTGGCACTCGCGGCCTTCGCCTGGGGCTTGCCCGCCTTCGTGCTCATCAAGGTGTTCTCGCCAGCCTTCTTCGCGCGCGAGGACACCAAGACGCCGATGTATTATGCCGGTGCGGGGCTGGTCGTGAACGTGGCGGCATCACTTGCGCTTTTCCCGTTCTTCGGCCATGTGGGCATCGCCATAGCCACGACGGTTTCCGGCTGGGTCAACGCGCTGCTGCTGCTCATCACGCTTTACACGCGCGGCTTCTTCGAAACAGACGCGGCGCTGCGCCGGCGCGGACCGAAAATCCTGCTGTCCAGCCTCATCATGGGCGGCGTGCTCATCGGCGTGCAGGATCAGTTGGCGCATCTTTTCGCGCCCGCCAACGGCTTGAGCTTGCAGGTTGTCGCGCTCGCTGGCCTGGTCGGCAGCGGCCTGATTGCTTTTGGGCTGGCGGCGCAACTCACCGGCGCGGCGAGCATCCCGCGGCTGATGCGCAGCCTCCTCAAACGCCAGACGGCGTGACCACGGGAAAGCAGGTTCCGCAGGCTTGCGCGGACGCGGCGAGCGCGCGATAAACTGCGCCGGTCCGACACGAAGGAAGGATGATGAACGAACAGCGCGTGTTCTCGGGCGTTCAGCCCACCGGCAATCTGCACCTCGGCAACTATCTCGGCGCGATCACCAAATTCGTCGCGCTGCAGCAGGACTACGACTGCATCTACTGCGTCGTGGACCTGCACGCCATCACGCAGGACCGCGAAATCTGGGGCGGGCCAGAGGGTCTGCGCTCCAGCACGCGGCAGGTAACGGCGGCGTTCCTCGCGGCCGGGGTGGACGCCGAGAAGCACATCATCTTCAACCAGAGCCAGGTCTGCGCGCATTCCGAGCTGGCCTGGATCTTCAACTGCGTCGCGCGCATCGGCTGGCTGAACCGGATGACGCAGTTCAAGGAGAAGGCGGGCAAGCACCGCGAAAACGCCTCGGTGGGCCTGTACGCCTATCCCACGCTCATGGCCGCCGACATTCTCGCCTATCGTGCCACGCATGTTCCGGTGGGCGAGGATCAGAAGCAGCATCTCGAGCTGGCGCGGAACATCGCGCAGAAGTTCAACGTGGACTTTGCGGAAAGCGCGGCCGAGCGTGGCTACCCGGACGGCTTCTTCCCGCTGCCGGAGCCGCTGATCGGCGAGACCGCGGCGCGGATCATGTCGCTGCGCGACGGCGAAAAGAAGATGAGCAAGTCCGACCCGTCGGACATGTCGCGCATCAATCTGACTGACGACGCCGACGCCATTGCCAAGAAGATCCGCAAGGCCAAGACGGATCCGGAGCCGCTGCCATCGGAACTCGAAGGGCTGGAGGAGCGGGCGGAAGCTCGCAACCTCGTCGGCATCTACGCGGCTCTGGCGGATCAGACCTCCGCGCAGGTGCTGGAGGAGCATGGCGGGGCGACCTTCGCGACCTTCAAGGCGGCGCTTGCCGAACTGGCTATCGAAAAGCTGGCGCCAGTCAACGCGGAAATGCGCCGGCTGATGGCCGACCCGGGCCATATCGATGCCATCCTTACAGACGGCGCCCGACGCGCGCGGGAGATCGCCGACCCGAATATGAACATCATCAAGGATATTGTGGGCTTCATCGGGCATTGAGTATGCTGGGCGGCTGGCGCGGCATCACGAGCAGGAAAGGCGGCGAAAGATCATGGCCGACATCACGCGACGCGTTTTCGACGAGGGACATCGCCGGAAGTTCCTCGTGGTTCTCGATGAAACGCCGGAATGCGAGACGGCGCTCTCCTTTGCCGCGGCGCGCGCGGAGCGCACTGGCGGCGGGCTGGTCCTGCTGTTCGTCATCGAACCGGGCAGCTTCCAGCACTGGCTCGCGGTTGAGGAGGCGCAACGCGAGGAAGGCCTCAGCAAGGCGCAGGCCGTGTTTCGCCTCTATACACGCAAGCTGAAGTACTGGGGCCTGGATGAACTGCCGCGCGAACAAATCGTACGCGAAGGCGACAAGGCCGACGAAATCCGTCGAGTGATCGAAGAGGACAAGGACATCGCGGTCCTCACCCTCGGCGCATCCGCCGATCCCAGCGGCCCGGGTCCGCTGGTCACGACGCTCGCGGCCGGCGCGGGCGCGGGTAGCTTCCCGATCCCGATCACGATCGTGCCCGGCAACCTGACCTACGAGGAGATCAAGGGCATCGCGTGAGCAGCCACCTCTTCAAACAGCATCCGCGCACGACCATTTAAAGATATTCATGGCAGCCACGCGGAATGGCGAGTTGCTTTTTGCCCGGACTTATGCTCAGATTGAGCAAAAGTAGCCCGCGGGCGATGCAAGGAGGTTTTCGTCATGCCGACACCGCATATTGCTCTGGACACCCGAACCGAGCGCAAGCGCACGCCCGCGCGAAGCAGACTCGCTTACACGCCGGAAGTCGCGGAAGAAACGCGTGAACTCTACAATCGGGTCTCCAAGGTCATTACGCCGATGGAGTGGCCTGCGATCGCGCCATACGTGAAGGCGATCAACGACCTGAAGAAGGAGCACAACGCGGTCATCCTGGCGCACAACTATATGACGCCGGACATTTTCCACTGTGTCGCGGACATCGTGGGCGACTCGCTGCAGCTTGCAAAGGAAGCGGCAAGCACGGATGCCGACGTCATCGTCCAGTGCGGCGTACACTTCATGGCTGAGACCTCCAAGCTGCTGAACCCGGACAAGACTGTACTGATCCCGGACCAGCGCGCGGGCTGCTCGCTGGCCGAGTCGATCACGGCGGAGGACGTCCGCGCGCTGCGCGAAGCCTACCCGGGCGTGCCGATCGTGACCTATGTGAACACCTCGGCGGCGGTGAAGTCGGAATGCGACATCTGCTGCACTTCGTCCAATGCCGTGCAGGTCGTCGAATCCTTCGGCGTGGATCGCGTGCTGCTGATCCCGGACGAATATCTGGCGAAATACGTGGCCACGCAGACCGACGTTGAAATCCTATCCTGGAAGGGGCACTGCGAGGTCCACGAGCGGTTCACCGCCGACGAACTGCAAGCCTATCGCGAGGCCGAGCCGGGCCTGCGCATCATCGCCCACCCCGAATGCCCGCCGGATGTGCTGGCCGAGGCCGACTTCACCGGCTCCACCAACGGCATGATCAAATGGGTGGAGACGCACAAGCCGCAGAAGGTGCTGATGGTCACGGAATGCTCGATGAGCGACAACGTCGCCGTCGACGCGCCTGACACCGAGTTCGTCCGCCCGTGCAATCTGTGCCCGCACATGAAGCGGATCACGCTGCCGAAAATCCTGGAGTCGCTGGAGAACATGCGCGACGAGGTGCATGTCGAGGAAGCGGTCGCCATGAAGGCGCGGGAGGCGGTCGAGCGAATGATCAACCTGCCAGTGTAGCGTCCGTGGCGGAGCAGGCGATGCAGACAGGGGATGCGAGCGATGTCGTCATTGTCGGCGCGGGACTGGCGGGGCTGTTCACGGCGCTGAAGCTCGCGCCGCATCCGGTTACGTTGATTTCCCCGCAGCGGCTTGGCGACGGTGCCTCCAGCGCCTGGGCGCAGGGCGGCATTGCCGCCGCCGTGGCGGAGGGCGACACGCCGGAGGCCCACGCCGCCGACACGGTTCGCGCGGGCGGCGGGCTGGTGAACACAGCAATGGCGGAGTCGCTGGCGCGGGAAGCCGCGGCGCGCATCCAGGACTTGCTGGCGCTTGGCGTGCCGCTGGACCGCGACGGCACGGGCGCGCTGGCAGTTTCGCGGGAGGCCGCGCACAGCGCCGACCGGATCGTCCATGTCAAGGGCGATCAGGCCGGGCAGGCCGTGATGCAGGCGCTCGTCGCGGCGGTGCGGCGCACGCCCTCGATCCGCGTGATCGAGGCGCATGTGGCCGAAGACCTTATTAAGAACGGCCGGCGCGTAACCGGCGTGCGCGTCCGCTCGGCTGAGGGGTCCGGGGGTTACGTAATCCCCGCCCGCGCCGTCGTTCTGGCAAGCGGCGGCGTCGGGGGTCTCTACGCCACGACGACCAACCCGGTGCTCTCCCGCGGCGATGGGCTTGCGATCGCCGCGCGCGCGGGCGCGATCATCGGCGACGCCGAATTCGTCCAGTTTCACCCCACGGGCATCGAGGTGGCCCGCGACCCAGCGCCACTCGCTACCGAGGCGCTCCGCGGCGAAGGCGCGATTCTCGTCAACGGCCGCAGCGAACGGTTCATGCCAAGCATACACCCAGACGCCGAACTCGCGCCACGCGACGTCGTAGCCCGTGCCGTCCACCGCGAGGTCGTCAACGGACGCGGCGCCTATCTCGACTGCCGTGCCGCAATCGGTGGGCGCATGGCCGAGGACTTCCCAGCCGTCTACGGCGCCTGCAAGGACGCAGGGCTGGACCCGGCGCACGAACTGGTTCCGGTCGCACCGGCAGCGCATTACCACATGGGCGGCGTCTGGACGGACAGCATGGGCCGCACCAGCGTCGATCAGCTCTGGGCCTGCGGCGAGGTCGCCTGCACAGGCGTGCATGGCGCGAACCGGCTGGCCTCCAACTCGCTTCTGGAAGCTGTCGTGATGGGGGCGCGCATCGCACGGGACATCGCGCGCTTTGCCCCGGGCTGGCGGAGCAGCCCGCCGCCAAAGGTTGATAGCAGTCCGGTGTCCGCACGGGTCGAGCCGTCGGCTGAGGCGATCGCCGAACTTCGCGAGACCATGAGCCGACATGTGGGCATGGAGCGCTCGCGCGACGGGCTGGTCGCGGCGCTGCACGACCTGGACTCGCTGGATGTCGGCCCAGAGGGCGCGCTGTCGAACGCTATCGCCGCGGCGCGGTTGATCACCGTCTCGGCGCTGCTGCGCACCGAAAGCCGCGGCAGCCATTATCGCAGCGATTACCCCGAGCCGGACGACGCCTGGCGCCGTCACAGCCTGCTCACGCTGAGGCAGGCCGAAGCGATCGCCGCCGAAGTCACGGGGACGGCCAGCGAACCCATACGGCTAAGCGCATGACCGATCTCATTCCGCCGCCCGAGCATTTACTAGAGGAAGCCGTCACACGGGCGCTGCGGGAAGATCTGGGCCTAGCCGGCGACATCACCAGCACGGCCACCATTCCCGCGACTCAGACGAGTGAGGCCCGCATCGTCGTGCGCGAGCCGGGCGTGGTGGCGGGGCTACCACTCGCGCAGGCTGCAGTCCGCGCGTTGGACACACAGGTCGCTTTCGCGGCGCAGGTCGCCGATGGTGATCCCGTCGAAACCGGAACGGAGCTGGCCCTGATCACCGGGAACACGCGGACACTGCTGAGTGCGGAGCGCGTTGCGCTCAACTTCCTCGGCCGGCTAAGCGGCATCGCAACGCTGACCGCGCAATACGTGGCTGCCGTCAGCGGAACGCAGGCGCGCATCACCTGCACCCGCAAGACCACGCCGGGGCTGCGTGCGCTCGAGAAATATGCAGTCCGCGCGGGCGGTGGCGTCAACCATCGCTTCGGCCTGTTCGACGGCGTGCTCATCAAGGACAACCATGTGGCCGCGTCGGGCGGGGTCGGTCCGGCGGTCGAGCGGGCGCGCGCGGCGGCGGGTCACATGGTCCGAATTGAGGTGGAAGTCGACACGCTCGCGCAGCTTGACGAGGCGCTGGCTCTGGGCGTTGACGCCATCCTGCTCGACAATATGTCCCTTGATGACCTACGCGAAGCTGTGGCGCGCACCGGCGGGCGCGCGCTACTGGAGGCATCCGGCGGGGTCAGCCTCGAAACGGTCGGCGCGATCGCGGCAACCGGCGTCGACCTGATTTCCGCGGGCGCGCTCACGCATTCGGCCCGCTGTCTGGATGTGGCGCTGGATTTCGCGTCGGGTGGATGACCGGTGTGGAGATAATGAAATCTCGATGACAAGGGGGTTCACATCGTCGGCGCATGCGTTATATTACTGAGTAACGCGTTGAACGCGATGACTTCTCTGGACAAAAAGAGCGTCTGTCGCTGGCAGAGTTCAGCCGGGGATGCACATTTGGCGCGGGGTGGAGCAGCCCGGTAGCTCGTCAGGCTCATAACCTGAAGGTCGGAGGTTCAAATCCTCCCCCCGCAACCACCGTCTTATACTCGCCAGCCCCGGTTTTGGTCAGCACTCTAAGCTGAGCGAACATCTCGACTTCCACCTGTCCTGGTTCCTCGCTTGGGTAAATCACAACGCTGTGGACAAGGTCACGGACGGCGGCGAGCGTCTGGAGTCGCAGCGCTGGCCCGGTGGCACGGTCTGCCCGTTCTGCGAGCAGCGCGCGACCGTCAAAGCCCTGCCGCCCGAAGCCATGAAGAACAAGAAGGGCGAGCCGCAAATCGGCACGCTCTATGAGCGCTCGCATATCCCGCTGCACAAGTGGCTTCTGGCCACGCATCTCATGTGCTCCAGCAAGAAGAGCATGAACGCGCACCAGCTTCACCGTATGCTCGGCATCACCTACAAGTCCGCCTGGTTCATGGCGCATCGCATCCGCGAGGGCATGGGGCCGGACAAAGACGGCAACGACCCCATCGGCGGCGAAGGCAAGGTTGTCGAGAGCGACGAAACCTTCGTCGGCGGCAAGGCGCGCAACGCGCACAAGTCAAAGCCGATCCCGAAGAAGCACGCCGTTGTTGCCCAGGTCGAGCGTGACGGCGAAATCCGCGCCCATCATGTGCCGGACGTGGCCGCAAAGACGGTGCGCAAGTACCTTGCCACCTCAGTTGACCGCGCCAGCTACCTCATGACCGATGAAAGCATGGTCTATGTCGGCGTGACCAAGGAGTTCAAAGGCCATTCCTCGGTGAACCATTCGGCGGATGAATATGTGCCCTTCGGCTCCTTCGTGCATGTGAGCGGCGCGGAGAGCTTCTTCCCCTGCTAAAGCGCCGCGAGTATGAACGCATCACGCCATCTCCGAGCAGCTCCTACAGCGCTATGTGAACGAGGCCGCGTTCACATGAAACGGTCGCAAGCTGGACGATGCCCAGCGCGCCCATCTCGCCTTGCGCGGCATCGAAGGCAAAAGGCTGACCTATCGGCGGACTAACGGAGCCGCGCACGCCTAAGCAGAAGGCGAAGCGCCTTGTGCAATCGCGTAAAAAATCGCGCTCCAGATTCGACACAAAACGGTGAATCTCACATTCTGTCGCCGGCTGCCACCGGCAGCCTCTTTGGCCATCTGAACACACCACAAGTCTTTACAGGCGGACGACGCGGTGTCGTTCAGGGCGGTAGGCTCAACCTACCGGCGGCCATATGAGGTGACTCATGGCATGTACAAGGAAGGTCCGCACCGTGCGGACCTCCTCTAAGCCAGGGCCCAAGACCGTCAAGGTGGATAGCCATACGCGGTCCAAGCCCTCGAAGTGCGGCAAGCGGTAGTTAATCCCGCTTAATCGCCTTCAGATGAACGCCGGTGGCGGCCACCGTTTGTACCGCTATCCTGATTTTAGTTAACGCCCTGTTTGCGACCTTCGTCCTTCTTCGGCTTGTGCGGTTTGGGCGGCGTTTTCAGGAAATGGTCCACCACCTCTTTGAATTTCGGGTCTTTTGTCGGATCCGGTTCGTCATTCATAATCCCACCTCCAGCCTGCAAAACTAACATGTTTGAAAGCGCCAAACTAAAGGTCGAACGGGCCGATCATCACATCGCGGAGCTTGAGTCCGCATTCATGCGCTTCGTCGAGCGCAACCCTTATACCCTGTCGTTTGGCAAGAATCATGCGACCGGGAGTCCCGCTGTCCGCATCCGTTTCGGCAAAGAACTGCCTGAGACATTCGCCCTGATAATAGGCGATTCTATCCACAATCTGCGAACCGCCCTCGACCATATGACATGGGAACTCATCGGACGCGACGGCGGAGCGCAGAACCGCAACCTCAAATTCCCCACTGGGAGCGACCGCAGGAGTTTTGAAGCCGCCTGCAAAGGAATAAAAACACCCAGCCAGAACGTTATTGCCGTTCTCAAAGCGACGGAGGCTTTCCCAACCGGGCATGGTGAACCGCTCTATTCCCTCAGTCGCCTCGACAACGCGGACAAACACTTCGCTCTCACCCCGGTCATAAGTGCCGCAAAACTCTCCAACTTCACAATCTCCAGCCCCGATGGCCTTCTCAAAACGAAGTGGGAGAATTGCACCTTCAAACGCGGCTCCGGCGCTCTGCTCGACATCAGAGGTTTGCGTCAAGGGGAGCGTGTCGAACTGGATCAAGACACACAGGCGACCCCGGACATATTCTTCGGCAAGGTTGAAGGAGCCGTTGATGGAGAGCCTGTCTTTCCAACTCTCCGACAACTTCGCCATGCCACGGCGGACACTATCGACATCGTATCGCGGGCGATCACCTAAAGCGCTGGCCTGTCGTGAATCGCCTGCCGTCAGGATTCCATCCAGTCAAGCATAGAATTCCTTTCCGATCCCGAAAAATTTGCTGAAGTCGGCGAGGGGATCCAAAAGCATTGTCCGGGAATGATCATGCAGTTCTCGACTGGCGGACGCGGACGCGACCAGTCAAAACGAGGCGCAATGCTTCACTTGCGGCCGGACATGGCCTCTCTTGCCACGGGCTGCGTCAACTTTCCGAACTCCATCTACGAAAACCCGCCCGATTTCGTCGAGGGGCTTGCTCAACCGATGACTGACTATAACGTGAAGCCCGAGATCGAAGTCTTCGACGTGGCAATGCTTTACAATGCGGCCAACCTCGTGAAGCGGGGGTGTTGAAGGAGCCCGTTCATGTCCAGTTCGTCATCGCTATTCCCAACGCTCTGCCTGCTCGTCGCCAGCTATTGGAGTTTCTGGTGGGCGAGCTGAACGAAATCCTGCCCGGTGCCACATGGACCGCCGCCGGGATCGGGCGTCACCAGTTCGAGGTCAACAAGTGGGCGCTCGAACTTGGCGGACACTGCCGCACCGGGCTTGAAGACAACGTCCGCTTCGATCGTAACCGTCTCGCGGCAAGTAACGCCGAACTCGTCGAGAAGATCACGAGCATTATGCAGGACTACGGTCGTCGTCCGGCCTCTCCCGCCGAGGCGAGAGCGATCCTCAGCCTGAATTGAGAGGCATCGCCCGTCGTCTCGGACGCTCAACCTCTACTTTAAACGCCCGACGCCGCAAAAGCGGGGCCCGGGCGACGGCTCAGCCCCCGCCGGATGAATCGGCGAGCGCCTGTTCCTCCGCGCTCATCTCGGCACCGAACGGCTCGAACAGCGGTGTGGACAGGTAACGCTCGCCGGTATCGGGCAACATGACCAGGATGACGCTGCCTTCCGGGGCGCCGCGCGCGATCTCCATCGCGACGGCAAAGGTCGCGCCACCTGATACGCCCGTCAATATGCCTTCCTTGGCCGCAAGTTGCCGGGCCCAGTGAACACCATCGTCGCCGCTTACCGGACGAAGCTCGTCGTAAAGCCGCTTCTGGCGCGCTTCTTCCAAAACCCAGGGAATGAAGTCGGGCGTCCAGCCCTGAATGGGATGCGGATGCCAGGCCGGGTGCGTCTCCGCCGGTGCGTGTTCCGGGCCGCGTTCCTGCGGCTCCCCGCTTGCCAGGAGCTGGGCGTTGTCTGGCTCGCATAGCACGATGCGCGTCTCCGGGCGCTCGCGCCTTAGCACCCGGCCGACGCCGGTGACGGTCCCGCCGGTTCCAAAGCCCGTCACAAAGGTATCAAGTCGGTCGCCAGCAAAGTCCGCCATGATCTCGCGGCCGGTGGTGTGCTCATGGATGTCGGCGTTCGCCTCTGTCTCGAACTGGCGGGCGTAGAACCAGCCATTGGCATCCGCAAGCTCCTTGGCCTTGCGATACATGCCGACCGCGCGCTCGGCCGCTGGCGTGAGCACGACCTTTGCGCCGAGATAGCGCATCAGCTTGCGCCGCTCGATGGAGAAGCTCTCCGCCATCGTCACAACCAGACGATACCCCTTCGCCGCGCAAACCATGGCAAGCCCGATGCCGGTATTCCCGCTCGTGGCCTCCACAACGGTTTGGCCAGGCTTGAGCGCGCCGGTGCGCTCGGCGTGCTCGATAATGCCCAGTGCCAGCCGATCCTTGACCGAGGCCGCCGGGTTGAAGAACTCGCATTTGACATAGAGCCGTACGCCGGCCGGCGCGAGGTGGTTGATCCGCACGCAGGGCGTATTGCCGACGGTCTCGACAATGTTCTCGTAGAGGCGGCCTTGCCCGCTCGTGGTCCGGGTGTCAGCTGTGCTGTGCGGATGGTCGGCCATGACGCGGCTCCTTTTTGTGGTGCGGATCTTTCTCGGAATAGCCCCTTGCCGACATACCAAATCACAGACGCCGAAGCCGCGATACCCCAAGACGTCCGGGGGGCGCGACGCGCCTTAATTAGATTGACATTTTATTCCTGACAGCGCAGGTAGGTTATCAACGAATGATGACCGAAAAAGCCCTGCTCCGCCTCACATGGCTGTTCGTTCTGATCTGCATCGCGCCCATGGTTGCGGCGGCGTTGGCGGCTGTCGCGGGCGATCTCGACACATGGCGCGACGTGCTCTCCACGGTCCTGCCGGGCTATACCTACAACACGCTGCTGCTCGTCCTGATTGTCGGCGTGTCCACCGCGATCATCGGCAGCGTCACGGCCTGGCTCGTGACCGCCTATCAGTTTCCCGGTCGCCAATGGCTGGAGGTCGCGCTGGCCCTTCCGCTGGCATTTCCGGCCTACGTGCTAGCCTATGCCTACACTCAAATGCTGGACCACCCGGGGCCGGTGCAGACCTTGCTCCGCGAGATCACCGGCTGGGGGCCGCGGGAATACTGGTTCCCGGAAATCCGCAGCCTCGGCGGCGCGGCGGCGATGCTGACGATCGTTCTTTACCCCTATGTCTATCTGCTGGCGCGCGCCTCGTTCAGGCAGCAATCGGCAAATGCCTACATGGTCGCGCGCACGCTCGGCCGCAGCCCGGCGCGGGCCTTCCTGCGCGTTTCGCTACCGATGGCACGGCCGGCGATCGCGGGCGGAGCGCTGCTGGCGATCATGGAGACGATCGCGGATTTCGGCACAGTCTCATTCTTCAACGTGCAGACCTTTGCGACGGGGATCTATCAGGCCTGGTTCTCCGTTTACGACCGCGCCGCGGCGGCCCAGCTTTCGCTCTGCCTGCTGGCTTTCGCGCTGCTCGTGGCGGCGTTGGAGCGTATCTCGCGGGGCGGCGCCGGCACGGTCGGCAACGGCACGCGCTTCGAGGCACTGGACCGCGCAAGGCTGTCGGGCTGGTCCGGATGGGGCGCGACCGCGGTGTGCCTGCTGCCGGTTCTCGGCGGCTTCGTGATCCCTCTGATAATGCTTGGAATGATGGCGGTCGACTCCGGCCAGAGCATCCTCGATCCGCGTTATCTCGGCTTTGTGTCAAACTCCGTGACCGTGGCGGGCATCGCGGCAGCCCTGACCGTACTCGGTGCGGTGGTCATCGGGTTTCGCGCGCGCACGAAGCCCAGCCGCCTGTCCCGCTGGCTGGTCGTCGTCTCCGGCCTGGGGTATGCGGTGCCCGGCGGCGTCATTGCCGTCGGCTTGATGGTGCCGGTGGCAGCACTGGACAATGCGATCGATGCATTCATGGAAGCGCGTTTCGGCATCGACACGGGCCTGCTCATCACCGGCTCCATCTGGCTCATGGTTGCGGCCTATATGAGCCGGTTCATGGCCGCGGCGCTCAATGCCTATGACAGCGGCATGGCGACCGTTCCGCCGAACATGGATGCGGTTGCCCGCTCCCTGGGGCATGCCTCGCCGCGGGTGCTGCGCAGCGTGCATCTTCCGCTGGCGCGCAACAGCGTACTGACGGCGCTGCTGATCGTGTTCGTCGACGTGATGAAGGAATTGCCCGCAACGCTCATCCTTCACCCGTTCAACTTCCAGACGCTGGCAGTGCAGGCGCATAGACTGGCGGCGGATGAGCGCCTTGCCGAGGCGGCAGTCCCCTCGCTCGCGCTGGTTGCCGTCGGGCTTATCCCGGTGATCCTGCTCTGCCGCACGCTCGGCAAGCAGCAGGAGGGCATGCCCTCGACGGCGCGTCAGGGCACGGCGATCAGCGCCGGCTGAGCGCACAAAGAAAGGCCGCGCCCAAAGCGGACGCGGCCTCCCTTGGCAGAATGCGAGAGAGACTTACGGCCAACCGACTTCGTTGAAGACGGCCTGCGCTTCGGGTGCGTTCTCGCCGTAGACCTCGGCACCCGTTGAGGTGTCCGGGATGAAGTAGCCAAGCTGCGCGACGCCCTGATCAAGCGGAACACCCGGAACGGCCGGGAACTCGTTGTTCTGCTTGGCAAAATGCGACTGCGCGAAATCGGAGGTCAGGAACTCCAGGAACGCCACAGCATTCTCCCGATTCGGCGCGTTTGCCGTCACGGCTGCGGCCGCCAGGTTCACATGCGCGCCGCGACCGCTCTGATTGGGCCAGACCCAGCCGATCTCGTCGGTACTGTCGGTCACGCCCTCCACGTCGCTGACCAGCGCGCGAACATAGTAGTAGTGGTTGGCGATGGCGATGTCGCACTCGCCGGAGACAATGCCGCGAAGCTGGTCCGTGTCGTTGCCCTGCGGCTCGCGCGCCATGTTCTCATAAACGCCGGCGGCCCATTCCTTGGCCGTGTCGCGACCATGCGTCTCGATGATCGAGGCCATCAGCGACAGGTTGTAGATGTTCGAGGACGAACGGGAGCACACCATGTCATCGTACTGGTCGTCAGCCAGTGCCTCATAGGTCTGGGGCGGATCCTCCACTCGGTCCTTGGCGTAGAAGATGATACGCGCGCGCTGCGACATGCCGAACCAGTGGCCATCCGGATGACGCAGGTGCGGCGGAATCCGCTCCTTCAGCACCTCGGAATCCACCGGCGAGAGCAGGCCCGCCTCGTCCGCGCGCCAGATGCGGCCAGCGTCCACTGTCAGGAAAACGTCCGCGGGGCTGTTCTCGCCTTCGGCCTGCATTCGGGCGATCAACTCGTCGCTCTTGCCTTCGATGCGATTGACGGTGATCCCCGTGCGCTCCTTGAACTCGTCGAAGAGCACGTCATCGGTATCGTAGTGGCGGGCCGAATAAATATTCAACTCGCCATTGGCTGCGGCCGGCGCGGGCATCCCGACCGCTACGGCCATCGCCACAAGGGCGCAACCCGCGAAGCGCCCAAAGTATTCGTGTCGCATTTTTCTCCCTCCAATCATCGGGGGTCAAAGCCCCGGAATCGGATTGAACAGACGTGATATGGCGGGCGTCGCACGCGTCGGCAGCAGGGTGACCGGCCACGCCCACGGCAAATAAAAGCGGAGGAATTGATTTGAGTCAAACAAAATAAGCAATGAAAACAATAACTTAGAAGCAGTCTAATTCTAATTCTAAAGTGCAGGAGTCAGGAATTTGTCTGACGTAAATGACAAAGCTCCGCTCTGATCCTGGTCGGTCAGGGTCGGTTCGGCGGGGCGCGCGTGATGGCCCGGCCCGTCAGACTGAAATTAGAATAAATCTAATAATTATTCCGCTTGGGCAGGAAAAATCATCTCTATTAGAATTACATCAAGTCTAAATTGTCGCCATTTCGCAGAAACACAGCGATAAGACTTGAATTCTTCTTGACCGATCTGGCGCCGCCAAATACCATACTCTCACGCTCGGGAATACGGGCGGATATCACTTGCGCCGGCTTGTGGCCTTTTCGCGCCGTAGCCGGTCAGGCAAGACAAGCAGCGCAGAAGGGTAAGCCATGACGCTGGTCAAGCGCGGCATCTCCCGTCGGACCCTTTTGGTCTCGGCGAATGGGTCAAAAGGCGCGTTCCTGCGCGACCTCGACGGGCCCGAGCGGCTGACGGGCATGGGCTTCCGCTGCTGGCTGGCCGGCCAGCAGAACGGTCAAATGACCTGCTGGGAAGATGCCTGGAACCTCTATGCGCGCGAACTTGGGCCGGACGCGGCGCGGACAGTCATCCGTGACCTGTCATGCTGGGTGCGCGCGGTCAGCGGCCATGCACAGCGCGAGATCAGGCTCTGTCCGGCTGGGTGTGAGCGCTTCGCCTATGACGAGTGTCTCGCTGTGTCGATGATCGCCGCCGCCCAACACGACTGTCCGGCCATCAAGGCGTGCGCCTATGCCCTGCTGGGTGCTCAACCCATTGAAGAGGTGATCGTAAGCGCGTCGCGCTTTGCCGCGTGTCTAAGACACAACCAGGTGGTACTTGGGCCGGGGCCGATAGTCGATCCTGTCGGCGGCGCTGCGACCGACGGCGCGATCCACTGAACCGCGATGCACCTGCGCGAACTCGACGCCAACCTCATTGTCATTCTCGACGCGCTGCTTCTCGAAGCCAGCGTGACAAAGGCCGCCCAGCGGCTGGGCCGAAGCCCCTCGGCCGTCAGTCATGCGCTGGCGCGCCTGCGCGAGGTGTTTGATGACCCGCTGTTCGTGCGCGCCGGCCAGCGCCTTGTGCCGACCAGCCGCGCGACACAACTCGCGCCGACGGTGCATGTCATCGTTTCGGGGCTCGAAGGTCTGCTCAACAACGAGCGCAATTTCGAGCCGGAAGCGCAGGAGCGCAGCTTCGTGCTGGCCTGCCGGCCCGAGCTGGAGCTGACCTTGCTGGCTGCCGTGCGAGCGGCGCTTGCCAGCGCTGCCCCGGGCATCACGCTGCATCAGCGCGAGGCTGATGGCGTGGTGGACGCGCTGCGTACCGGCCGCATCGACCTCGCGATTGTCGACGGCGAGGCGGAGCCTAGCGCCAACGACATTTCGGCGGAGCGTCTTTACGACGAGCCTTTCGTCGCCCTCGCGCCAGAGCGGCAGAGCGCCAAGACCCTATGGCTTAATTCCGATGATTCGCCGCTTCTGTTCACCGCCGCTGGTCACGTTACGCACTTGTTCGACGGGCGCGGCCACCCGCAGCCCGCGACACTGGAGGCCGTCGCCTCACCGCTGATCGCGATTCATGCCGCGCTGGCGCGTCAGGGCATCGCGCTGGTCCCGGCAAGCGTCGCCACGCTTGCCGCGCGGCATATGGCCACGCGTTCCCTGACCACCAGTCCCGCCCTGCCATCCATTCCGCATCATTTGATCTGGCATCTGAGCAAGGAGCGGGACGCCTGCCATGCCTGGCTGCGTGATCACCTTCGCCGGTGCGCTAAGGGGGTAACGCAAACCGAACCGCCCGAACCGGTGCCGGCTTAATGCGCCGGCCTAAGAAGCCGGCGCAAGGTTTGTCAGTCGACGACCGTTTGCCCAATCTCCAGATAGACCTTGCCGACTCCGCGCGCCTCAGCCGCGTTGTGCGCCTCGGAGGACAGATGCAGCCGCTCAAGCGTCGCCGGTAAGGCAGCCATTTCCTCGTTGATCTTGGCCAGGGCAACCTCGAGCGTGTAGGTCAACTGATGGATGCGCTCCAATTCATCCACCGTCAGCTTGTCTTTGTTCAGCACTTCGGCGAGCTTCCGGTTATATTCTGAGAAATTCTTGACCGCTTCTTCAAGCGTTTCGGACGGCTTGGCGCGGTAGTGGTCGACCTCGTCCGCCGTTGCGGGGCCTGAGACAAGCGTCAGCCCAAGCGCAGCAGCCGCAAAGATAGCTGTCAGTTTCATTTTGTTTTCCTTTCCGCTTCCGAATTCAGTCGTCCGCCCACATGCGCAACAAGTTCGTGCGCGCCTTGTTGAGCCTGTCGATCGTCGACGACTTGCCCTCGCGCGCAAAAAGCTCCGAGGCTGTCATTTCCAGATCGAACAGGATTTCGCGTCGCTGCGGGTCGCGCACCCAGCTTGCGACCCAGCCGACCACTGCCAGCCGCTCGCCCTGCGTTACCGGCTCGACCCGGTGCAGGGTATTCGACGGGTAGAGCACCATCTCGCCCGCCTCCAGCCGGATGGTCCGCGCCTCAAGCGGGTCGTCGATGACCAGTCCGCCGCCGGAATAGGCGTCGGACGGCGACAGGAAGAGCGTGAAGGACAGATCAGTCCGCTGGCCGTCCATGATCGCGTCGTCGACATGCAGGCCGTATTCCATGCCGGGGCTGTAACGCGAGACGAGCAGACGCACGAACCGGCGCGGGCGGGCCGCCGCCTTGAATAGCCGGTTCTTCGTGAGCGTCGTCTTGACCTTCTCGGTGATCGCGTCCAGGGCGGGTGAGGCAGCGGCCTGCTCGTTGTGCTTGACCGGTTTCGCGTATTTCCCCGCGGTGGCGCGGCCGTCCTGAAAATCAAGCTCACCCGCCGCCTCGCGCAAAGCCGCGACCTCATAGTGGTCGAGCACTTCTCCCAGAACGAGGAACATCGCCTAGCTCAATCGCCCCGCCGCAATCTCCATGCGCGCGGCAGCACCGTAAATCTCCGATGCGTCGGGCTTGGAGATACCTTCGCCCGTGACGCCGCTGAAAACCGTTTCGGCATTTTCGGCATATCCGAGGACCGCTTCGGCGGCTTCGGCGACTTTCTTGTCATCGCTTTCGGCCAACTCGCGCGCTTCCTGCTTGACGATTTGGAGGAAGCCCCAGGCATCCTGGTATTCCTTGGCGTTGACCATCTCGCCGCCTTTGAAAGCCACTTGATACTCGTCGGCCGCGATGCGGGTCAGCAGCGCCAGCGCCTTCAGCTGGCTCGCCGCGCCGCCCTCGGTTTCCGAACGGATAGCCTCCAGCGTAGCCGTCATCTCGTCATAGAGCGCGGCGACGTCGTCCGCCGGCTTGCCGGCCTCGGCAGCTTCGCTCATCACTTCGAGTTGCGCTTTCAGGTCAGCGTGACCCATCTTTTCCAGCGGAGCGGCGACGGCGTCGTATTTCTCGACAATCGGATGGCCAATATGCTCCACGCCCAACTCGGTTTCGCCCATCTCATAGAGCTTCAAGCCGGCATAGGCATGGCCCTGCATGAAGCCCAGGTCGGTGAGAAGCTGGATTTCGGGGTCGACGGCGGCAGCGCCTTCGCCTTCACCTTCGCCCTCACCTTCACCTTCACCGCCCTCAGACGCTGCTTCTCCTTCGCCTTCGCCCTCGGCGGACGCGACCAGAAATTCGTCCTGCGAAGCGTTCCAGTCCGCATTGTTTTCGCCGGACAGTCCTGCCGTTTGGGCGGATCCGGCGGAACCTGCGACCGCCGTTGCGACCGCGCCGGCCATCACCCAGCGCCGCGCTCTGACAACCCGGTTCTGCTCCTTCTTGATCATGCGCGCCTCCCTCACTCACAATTCTTGATCCTCCAGGTCAATAATCTCACTCCGTAATCAGGGCAATTGCATTGTCTGCAGCAACCAACTTCGATGAGCTGCATTTCGTCATGCTGACCGGCTTCACACGCACAAACGACAGACGGGCGCGTCCCGCCAAGGGACGCGCCCGCCAATAGCAGTCACCAGGGAGAGAGCCGCGGTCCCAGCTTACTCGTTGTTGCCCCGCAGCACGAAATACAGCCCGATCAGCATCAGCACGACCTGAAACTCCATGCCGCCCATCGGATGCGTGTCCGACGGCACGAAGCTCCAGCGGCCCCAGTGGACCATGACAATCGCGCCGAGCATGACCGGGACAACGGCCAGCCCGCTCAGGCGGGTGATGATGTCGCCCATGAAGCCGGCCAGCAGACCTCCCAGAATGATTCCCACGCCGCCAGCGACCTCGGCGAAGGCGACCAGCGACCAGACCTCGAAAGAATGGCCCATCGGGACGGGACCACCGGCCATCAGGCCCTGAACCTTCGAGATGCCGTGAAAGATGAACACCGAGGCAAGCGCAAGACGAAGCAGCCAGTCGGAGGAGATGCGCACAGCCGCGGGGGTTTGAACGTAGGTTTGCTCAGCCATCAGATCGCTCCTTGTCTAATCCAGAAATAGAAATTGCATGCCTTTCCCTGACAGAAATGACTTTCTTCTTGATCACTGTCCAATAACGTTTGTGAAAGACGTCGCGCTATGACGATGAACTATTTGTGAGCGGCTCACGGTACACGCGCACTTGCCGCGTTCGTGCACATTCGCTTGACGCCCGCGCAGCATTGCGAATACTGTATACAAAATACGAAAGCGCACCGATGGACTCTCTGCCCAGACGATCCAGCATCCTCGACTCCGTGTACGTCGCAATCCGCGACGCCGTCTGTGATGGCGAGCTGGCGCCGGGCGCGCGCATCACGCAGGACGACATCGCGGAGCGGCTGGGCGTGTCGCGCCAGCCGGTTGTTCAGGCGCTCGTCCTTCTGAAATCTCAAGGATTTTTCCGCGAGGCCGGGCGGCGTGGCCTCATCGTGACGCCGGTCAGCGTGGACATGGTGCGCGCGATCTACGAACTGCGCGGGTCGCTGGACGAAACCGCCGCGCGCCTTGCCGCCGAGCGCGCCCGGCCGGACGACCTCGCCGAGGGTTGGGACATTCTGAAAGAAGGCGAGCGACTGGCGGAACGCGGCGCGGTGCGCGATCTCGTGAAATGCGACATGGCGTTCCACGAATGCGTCTACCGCCTGTCCGGCAACCCGCTGATCCGGCAGGCGCTGGAGCCGCATCTGCACCATCTGCGCCGCGTGATGATGGCCGTTGTCGAAGCGGCCAGCTATCGCACGAGGCTCTGGCAGGAGCACGCCGACATCCTCAAGGCCATCGCTGATGGCCACGCGGAACGGGCGGGCGCCCTGTCCCGCGCACATGTTGAAGCAGCTTCGGCCGAGATACAGGCAAAGCTGAAGACGGACGCGCCACAAGAAGAAAAACGCGCCATGAACTCAGGGAGGAAACACGATGAACGAGCAAGCCCCGATCCGGGTGATGCTCGCCAAGGTCGGCCTGGATGGGCATGACCGCGGCGTGAAGGTCGTGGCGCGCGCGCTGCGCGATGCCGGCATGGACGTGATCTACACGGGTCTGCACCGCACCGCCGAGGAGGTGGCGATGGCCGCGGTGCAGGAGGACGTCGACGTGCTCGGCATCAGCCTGTTGTCCGGCGCGCACATGACGATCTTCCCGAAAATCATCCGCGTGCTGGAAGAGCAGGATTCCAAGGGCATCATCCTGATGGGCGGGGGCGTCATACCGGAAGACGACGTGGTGCAGCTCAAGGAGATGGGCGTTCAGGAAATCCTGCTGCAGGACACGCCGCCGGATGCGGTCGTTACGCGCGTCCGTGAGCTCGTCGCCGAACGCGGCCCGCGGTAAGGGGGCCATCATGGAGTTCTGGTCCTTCCCGCCGCGCTATGACGACACCTATTTTCCCGAGACCGGCGCGCGTTACTGGTTCCCGCAGCGCGAGACCATGCCGCCGGCCGAGCGCGAGCATCACATTCTGGAGCGGCTCAAGCAGGTCGTGCGCTACGCCTATGACAATGCGCCGTTCTATCGCCACCACTGGGATGCGCGCGGCTTTCACCCCGATCATCTGAGCTCGCTAGAGGATTTCGAGGAGCGCGTGCCGGTCATCACCAAGGCCGATCTGCGCGCGGCGCAGGACCGCGCGCCGGTGTTCGGCGATTATCTTTGCGTGCCCGAAAGCGAAATTCACCACATCCACGGCACCTCCGGGACGACCGGCAACCCGACCGCCTTCGCCATCGGCCGCGACGACTGGCGGGCGATCGCCAACGCCCACGCGCGGATCATGTGGGCGATGGGCCTGCGGCCCGGCGATACGGTGTTCATCGGCTCGCTGTTCAGCCTCTACATGGGCTCGTGGGGCACGTTGATCGGCTCCGAGCGGTTGGGCGCGCGAGCCTTCCCGTTCGGCGCGGGCGCGACAGGCATGTCGGCGCGTGCGGTCGACTGGATGCGCCGCGTCAAGCCGGCGGCGTTCTACGGCACGCCATCCTATGCGATCCATCTCGCCGAAGTGGCGCGCGACAAGGGCATCGACCCGCGCGAATTCGAGCTGAAGCTGCTGTTCTTTTCGGGCGAGCCAGGGGCGTCCGTGCCCGGCGTGCGCGATCGTATCGCTGAGACATACGAGGCCCGCGTCATCGATTCTGGTTCGATGGCCGAGATGAGCCCGTGGATGAACGTGGCCGGGACGGCGGAAACCGACGGCATGCTGGCCTGGCAGGACGTCGTCTACACCGAGGTCTGTGACCCGAACACGATGCACCGCGTGCCCTACGGCCAGCGCGGCACGCCGGTCTATACGCATCTGGAGCGCACCTCGCAGCCGATGATCCGGCTCGTCTCCGGTGACCTCACGCTGTGGAAGGACGGGCCGACACCGTGCGGGCGCACTTATCCGCACCTTCCCTATGGCATCTTCGGGCGGATCGACGATTCCTTCACGGTGCGCGGCGAGAACGTCTACCCCAGCGAGATCGACGCCGCGCTCAACGCCTTGCCGGATTACGGCGGCGAGCACCGCATCATCATCACCCGCGAAACGGCGATGGACGAGCTTGTCGTGCAGGTCGAGGCGGCGCAGTCGGTGCACGCGGCTGGCGACGAGGCGATCGCGCAGTTTCGCGATCGCGTGTCGAACGAGTTGCATCGGCTGCTCGGTATCCGCGCGAATGTCGAGGTCGTTGAGGAGAAGACCATCCCGCGAACCGACTTCAAGGCGCGCCGGGTGATCGACGATCGCGAGATGTTCCGCGCCTTCGCCGAGAAACTGGGAGGCGGGTGATGACGGCGGCCCCATCCACAACGCTGGTCGCGGACGTGCTGGCGGGCAAGCCGTCCGCCATCGCACGGCTGATCTCGCGCGCGGAATCAGGCGCCGACGAGGCCGCCGAGGCGCTCGCGGAAATCCACCGCCACACCGGCAAGGCGCATATCGTCGGCATCACTGGTGTCCCCGGCAGCGGCAAGTCCACGTTGATCGCCCAGCTCTGCCGCAAGATACGCGAGGGCGGCCGGACGGTCGCCGTCAGCGCGGTCGATCCGACCAGCCCGTTTTCCGGCGGCTCGATCCTCGGCGACCGCGTGCGCATGAGCGATCTCAACGCCGATCCAGGCGTTTTCATCCGCTCCATGGCAACGCGCGGGGCGCTGGGCGGGCTGTCGCGCGCGACAATGCCCTCCGTCGAGATTTTCGATGCCGCCGGGTTCGATGTGGTCATCATCGAAACGGTGGGCGTCGGGCAGGACGAAGTGGACGTGGTGCGCTCGGCCCATACGACCGTCGTGGTCTCCGCGCCGGGGCTGGGCGACGACATTCAGGCGATCAAGGCGGGCGTGCTGGAAATCGCGGACATCCATGTCGTCAGCAAGGCGGACAAGCCGGACGCCAACCGCACGATTAGCGAACTCAAGGGGATGCTGACCATCGGCCTGCAATTGTCGGGCAAGATGGACTGGACCGTTCCCGTTATCGGCACCAGCGCCGTCTCCGGCGAGGGCATCGACGAGCTCGAAGAGACCATCGACCGGCACATGGCGCGGATGCGCGAGACCGGCGAACTCGAAGCGCGCCGCCGCCGCATGGCCGAGTGGCGCGTGCTCAAATCCGCCGAGGACATCCTGCGCGACGAGTTCACGCGCGACCGCGAGGGACGGATCGCGGCAATCGCGGAGCAGGTGGCGCGGCTCAACCTCGCACCGGAAGAAGGCGCGCGGCAACTGCTGGCCGAGATCAACAGGGAGACTGAGCGATGAGTAAGGACACGGCGCTGCGCGACAAGCTGGCCGAAGTGGCGCGCAATCTGCGTGAGTGGGAATCGGGTGAACTGGCTGAATTCCTGAAGCGCCAGCCGGAGCGCAAGGAGGAGTTCCGCACCTTCGGCGGGTTCCCGCTCAAGCGTGTCTACACCCCGCTCGACACCGCCGATATCCCGCATGAGGACATCGGCCTGCCGGGGCGCTACCCGTTCACGCGCGGGCCATACCCGACGATGTATCGCGGGCGGCTGTGGACGATGCGCCAGATCGCCGGCTTCGGCACCGGCGAGGACACCAACCGGCGCTTCAAATACCTTATTCAGCAGGGACAGACCGGCCTTTCCACCGATTTCGATATGCCCACGCTGATGGGCTACGATTCCGACCACCCGATGAGCGAAGGTGAGGTCGGCCGTGAAGGGGTGGCGGTCGACACGCTCGCGGACATGGAAGCACTCTACGACGGCATCGACCTTGAGAACATCTCGGTGTCGATGACCATCAACCCGACAGCGTGGATCCTGCTGGCGATGTATGTCGCGATGGCCCAAAAGCGCGGGCTGGACCTCAACAAGCTCTCCGGCACGATCCAGGCGGACATCCTCAAGGAATACATCGCGCAGAAGGAGTGGATCTTCCCGATCGAGCCATCGGTGCGGATCGTGCGCGACTGCATCACCTACTGCACCGCGAACATGAAGCGGTACAACCCGATCAACATCTCCGGCTACCACATCTCCGAGGCCGGCGCATCGCCCTTGCAGGAGGTCGCCTTCACGATGGCGAACGCGATCACCTATGTCGAGGAGGTGCTGAAGACCGGCGTCGATGTTGACGACTTCGCGCCGCGGCTGGCCTTCTTCTTTGTCTGCCAGACGGATTTCTTCGAGGAGGTGGCGAAGTTCCGCGCCGCGCGCCGGGTCTACGCCAAGATCATGAAGGAGCGCTTCGGCGCGAAGAACCCGGCCTCGATGCGCCTGCGCTTCCACTGCCAGACCGCAGCGGCGACGCTGACCAAGCCGCAATACAAGAACAACATCGTCCGCACGGGCTATCAGGCACTCGCGGCTGTGATGGGTGGCGCGCAGAGCCTGCACACCAACGGCATGGACGAAGCCTTCGCCATCCCCACCGAGGAAGCCATGAAGGTCGCGCTGCGCACACAGCAAATCGCTGCCTACGAGACCCGCGTGCCCGACGTGATCGACCCGCTCGGCGGCTCCTATCTTGTCGAGAGCCTCACCAGCGAATACGAAAAGGCGATCTTCGCCATCCTCGACGAGATCGACGAGAAGGGCGGCACCATCAAGCTCATCAACGAGGGCTGGTTCCAGCGCCACATCTCCGACTTCGCCTACGAGATCGCGATCAAGAAGCAGGACGGCGAACATCCGGTCGTTGGCGTCAACTGCTACCGCGACGACGAGGAAGAAGACGACATCGAAATCCACCCCTACGATCCGGACACGGCCGAGCGCCAGATCGCACGGCTGCAGCAGGTGCGCGCCAGCCGCGACGAAGCGAAGGTTCAGGAGCTTCTCGAAAAGCTGAAGGCCGTCGCGCGGGACGAGAGTCAGAACATCGTGCCGGTCACGATCGAGCTGGTGCGGGAGGGCGCGAGCATGGGGGACATCGTCGAGACGCTCAAGACGGTCTGGGGCACCTATCGCGAGACGCCGGTGTTCTAGCGGCTTCCCGAACCGCCACAGCTTCGCAACGACACCAAGCAGCGCGCGCTAGTAGCTGATGATCTTCGTATCTGGCGCCATCAGGATTTCGCGGAACTCCGGCCCGCCAACCTTCACGCCGTCAATCCGATCCTCGATCTTCAGCCCGGCCTGCTCGGTGCAACTCGGGCAAAGATAGACTTCGCCGCCGGCGTCGATGATCTCCTGAATGCGCTCATGCGGCGTCTTGCCGGTAAGGGCCTGCACGTGCTGCGGCACATTCTGATTGGCAAACGCCACGGCATGAACGTTCAGGAACAGCACGACATTGCCGCCGTCTTCCTGAACCCGGCGGGCGAAGCTCATCGCCATCTGCCCGGTCCAGACATCGGCGCTGGTGAGATTGATAACCAGCCTGCGGTCGTTCTGCGCGTTGGCCGCGCCGAGCGGCAGAGCGAGCGCGAAAGCCATGACAATGGCGAAAGCAAATCTTCCCATGATCGTCTCCTGAGCCTGGAAGATCAGGATGACGTGCGTTTCTTGAAATTCCATTGCGTTCAAGGGAACCGACACCCGGAGCTGGATGTTATGAGGCCGGCCGCGTCCTGAACCGGACATTTTTGCGGAATTCATCCTTTTGCTTTTCCATCAGCGACGGGCCATGACCCCGTCGGCTGCGCGGAACTGCCATGTCAATCGCCCAGACCAAGGCCGTCGAAAGCTCATCTTTCCCGACCCCGCCGGGGAGCCCGCAATCCGCGCTGAAAATCTCCGCGCTACTGGCAGGTATCGGGCTTGTCATCGTCGGTAACAGCCTTCAGGGCACGTTACTCGGCGTGCGCGCGGGGCTGGAGGGCATGACCGCCGAGACCATCGGCGCCTTCATGTCCACCTACTTCATTGGCTATGCTGTCGGCTCGGTGTTCGCGCCGGGGCTTGTGGAGCGCGTGGGGCATATCCGCGTATTTGCCGCGCTCGCGTCGGTGGCCTCGGCGGTCGCGCTGGCGCACGCCATCATCGTGGAAGCCAGCGTCTGGGTGGCGCTGCGCTTCATTCACGGGGCCTGCCATGCAGGGCTGATCGTCATCGCGGAAAGCTGGCTGAACGCGGGAACCGAGCGCACGAACCGCGGCCGGGTGCTTGGCATTTACGGCGTCGTTGCGAATGTCGCCTGGATCGTCGGGCAGCTAATGCTCAACTTCTCGCCGCCGTCGAGCTTCGTGCCTTTCGCAGTTGTGTCGATCTGTCTCTCTCTGGCGCTGGTGCCGGTAAGCCTGTCGCGCGCGGGCGTCCCTGGCGTCGTCTCGGCATCCCGGAGCCGCTTCACGCGCCTTCTGGAAATCTCGCCCGTCGGGCTTGTCGGCACCTTCTTTGTCGCGCTGAGCATGGGCGCGTTCTGGGGCATGGGACCGACCTTCGCGCAAGATATCGGCCTCACCGATGCAGGTATTTCGCTGTTCATGGCCATCGCGATGACTGGCGCGCTGCTGCTGCAATGGCCGCTCGGCTGGGTGTCCGACATCACCGATCGGCGCAAGGTCATCCTTGCCGCCTCAGCCGTGGGCGCGCTGGCCTGCGTGGGCCTTGCGCTGAGCGTGAACCAGACGCTGACCGTCCTGTTGGCGCTGTCCTTCATCTTTGGCGCGCTGACCTTCCCCGTCTATTCGCTCTGCGTTGCCCACGCGAACGATCAGGTCGAGCGCGATGAGGTCGTGGCCGTGGCAAGCGGACTGACCCTGGTGTTCGGCGCGGGCGCGGCAATCGGCCCGTTCGCCGCGAGCCTCGTCATGGCGCAAATCGGCCCCGCCGGGCTGTTCGTTTTCTGCGCAGCGGTGCTAGCGCTATTTTCGGGTTATGGCCTGTGGCGCATTCGCAAGCGCGCGCCGACCGCACCGGAGGAAAAGGAAAGCTTCGTTGTCATGCCGACGGGCACGACGCACGCCTCGATGCCGCTGCACAAGCACGGCAGTGGCAAAGCGCCGGGCGAAAAAGCGCCGGCGTGATGCGCTAGCGCCCGCTCGCCTGCGCGCGGCGCCGATCCAGTGCCCGGACAATAGCCGTCAGGATGACCGCCGCGGCCAGCAGCGCCAGCGCCGTCAGCACGTTGTGGAGCAACTCCGGCGCAAGGATGAGGACCACTCCCATCCCAGCCATCATCAGACCCGAGACGAGCTTGAGCGTCCGCCCCTCCGTCTCGCTCAGCCGTCGCGCGCCGAGCGTGGCGGTGAACACCACGACCACGAGCAGCAGCGGGATGACATAGACGATGTTGTAGAGCGCCAGCCAGGCGTAGCGCGCCGCACTCGGCAGGTCATTCATCGTCAGCACCTTGGTGTAGACCAGTGGGAAGCCGCTCGTGCACAGCAGCTCATAGCTGTTTGCCGCGATCGCCAGAACGACTGTCCCGGCCAGCAGCCCGGCGAGGCTGCGCATCCCGATCAGCCGGCGCATCCGCTCGAACAGGCCCGGCTTGGCGGATTCGGGGATCGACAGGCTCGGCCCCTGGCCGAAATACACGTAATCCTTGATCGACAGCGCCCCGATCCCGAGCGCGACCAGCCCCGCGGCCACCGTGATCCACTGCAGGTTCTGCAGCACAAGAAACAGGTTCAGCCACGCCGCCATGAACACGAAATACATCGCCGCGGAGAAGAACACGAACACGCCGCCGACAATGGCGATGCGCAGGCGGCTCTTCGCGTGAACCATCAGGCTCAGCAGCGACAGCAGCACGAAGAACGCGCACGGGTTGAAGGCGTCCAGCCCGCCCAGCACCAGCGTCAACGCCGGGAGCGAAAGCTGCTCCGCATCCAGCTTGCCAAACAGCGGCAGCTCAACCGTCAGATCGTCGGGCGTCTCGCTGGCCATCTGGGACTCGGGCTGCTGGCCCGTCAGCCGCGCGTGGCACTGATCAGCGATCCGCGCGATGCGCGCGCCCATTCCGCTGGCATTGTCGAAGCCGACCAGCATCTCCCCGCACAGGAAAAAGGTCGGCACGGCCTCGGGCTCGCGGCCGAACTCCCGCGAGAGCATGAAGAAAAAGCGTTCATTCGCCTCGCGTTCAACGGCCAGCTCTTCGAGCTCCAGCCATGGGCGCGCCTCGGCGATCTCACGCACGACCGGCTCGGCGTCGGCACAATGCGGGCAGGTCTGTGAGTAGAAGAAATAGAGCTTGAGCCGGCGCTCGCCCTCCGGCGCCTCGGCGAACCAGACGGGGCCGAGTTCATCCGGGCTTTCGGCCTGCGCACTGACCGAAGCGGGCAGCCCCATGAACAACAGCAGCAAGAGGAAGCCAATCTGGCGCAACATCACGCCCGGTGAAATCGCCCGCGCAAATCCATCGTCACGCCTTGTCATGATGCAGCGCCACCAACGTCGCAACAACGGACTTGATGCCTTCACCGAAGCGCGAACATAACCGAAGCGATCAGCATGAGCGCGGTCAGCGACCAGCAAATAGCCACGAGATTCTGGCGGCGGGTCATGTCCTATCCTCAATCATAATAAAACTGTTCGGAAATCACGTTGCCGCTGGATACACCGAACGACAGCAGCGTCTTCTCGACACCTTCGATCATCGGCTGCGGCCCGCAGATGATGTAGCGCCACGCTTTCGCATCTGGACGGTCGAGGATCGTGCGCAGCAGGTCCGCGTCGATGACGCCGCGATGGCCGTGCCAGTCGGGGGGCGGCTCAGCCAGCGCGTTTTCGACCTGCAGGTTCAGGTCGTTCTGCATGTCGTGCAGTTCATCCGCGTAAACGATCTGCTCTCGAACGCGGTTACCGTACAGAAGCACGATGGGCCGCTCGTCGCGCTCGTGATGCAACTGCCGAAGGATGCTCAGCACCGGCGCGATACCGACTCCGCCAGCGATGAGCGCGATCCCCGGCACCTCCGAGCCGGGGATCGTGAGATGCCCATGCGGCCCGTCCAGGTAGCAACGGGTGCCGGGCTGGACCCCGCCGATCCGGCTGGTGAAGTCACCCGCCTCCTTGATGACGAAGGCAAGGTGGTCTCCGTCGGCCGGCGCAGATGCGATGGAGAACGGATTTTCAGCCAGCGAGAACGGGCTGTGGCCCACGTTGAGCCAGACGAACTGCCCGGCGGCGAAGTCCAGAGGCCGTTGCTCTGGTGCGATGCTAAGCTCCCAGATACGCTGCCCAAGCGGCTCCACCGAGCGCACCGCAAATGGCTGGCGAAGCTGAAGCAGCGGTTTGACCAGATAGACCCAGATCAGCGTCGCCGCCGCTACGGCCAGAAGCAGAATCCAGAACCACCAGAGCCACGGGTGCGCGCTGTAGCGCCCGGCCTCCAGCGTATGATGCGCGCCGAAACCTGCGACGACCACCGCCGCGAAGCCGTGCGCCGCGCGCCAGCCCTCATAGCTGCCGCTACGCTGCTCGCGGAAGATGGCGAACACAACCATCACCATCAGCGCGATCCATGCGATCGCTCCGGTCAGGAAAGTTGTCGGAGTCAGGCCCAGCGTGTAACGCGCCGTCTCGTCCCAAGGCAGCGGCCGGTTCATGAACGGCGTGACGTACAAAAATGGATGCAGGAGGATGAACACCGTGAAGGCCCGCGCCATGAGCTGATGCACCCGCATCGTCGCGTCGATACCGATCTGGCCGGAAATGGTTCGGAACCGTCCCGAAAGCAGGAACTCGACCAGAACGCCGGAAAAAGCGAGCAGCGCCAGTGCGGAGGACAGCTCGTCGCGCCAATGCCGCGCCGGCAGGCCCTGCGCCCAGGCCAGCGCCAGCGGCGCGAGCAGCACGACAAGATAAAGCCCCAGCAACAGCGCCGCCGGAAGCGCGAAAGCGTGCGTTCTTGACCGCGCCATATCCGTCTCCCCCCTTTTGCGTGCCGGCTCAGTCGGCGCCGTGTTCGTGCCGTGCGATGAAGTCGGTCACGAGTTGCGCGACGTCCTCCGGCCGGTCCTCCATGGCGAAATGCCCGCACGCCGGCAAAATGTACAACTCCGAGTCCAGTATGGTTTCCCGCAGCTTGTAGGCCCAATCGACCGCCTGCCAGGTATCGGTCTCACCCCAGATAAGCTGGACCGGCTTGCTGCCCAGTTCCCACACGCGGTCTGCAATCTCCTGCGTGTAGCGCGGGTCGTAGTGCGCGACCTGATGCTGGAAGAAGCTGGCCTGCCCCACGGGACCAGAGATCATGTCGAGATAGACATCGAGCGCGCCCTTGTGGAAGCTGTCGACATCCGCCACGGCCGACTCAAGCCAGTTCCGGAAATGCGCGCGGTGCTGCGCCTCTGGCGCCCGGATCAACTTCTCGAGCCCGCCCTGCATCTGCTGGCGCGTGCGCGGGGACGGCCAGCTATCGAAGCTCACCGTGTCGATCAGCGTTAGGGAGCGCACGCGATCGCGGAGGACTATGCCAAACCGCTGGGCAACCGCCCCGCCGATATTATGAGCGACGATATGCGCGTCGCTCAGCCCCCAGTGGTCCATGAGAGCGGTCAGGACCGGCATCTGCGCGGCCACCGAGGTATCGACCGCCGGGTCGGCCGGGCGCTCCGAGTGACCGAAGCCGAGCAGATCAAAAAGATGGACCCGGTATCGCTCAGCCAGACGCGGCGCGACATTGCGCCAGATGTAAGAGAAACTGGGCGTCCCATGGAGCAGGATGACCGGTGGGCCGTCGCCCCGCACGCCGCAAGCGATGCGGTACCCACCGATCAGTGTGCTCTCAGGGGTCAGATTGACCATGCTCCGCCTCCTGGCTGCCGTCTTGACGGCTATCTCACTCTGCCCCCGACGCTCCCATAAACGAATTGACGCTCGGCGATAACAGTAAGACAGTTTAGGCGGGCCTGCGGGCGCGGCGCTTGCACATTCAAATCGCTTGAAAATCAAGAAAGTTCCATGACGCAAAGTTCTAATGACGCTGCCGAAAAGCCTCAGCCGCAAGAGGAAAGCCCGAAGCAGGAAGCCAAGCGGATTTCGGAGGCCCGGCGGCTCCGCGCCGCGATTCTGTATGAGGTGATCCGCGTCGAGGGCGAAGGCGAGCTGGCGCGCACCTGGCGGGCGCTGTGGTGGTCGGGCCTGGCGGCTGGTCTGTCGATCGGCTTTTCGGTGCTCTCGCAAGCGCTTCTGGCGGCCAATCTGCCGGATGTAGGCTGGAACACCATCATCGAGAAAATGGGTTATTCCGTCGGCTTCATCATCGTGATTCTGGGTCGGCAGCAGCTCTTCACCGAGAACACGCTGACCGCAGTTCTCCCCGTCATCACGGCATGGAAGCTCTACTGGCTGTGGATCATGCTGCGCCTGTGGGCGATTGTGCTGGTCGCGAATTTGGTCGGCGCGTTCATCTTTGCGCTCGCCATCGCCTATCTCGGCATGTTGCCGCCAGACGTGTCGGCGGAGGTCGCGGCGATCTCCGAACACATGATGGAGAACTCGCCCGCGGAGATGTTCGTCAAGGGCATTGCCGCTGGCTGGCTCATCGCCGCCCTCGTGTGGATGCTGCCATCGGCGGAAAACGTCGAAATCTTCCTGATCGGGCTGATGACCTACCTGATCGCGCTGGGCGGTTTCACGCATGTCATCGCGGGCTCCGTCGAGGCGTTCTATCTGTGGGTAACGCAGGCCGCGACGACCTTGGACGTCTTCCTGAAGTTCCTGCTGCCGGCCCTGGCCGGAAATGTCGTCGGCGGAACGATCCTGTTCGGTTTGCTGAGCTATGCGCAGGTGCGCGACGAGATCACTTAACGGCGTGGTGCGAGGCGCGCAGCTTTTGCTCCGCGCGCCTCTGGCGGTCAGACACGCGAGAGGAACCAGACGTTCGTCGGGTCGTGCTCGAAGCGGTGCTGCTCGATGCTCTGGAACCCGGCGGCACGGAGCATCGCCTCGGCTGTCTCCCAGCCCCACATCGTGCCGAGACCCTGCCCGCCCTGACCAACGGAAATCGGCGTGCAGTGCGCGCAGGAAATCGCGTAGAGCATCGCCGCCATGGGGAACTCCATGTTATTCTCCAGATGCGCCGAGCCGCCAATATCCTGCATGACATAGACTCCACCCGGCCGGAGCGATCCTGCCAGCCCGTTGATCAGCCCCTGCGGGTCCTTCTGGTCATGGACCGCGTCGAAGCTGAAAATCAGATCCCAGCGGTTCGGCTCACAATAACCGGTCAGGTCGCGGACTTCGTAATGAACGTTCTCTGCGCCTGCGTCCCGCGCTTTCTCCTGGGCGTGAGCGATTGCATCCGGGCAGAGGTCGTAACCGACGAACCGGCTCGCCGGGAAACGCTGGCTCATGGCCAGAAGCGCCTCGCCGCGGCCGCAGCCGGCGTCCAGAACGTCGATCCCCGCCGCAAGCCGCTGATCGACCCCCTCGAAGGCAGGAAGCACGGCATCGAACAGGCTGGAGATGACGGTCTGCTGGCTGTCCTCCGCCATGATCTCGTGAAAGCAGGGATAGTCGCCGTAGGTTGTGCCGCCGCCCGTCTCGAAGCACTTCACGACGTCATCCTGCACCGCGCCGATGAGCGAGGTCAGCCGGCTGTAGACCGCGAGGTTGCCAAGCGGCGCGCCCCGCGTCAGGCAGGCAGCGTGCTCCGGCGGCAGGTGATAGGTCCGCCTCGCCGGATCGTATTCGACCACGCGGCCGCAGGTCATCACAGCGAGCCACTCGCGGATGTAGCGCTCGGCAAGCCCTGTCTTTTGCGCGATTTGCTCGCTGGTCGCCGGCGGCATCTCGGCGAGCGTGTCGAACAGGCCGAGGCGATGGCCGATCGCCATCATGCCCATGACGGCCGCGGTATCGAGCGCCTCGGCGATCTTCCCGGCGAAGGCTTCGGCGCGCGCCTGGTCGAATGCTGGCGGGGTGAAGGTCTGAACAGACATGACAGTATCCTTTCCGTTGAAGAGAACGGCAGCCTCGATACGCCCTGCGCGCGTCGGGCGACAGAGCGGTTCGCGCCAGGAGCGGGCGATTTCTGCCAGGGCTAACTGGTCAGCGCACTTTTGCGGGTGGGACTGTTTTCGCGCCGGGTAGGAACGGCGAAAAACTGCCGTCCGAACCGCCGGCGATAGGCGCTCGGTGTGATGCCCACGCAGCGGCGAAACAAGCGACGAAAGAAGCTCGGATCTTCGTAGCCGACCTCGACCGCGATCTCCTCGACCGGGCAATCCTCCGTTTCGAGCATCTGCTTGGCTTCTTCCAGCCGAAGCGTGTGCACGTAGCTCATCGGCGTCAGCCCGGTCGCCTTGACGAAGCGACGATTGAAGCTGCGTTCCGCCAAGCCGCTGGCCGCCGTCATACCGGCGACCGGTGCGGGGTCGGTGTAGTGATGCGCGATCCAGTCCTGCGCGCGGGCGATGGCCGCATCCTCGACAAGCTGCGAGCGCACGAGCGCCGCAAACGGCGACTGCCCTTCGCGGTGCCAATCGATGAGGTAGAGCCGGGCGATCTTGACCGCTTCCTCGGCGCCCGCATACCGCGCGATCAGGTAGAGCGCAAGATCATGCCAGGATGCGCCGCCGCCGCTGGTTATGACACGCTCGCCTTCGCGCACGCCGATCAGGGTGCGCTCCGCGCATACGCGGACGGTCGGGTTCATGCGCGCCAGCGCGTCGCAGTAGGCCCAGTGCGTCGTCGCCTCCTGCCCGTCGAGCAGTCCGGTCGCGGCCAGCAGCAGCGCGCCTGAGCAAACGGACGCGACGATGCCGCCAGCGTCGTGAACCCCGCACAGCCAGTCGCACTCCTGAGCGAACGCCGAGGGCTCAAACGCATCGGGTGGCAGATGAATTTCAGGGACTATGGCAATGTCGGGAGACGGATAATCCGCCAGCCGCTGCTGCGGGACGAGCTGGACGCCATTTCCGCCCTTCAGCGGATCGGCGGAAGTGGCAACTACGACCGGCGCGAAAGTCGGCGGGCCGGGGTTGCCGGACATCACCAACTCCCAGTCGCGGCCCGGCGAGTTCAGGACGTCATAAAGCCCGTAGAGCGTTGACCCGGTGACTCCGGTCGTGGCCAGAAGCGCGACGGTCAGCGGGCGATCCAGCGGAGTCATGGCGGAGACAGGCTTTCACTTGGAGATCAATCAATTTCGGCGAAGCATAACAGACTTCGGCAGAGCTGGCGCAGAAATTGACCGTGGGGTCAGCCAAAGAGCTTCCGCCAGAACGTCCGAACCAGGCGCAGTTTGGTGAGCTGGCCGATAATAAGCGGAACCACACTGCCAATGCCGATGAGGATCCAGCCGTTCAGCCCCGGATCGACGGTCTGCAGCGCATCGGAAACATACGGCACATAAAGCGCGGCAAGCAGCAGAGCGACGCCGATCGCGATCGCCCCCCAGACATAGCGGTTGGTCAGCACAGGATCTGCGGCGAGGGGCGTCTCCGGCTCGCGCATGTTCAGCGTATGCAGCAGACGCGCCAACGAGAAAGTCGCGAACGAAATAGCGACCGCGCGCGTCTCGCTCATATCCAGGGCCAGCAGCGCATAGGCGAACACCGCCAGCACGGACCCGCCGATCAGAAGCCCGTACCCGCCGATCGTCGCCCAGTGGCGACGCGTCAGAACCGCCTCGTCCGTGCGACGCGGCGCCTCGTTCATGGTCTGCCCGCCCGGCGTGACGCCCAGCGCCAGCGCGGGGAAGACGTCCGAGATGATATTTATGTAGAGGATTTGCAGGGGCAGGAGCGGCAGCGGCGCGTTGATGAGCGCGACCGCCGACACCGCGAAAATCTCGCCCGCGTTGCCGGACAGCATGTAGATGATGAACCGACGGATATTGCGGAAGATCGCACGGCCTTGCGCAACAGCGTCGACGATCGTCGCGAAGCTGTCATCGTTCAGAACCATCGCTGCGGCTTCGCGTGCGACCTGCGTGCCGCGCCGGCCCATGGCGATGCCGATGTCCGCCTTTTTCAGCGCTGGCGCGTCATTCACGCCATCGCCAGTCATCGCGACGATCGATCCGGTATCCTGATGAATGTCAATAAGGTCGAGTTTCTGCGCCGGTTCGACGCGAGCGAAGATGTGCGTATCCAGCACCCGCTTCCGTTCTTCCTCGTCCATCTCGTCGAGCGGCCGTAGCTCACCGCCCTTCATCACGCGCGCCTCTTCATCCGCACGCACGAGGCCGACCTCCCGCGCGATGGCAACGGCGGTCGCCGGGTGGTCGCCGGTAATCATGACGACGTTGATGCCGGCGTTGCGGCAGGCTTCGATCGCCTCGCGGATACCCTCGCGCGGTGGGTCGATCAGCCCGACGAGGCCCAGCAGCGTCAAGTTGGTGTAGGGCTCGGCATCCTTGTCATTCTCCACCTTCTGAGCCAGGGCCAGCGCGCGCAGCCCCTCTGCGGCCATCTTCTCATTCCGGTCCACCCACGCTTTCTTATCGTCATCCCCGAGGTCGCGCGCACCCTCGCGGGTCAGGACCTTCTCCGCAGCAGACAGAACCGCCTCCGGGGCTCCTTTTACGGCGAAGCGGTAGCCTTCCTCCGTCTCGTGGACCGTCGCCATCATCAGTGTTTCGGAGTCGAACTCGACGCGCCGCGCCTCCGGCATCGCCTCCAGCAGCTCCCGCCGGTCCACATCCAGCGTTGCGGTGCCAACGACCAGTGCCCGCTCCATCGGGTCGCCAGTCGTGTCGTCCTCCTCAATGCCTGCCGTATTGCACAAGGCCGCGACCTCGAGCGCCGCGCGCAGCGGCCCACTGTCACCGATGTCAACGGGCTTGCCATCACGCGTCAGCTCAGCCTTATCACCGCGTGTGTCAGCCTGCGCCACCCTCACCGGCCCGTCCGCAACGACAAGCTCCGACAGCGCCATCCTGTTCTCGGTCAGCGTACCTGTCTTGTCGCTGCAGATGACGTTGACGGAGCCGAGCGTCTCCACTGCTTCAAGCTGCTCGATGAGCGCGTTGCGCTTGGCCAGCCGCCACATCCCGCGTGCCAGCGCGATACTCGCCACCACCGGGAGACCCTCCGGGATCGCAGCAACCACTAGCGCAATGCCTGTTTCCACCATCAGGTAAAGGTCGCGTCCGACCGTGATGCCAATGACGCTGACTGCTGCCGAAACAACGAGAATCACGATGATGAGACGCAGCGCGAGGTCATCCAGCCGCTGCTCAAGCGGGGTACGCGCTTCGGCCGTCTCCTCTGCGAGTTCCGAGATACGCCCCAGCTCGGTCCCTTTGCCTGTCGCCACCACCACGCCGATCCCGCTGCCGCTGGCCACAGCCGTGCCCTTGAACACCATGCTGGCGCGTTCGGCGAGCGGCGTGTCCTCAGCGACCGCCTCGGGCGACTTGGTGACGGGGACGGACTCGCCCGTCAGGCTGGACTCGTCGCTGGTGAGATTGCCGGCCTCCAGAACGCGCAGGTCGGCCGGAACGATGTCGCCTGCGTTCAGAACAACAATGTCCCCGGGCACGATTCCTGCCGCCTCGATGCGCCGTTGCTGGCCGTCGCGGCGGACGGTCGCCTCGGTGCGCTCCATGCGCTTGAGCGCCTCCATCGAGCGGGTGGCGCGCAGTTCAGTGAAGAAGCCGATGCCGACATTCAGGAGAAGCGCGATAAGGATGGCGATGCCCTGGACGATCTCGCCGAAGCCGAAGGAGATGAGCGCTGCGAGCAACAGCAGCGCGGCGACCAGGCTCTTCACCTGATCCACCAGAATTTCCCACATGCCGCGCCGGCGGTGCTCCGCGAGCTTGTTGCGGCCATGCTTGCGCAGCCGCCGGCGCACTTCGGCGGAGTCGAGGCCAGCCTCGGGATCAACCCCGAGTTCGGCGACAACATCCTCTCGGGATTTCGCAAATGCACCGCCCAAGCCGCGCCTCCCTCACATTTGTTCGTGCCACCCCTGAAAGACGATCATATACAGGGTTCGTGGCTGCATCATTGCGAGACGTCGTTAACCTGGGCGGGAACGGGTGAAAGCAGGCGCCGACCGCCGCACGGGGTTGCCCCCGATCGGCGGTCTGCAAGAGTGGTGGTCAGAAAAAGTAGGCGTAGATGACGCCGACAGCGAGGATCGTGCCAAGGACAAGCCCGACGAGCACGTAAACCACGGGCAAGTCGGGCCGGCCCTGCCGCGCCTCCTCCGGCGACAGCTCCACGTGTTCGTGATGCTCGTCGTCCTGAACCCTTTTCATATCGTTTCTCCCCAATTTGGAGACCACGTGTTAGCGCGATCACGCGAAATAGTCGAAGATCAGGGCAAGCGCGGCGACCGCGCCGATGATGCCCGCTAGCAGCACGTAAAGTGCCGGCCAGCCTTGGCGCGCCTGCTTCGCCTCATCGGGCGACGCTTCCACATGTTCATGTTGGCCATTGTCCTGAACGCGTTTGATCATTCGATCTGCCTAGGTTGCGTGTGGCGCGCCAGGCCTAACGCTGATGCACATACGTTCCCGGCGCGTCGGTTATCGGCGCGTAGCCCTTGGACGATGCGCCCATGGTCGGCGGCTCGGTCAAATCGCCGGAGCGCTCGTCCAGCCACTTGACCAAAGCAGGCCACCACGAGCCTTCCTCGACGGGCGTGGTCTCACGCCATTCATCCGGCGGAATATACTTGGTGCCTTCCACCTTGCGACGGATCTGATATTCGCGGCCCTTATGGCCCGGTTCGCTGACGATGCCGCCGTTGTGCCCGCGGTTCGCCAGCACGAAGGTGACGTTGGTGTCCACGAGCAGATGGATCTTGTAGACCGAGCGCCACGGCGCGACATGGTCTCTGGTCGTCGAGACGCAGAAGATCGGCTGCCGGATATCCGTCAGGCTGACCGGCTCGCCGTCGACCTCGAAACGCCCCTGCGCCAGCTCGTTGTACAGGAACAGCTTGCGCAGATACTCCGAGTGCATCTTGTAGGGCATCCGGGTGGCGTCAGCGTTCCAGGCCATGAGGTCGATCATTTTACCACGCCGGCCCAGCAGATACTCGCGGATGTAGCGCGACCAGATCAGGTCATTCGACTGGAGCATCTGGAACGCGCCGGTCATCTGGTGGCTGTCGAGATAGCCCTGGTCCCACATCAAGCCTTCGAGATACGAGACCTGGCTCTCGCTGACGAACAGCATGATCTCGCCGGCTTCGGTAAAATCGGTCTGAGCCGCGAGCAGGGTGATGGTCTGGAGCCGCTCGTCGTCGTCGCGTGCCATCGCCGAGGCCGCCATCGTCAGCAGAGTGCCGCCGAGGCAGTAGCCCATCGCATGGACCTTCCGGTCCGGCACGATCGTGTTGACCGCGCGCAAGGCGGCGAAAAAGCCCATGTCGATGTAGTCGTTCAGGTCGAGGTCACGGTCCTCGGCGGTCGGGTTCCGCCATGAGATCATGAACACCGTGTAGCCTTGCTCGACCAGATACTTGACCAGCGAATTGTCCGGCGAGAGATCGAGGATGTAATATTTCATGATCCACGCCGGGGTGATCAGGATGGGCTCCGGCCGCACCTTGTCGGTTTTCGGCGTGTACTGGATCAGCTCGATCAGGTGGTTGCGGTAAACCACCTTGCCTTCCGTCGCGGCCAGGTCCTCGCCAATCTTGAATTTCTCGGCGCCAACAGGCAGCCGGCCTTCGAGGAAGCGCGACCAGTCCTCCATCGCATTCATCGCGCCACGCATGAAGTTCGTGCCGCCCTCCTCCATCGTGGTGCGCAGCACTTCCGGATTGGTCAGGACGAAATTTGTCGGCGCGAAATGGTCGAGCACCTGCCGCGCCACGAACGAAAGCGCTTTTTCCTTATGCGGCGGGACACCGTCGACGTCATTCGTCGCGTCGTGCCAGAACTCCTGGTTCAGCAGGAACCACTGATGAATGATGTTGAATGGCCATTTCTGCCAGTCCTCGCCGTCGAAGCGATCGTCCGCGTCCGAGAGCGGGGCAAAGCAGGGATCCGCCCCGCCAGGCTGTACGGTCTGCGGAATATAAACGAGGAAACGCATGTAACGCGCCATGGCGTTTTCATACAGTTCGAGCGCTTTGCCCGGCGAAATCGCCAGATGCGCCAGCCAGGTGAACGTGTCCGAAGCCAGCGCCGCCGGCGAGATGCTGAAGCTCATCCGCGCCAGGTGTGCCTTGAAGGCGCGGTCCAGCGCATGAGTGGTTCGCCGCGGGAACGGAAACCGCTCCTCGGCGAGGAACTCCGGTGCGGCGGTCGAGAGGCGCTCGTCGCCACCCGGAACGGTTTCCAGATCCTGTTTTTTCTGAAGGTGCGGAGCCAGAGCCGTGCTCGTGTCCGTCCTTGTCTCCATACGCTTTCTCTCCGTTGGTATCCGATCGCGCGGCCATTCGCGGCGCGACCCTGAAGACACGCATTCTATCCGAAAAACCGGTTCCCGCTCCGGAACCACGCCCGGACAGGTTTTGTTCGGCACGCGGTCTAATCCATATAGAACCCGCCATTGACCGACAGCGTCGCGCCGGTGATGAAGCCCGCGTCCTCAGCCGCGAGGAAGGCCACGCAGCGCGCGATCTCCTCCGGCTGGGCCAGGCGCCCGACGGGCACTTGTTCGATGATGCTGTCCATGATCTTGTCCGGGACCTTCTCAACCATCGGCGTTTCCGTATAACCGGGCGCGAGCGCGTTCACGGTGATGCCCTTGTTCGCACTTTCGCGGGCGAGCGCCTTGGTAAAGCCGATGACGCCGGCCTTGGCGGCGCAGTAGTTGGTTTGCCCGAGCTGGCCTTTCTGGGCGTTAACCGACGAGACGTTGATGATCCGCCCATAGCCGCGCTCGCGCATTTCGCCGATCACCTGGCGCGTCACATTGAACATCGAACCGAGATCGACCTGAAGCACTGCGTCCCAGTCCTCGCGCGACATCTTGTGGAACATCTTGTCTCGGTTCACGCCCGCGTTGTTCACCAGAACCTCGATCGGTCCATGCTCCTCGCGGATGCGCGCAATACCATCTTCGCAGGCGCTGACGTCCGACACGTCCCATTCATATACCGGAAAGCCGGTTTCCTCGGCAAAAGCCTCCGCACGTTCACCACCGCCCAGATGTGTGGCGATGGGCTTGAAGCCGCGCTCGGCCAGTTTTTGGCAGCTCGCCGCGCCGAGGCCCTGAATGCCCCCGGTGACGACGGCAATTCGCCCTTGATCGCTCATTCATTCGATCCCGGTTGCCTGTTGGTGTTCGCCCTATCAACGACTCGCGCGGGGCATCGTTCCGTGCAGCGGCTTCACCGGCCGGGAGAGGAGACGCTTTCGTAGGCGGCCACGATGTCCATCAGTTCTTCCGTGATGGCATCCTGCCGCTGGCGCCGGAAGGCGCCCTGCAGCTCCTCCACCTTCTCCGTGATGTTGCGCTCGGCGGCCTGCATTGCGGACAGGCGCTTGGCATGCTCGGCGGCGAGTGACTCCGCACCGGCGCGCATCAGCGCCGTGTAGAGCCGCTCGCGGATGAGCGCGGAGAAGACCCCGTCGGCGGAGCCATCGAAAGTCGGGAGCTGATTGGAGGGCCAGTCGCGGCCGGCGATATGCTGCAGTTCCTCGCGGTCCACCGGCAGGATCGTTTCGACGTTGGGCCGAATGGTGCCGCGCCGAGCCTCAAAGTTGAACATTGTTACCACCCTTTCCACGTCGCGCCGCTGCCGCCAGTCGTCAACCGCAACGAGGATCGCCTCGACAAGCTGCGACAGGCCGGAAACCGAGCCGGCCTGCATGAACACCTCGTCAGGCATGTGCCCTTCGGCTTCCAGCCGCGCAGCCCCGCGCTGACCGATCACGAGGATGGGTATATCGCCGCGCGTGTGCAGCCAGTCACGGGCCTGGTTGACGATCATCTCGTTGAAGCCGCCGCACAGGCCACGATCCGAGCCGAACACGATCAGCCCCGACCGCCCTTCCTCCCGCGCATTGCCCTCAAGGCGAATAGCGCCGCTGAGCAACACGGCGTGCAGACCGCGGTCGATGACCTCCTGATAAAGCCGCAGCCGCTCCGCCGCGCGCTGATAGGCGGTGATCGACACGGCCGAGAGCGACTTCATGACCCGGACGATGGACTGCATGTCCTGGGCGCTGTCGATCTGCTTGCGCAGGCTTTCGAGTGTCGTCGCCATTGTCCGCTCAGATCAGGTCATGGCTTTCCAGCGCCGCCTTCGCGGTGTTGGTGAGCGCTTCGCGCGCGTCATCGTCGATCCGCGCACCTTCCGCGACCCGTTTGGCCAGTCCGTCGAGCTCGTCGCGCGCGCGCCGGCGGATGACGGCCTCGGCCTTCCCGATGTCACTCACGTCCACTTGATCCAGAAGCCCGGTCGTCGCCGCGAACAAGACGGCGATCTGCTCTATGACCGGCACCAGGTCATGCTCGTCCTGCTTCAGCACCTCGCGCACGCGGCGCCCACGCTCAAGCTGCTGGCGCGTGTCCTCGTCCAGCCGGCTGCCAAAGCGCGAGAACGCCTCCAGCTCCTCGAACTGCGCATAGGCGAGCTTCAGGTCGCCGACGACGGCGCGATAGGCCGGAAGCTGCGCATCGCCGCCCACGCGCGAGACCGAGTTGCCGATGTCTATAGCCGGGATCATGCCGGCGCGGAAGAGCTCGGGCGACACGTAGATCTGGCCATCGGTTATCGAGATCAGGTTCGTCGGGATATAGGCCGAAACGTTCTGCGCCTGCGTCTCGATGATCGGCAGCGCGGTCAGCGACCCCCCGCCCCGCTCGTCAGCGAGATGCGTCGCGCGCTCCAGCAGCCGCGCGTGAATGAAGAAGATATCGCCCGGAAACGCCTCGCGGCCCGGCGGGCGGCGCAGTAGCAGCGAAAGCTCGCGATAGGCGCGCGCGTGGCGCGTTAGGTCATCATAGACGATCAACGCGTCCTGCCCGCGATGCATGAAGTGCTCGGCAATCGTGGTCGCAGCATAAGGCGCGATGAATTGCAGCCCTGGCGCATCCTCGCCGGAAGCAACGACCACCACGGTTCTCTCCAGGGCACCATGCCGTCTGAGCGTATCAACGACGCGGGCGACTGCCGAAGCTCGCTGACCGATCGCGCAATAGATGGACACGACGCCGGTGTCGTGCTGGTTGAGAATCGCTTCAAGAGCGATGGTCGTCTTGCCGGTCTGCCGGTCGCCCAGGATCAGCTCGCGCTGCCCGCGACCGATGGGAATCGCGGAATCGACCGATTTGATCCCGGTCTGAAGCGGCGTCGCCACCGGCGCGCGGTCCATGATCGCCGGGGCTGAGCGTTCGATCGGATGACGCCCCCGGACGCGGGGCGGCGGCTCGCCATCGAGCGGCCGGCCAAGCGCATCGACGACCCGCCCAAGAAACGCTTCGCCGACCGGAACATCAACCACCCGGCCCGTCCGCCGTGCCGGCGCCCCGACGCTGAGGTCGCCTGCGTCACCCAAAAGGATCAGGCCGAGTTCCTCCTCTCTGACGCTGGAGGCGATGCCCATCAGCCGGCCGGGCAGTTCAATGATCTCGTCGGCGGCAACGTTTCGCAGCCCTTCGACATGCGCAACGGCATCGCCGACGCTCACGATCTTGCCGATCTGCTGAACGCGCGGTACCGGCTCAAGCTCGTCGCGGGCGCGCTCGGCGGACTCCGCGAAATCCTCGACCAGGTCTGTCAGGCGCTCAATCATGCACCGCCTCGGATGATGCGCGCTGCCGGTCGCGCTTCGCCGCGCCTTCGGCCTCCCCCTGCTCGTCCGGGGCCTCCACCGGACCGCTTGGGAATTGCCTGTTCAGCCGGCCAAGGAACCTGTCGAGATATTCATCAACCGACCACTCCGTCGTGGCGCTGCCCGCACGCAAGCGGATGCCGACGAGATCGGGGACTTCACCCTCGTAGTCGATGTCCACCTTATCGGCGATCAGGTCGTGAACCGCGCGGGTCAGCTTTCGTCGGGTGTCGGCCTCAAGCGGCTGTCCGCTTTCGATCGTCATGCGGCCAGTATCTCGCGCCGCTTCGGCCAATCTCTGCACGTCCTCTTCGGGCAGGCTGTGGAGCCGGTCGAGGAAGACGGTCGCCATCGGCTCGGACAGACCGGTGTCCGCCAAGGAGCGCAGGGCATCTTCGGCGAGGTCGCGGAAGCCTTCGGACATCGTCTCGCGGAGCTGGCTCAGGAAGTCCTCGCGGTCCTCGCGCATTTCCGCCAGCCAGGCCTCGCGCTTGCGGTCGACTTCCTCGCGCGCCTCCTGCTCAAGTTTGTGCTTCAACTCTTCCGCTTCTTCGCGCGCCTGCTCCAGCTTTGCCTCGCGCTGGTCCTCCAGTTCCTGCAGCTTCGCGTCAAGCTCCTGCTGCCTGGCCTCGGCCTTCTCGCGCTCCTCCGCGGCGTCGTCCAGCCGCTCCCTGATCCGGTTCTCCCGCCGCTCCATCGCCCGCGTTATCGGACCATACAGGAAGCGATGCAGCAGCCAGACCAGGATCAGAAAGTTGATGATCTGCGCCGCGACCGTGATCCAGTCGACCTGCATCTCAGCCTCCGGTCACGCCTTGAGCGGGGCTCCAGAACGGGTTGGCAAAGATCAGGATCATGGAGACGACGAAGCAGTAGATCGCGGTCGACTCGATCATCGCGAGCGAGACGAAAAGCGTACGCGTGATCGTGTTCGCCTCGTCCGGCTGGCGCGCCAGAGCTTCCAGCGCCTGCGCCGCCGCCCGCGCCTCACCCAGCGCCGGTCCGATCGAGCCGATGGCGATCGTCAGGCCGGCGGTGATGATCGAAACCATCGCAATCAGGTCTGCGCCTTCCATGGACGGTGCCTTTCTGTTCAGGTGTTATCAGCCGTCTCGGTTTCACCGACGCGCCCCGCCGTCGCCGAGGCGATATAGACCATCGCCAGAACCGCGAAGATATACGCCTGGATCAGCCCGGTCAGCAGACCGAGCAGACGCAGCAGGATCGGGAACACGAACGGTGCGACGGAGATGAGGATGCCGACGATCACCGCGCCGCTCATCACGTTGCCGTAGAGGCGGATCGCCAGCGCCAGCGTGCGCGACAGCTCGCCGATGATGTTGAACGGCAGCATCAATGGCGTCGGCTGAACGTAATTGCGGAAATAGCCGCCAACGCCGCGCTCCACGATGCCGTAGATCGGTACGGCGATGAACACGCACAGCGCCAGCGCCGCCGTCGTTGACAGAGAGGCGGTAGGCGGGAAGTAGCCCGGCACGACCGTCAGCATGTTCGACACCGCGATGAACAGGAACAGCGTGCCGATGAAGGGCAGGTAGCGGCCCGGATCATGCTGGCTGATATCGCGAATCTGTCGGCGCAGCTCCTCGACGATCGCCTCCAGGAGGCTCTGCCAGCGCGAGGGCACGAGATCTTCGCGGATGTTTCGCGTCGCGAGCCACGAGATCAGCGCCAGGATCGCCATCACCACCCATGTCCACACGACGGTGGCGTTCAGCGGTATCCCGCCGACTTCCGTGACGATGATGTTGTCCGGCGTGATTTCCATCAGGCATCCTTGCTGAAAGCGCCGTCCGGCAGGCTCGGCACGCGCCGGATAACAACCGTGCGCGTGACAAGGAACCCGAGCGCACCGGCGATGAGGCTCGTCGGTTCGGGCCGCAGCCACCACAGCACCGCCCCCAGCAACACAAACAAGCCAAGCCGCGCCACGGTTCCCAAAATGAGAGGCGTGGCCGAGCGCCGCCGGATCGCCGCGGCGACGGAGAGCCAGAGCATCAGAAGATAGACCAGCGCAGCGGCAACGCCCGCGCAAAGCCCGATAACGATGGCGGCGACATTCAACGTGGTACCCTCCGCTGCCGCTACTGGCGCCGCCGTTCGCGCTCGATCCAGAGCCACGCGTTGATCACGCCGAGCACCACGCCGGCCAGCAGCAGCGCCAGCGTCCAGGAGAAAGGCTGTGGCGCCACCCGGTCCAGCCACAGACCGAGCGCGATGCCGATCAGCGTCGGAACGGCCACCGCCCAGCCGATCAGTCCGAACATGCCCAGCCCGAACCAGGCGCCGGGGACGCCCTCGCGCCGCTTCTTGATCCGCCGGTCGACCTTGCGTGTGATTTCCTCGGTCGACTCGTCGCCCTGCGAATGCCGGTGGTCGTCACTCAAGGCGTGCTTATCCCATTTCCTCGATCTCGATAAAGCGCCGGATGATGCCGGCTTCGAGCCGGGCGACGGCGTTTCGGGCCTCACGTTCATGCTCGCTCAGGGCCAGAAACTCCCGACGAACCGTTTGACGCAGCACGGCCAGGTCGTCACCCCGCACGGCCCGGCGGGTCGCAACGCGCACCTTGCGCTCAATCTTCAGCAGCACGCCACCATCGACGGCGATGAAGCCCTCGTTCTCCTCCGCATCAACGAAGGCGAGGATACCCGGCACGAGCGGCGCCGTATAGTCGACATGGCGGGGCAGGATACCGAACAGCCCGTCGTGTCCATGGGCCGTCAATTCGAGCACCTCGCCGTCGAACACGCTGTCGGCGGGCGAGAACACGTACAGGTGCATGGCATCAGGCATTGGCGGCCTCTGCTTCGGCGGGTTCCTCCAGGTCATCCAGCCCGCCGATCATGTAGAACGCGCGCTCGCTGCGGTCGCGGAACTCGCCGTCGAGGATGCGCTCGGCCCCGTCGATGGCGTCCTCCAGCGCCACAAAGCGGCCTTCGTGGCCGGTGAACTGCTCGGTCGTGAAGAACGGTTGGGTCAGGAAGCGTTCCAGCTTGCGCGCCTTGGCAACGGTGGCCCGGTCCTGCTCAGATAGTTCCTCCATGCCGAGCATCGCAATTATGTCCTTCAGGTCCTCATATTCCGACAGGACACTGCGCACTTCCCGGGCGACCTGATAATGCCGCTCGCCAACGATGCCTGGCGAGAGCATCTTCGAGCCGGATTCCAGAGGATCGATGGCCGGATAAAGCCCCTGCGCGGCGCGCTTGCGCGACAGCACAATCGTTGCCGACAGGTGCGCGAAGGTGTGCGTGGCGGCCGGGTCCGTAAAGTCGTCAGCAGGCACATAGACTGCCTGGATCGAAGTGATCGAGCCGGTCGCCGTGTTGCAGATGCGCTCTTCCAGCGCCGCCAACTCGCTGCCCAGCGTCGGCTGATAGCCGACCCGCGAGGGGATGCGCCCGAGCAAGGCAGAGACCTCGGCGCCCGCCTGCACGAAACGGAAGATATTGTCGATCAGCACGAGCACGTCGCGCTCCATCACGTCCCGGATATACTCCGCGACTGTCAGCGCGGCATGACCGACGCGGAAACGCACACCCGGGGCTTCGTTCATCTGGCCGAAGACCAGCACTGCGCCCTCCAGAACGCCTGCCTGCTTCATCGAGCGGTAAAGCTCTTCGGCCTCGCGCACCCGTTCGCCGATGCCGCAGAACAGGCTCGCGCCCTCATAGGCGGCGACCATGTTGTGGATCATTTCCATGATGAGAACGGTCTTGCCGACGCCGGCGCCGCCGAACAGCCCGGCCTTGCCCCCGCGCTCGACCGGGACGAGCAAGTCGATGGCCTTGATGCCGGTCAGAAACACCTCCTCGCCCGGCTTGCGCTTGGCAAGCGGGACGGGCGGCTGGCGAATGGGCCGTGTCTCGACGTTTTCCAGCGGGCCGGCGCGGTCGATCGGTTCGCCGAAGATGTTGAGCACCCGGCCGAACACGCCCGGACCGACCGGGAACTGGAGGGGGCCGCGCACACGCACGCCCATGCCGGTGGCTAGACGAACCTGCGGGTTGAGCACGAGGCCCCGGACCCGCCCAGGGCCAAGGATATTCGACACTTCGATGATCGCCGGCGGGTCGTCGAGCGTCTCCAGCACGGAGCCGACGGTCGGCACGTCGTCAGTCATCCGGACATCGACAACGCTGCCCTCGATCCCGCTGATCCATCCGGCGCTATCGGTTTCAGCCATCTTTGCGAAGCCCCCGTCTTGCAGATACTAGGCGATCGACGGCCGCGTGAGCGAGCCGAATCGTTCACCCCTCTGCTGAACGCCCATGGCCGTGGCGCGCGCTCAGTCAGGCTCCCTTTCTTCGCGAGCGATTTCCTTCATGGTGCGTCCACTCTTGACCGAGCGCTGCTCGGTCGAGACCGGATTGCGCCGGGCATCGGCTGCGCTGTCATTCATCTTGATCAGCAGCCAGCGCTCGTCTTCACCTGTCGCGATCCGCTGGAGCGCGTAGCCGCCTTTGATCTTCTCGCCGTGCAGGCGCACCAGCAGATGCCCGTCAGCAAGCGCGTCGGCAACGGGAACAGTCTCGCCATTCTTTTCCGTGATGTTCTCGTAAGGGCCGGTGTCCCAGAGCAGAACGGTTCCCGCGCCATATTCGCCTTCCGGGATGGCACCTTCGAAATCGGCATAAGCGAGGGGGTGATCCTCTGTAGGCACGGCGAGGCGCTTGTCCTCCGGGTCGAGTGAAGGCCCCTTCGGCACCGACCATGATTTGAGCACGCCGTCCGCTTCGAGCCGGAAATCGAAGTGATGGGTCGATGCCTCATGCTCCTGAATGACGAAGATGGGCTCCGGCACCGGCGTGCCGCCGCCTTCCGGCTCCAGCGTCTTCTCAAAGTCGCGCTTTTCGCGATACTCGGAACCCGGCATTTTCAGCCCGTGGCCTCAACCGCGCCCGCGGCCTTCCCGCTAGACGTCGTAAGGCGGACGCTCGCTCTCGCAGCCGGCTATAAAGGCGACCTTCTCTGGCCTCAGCATCTTGAGACGACCGTTGGCGAATTCCAGCAGGCCCAGACGGCGGAACACCGTCAACGTTCGGCAGACATGCACCGCCGTGAGGCCGACCGCATCACCGAGATCGCTCTGGCGAATGGGGATCGGGCAGCTTCCTGACTCGTCCACATTGCCGCGGGCCTCCTGACGACGCCAGAGATCGAGCAAGCACGAGGCCAGCCGTTCGGCGGCGCGGCCATGGCCGAGGATCGCCATGCGGTCCATCATCCGGCGCTGCTGCTCAGCGAAAACCGGCTCAGCGCAGGGTTGCCCATTGTGCTGGATTGCGCCAAAACGAGCCAGATCCTCCGCCGTGCCTTCCAGGACATAGGAGTCGGTCAGCGCGACGATGGAGTGGAAAGCGCGCCCCTGATCATCGCGGCAGACCCGGATGCCGTCCTGCTCCATCAGGAGATCAAGGAGTTGGCGGCGCCCGTCACGGAGTAGCTTGTAGGGCGCGGCCCAGCCCTGCTTGATGACCAGGCAGGCCGGGCTATCGCCGCCCTCGCTGACGATATCCGATCCGGCCATAACCCGACGCGGCACGAAGCGAAGCGCGTGGGCATCGAGCGCGCCGTCGGCGAAGGCTGTAGCCCCGGGCATGCGGACCGCCGCGTTGCTTTCGCTGGGGCTTTGTTCGACGCCATACTCCTCGCGCGGAGCGCGGCAAGCTGCATTCGCCCGATCCATAACAGATGACATGATGCTCTCCGCTTCGATCTGCTACAAACGACTTCTTCGCTGGCCACCCACCTGGCTGTCGCACGTTTGATGGCTCGGCGGCCGGACATATCGTCCATTCACGTGGATGGATCGCTTGTCGCGTAAGCGAGCCACGCCGACGCAACTCATCTAACGACTTAACGAATGCGCGCTCGGGTCTGAAAAGACTTTGAGATCAACGTGATACGTCATGGCGACCTCCCCGGCATTACGGACCCGTTGGTATTCTTGCGATCGCCGAGGCGGGCGCAGACAGAAATTCTCCGTCTCGACGGCCCTTCCACCTGTGTTATCGGCGGAGGTCCTGCCTTCCGAGCGATGCTTTTGTGATAAAACGCAGAAAGTCCGGTTCCGTTCCATCGCTGCGCAAGGACGCCCTTAAGAATCCGTTTGAGCCGGGGGCGCGGGCCGGGCGGGAACGATCGGGTGGGCGTGGAAATACGGATATGCGCCGGAGGGAGGGCGCTCCACGCTGACGCTCTCCCTCCAAGACTGGTGAGCTCGCCACCAGCTAGTCGGACTTCTTCACCTGGATCTTGCGCGTGTGCTCCTTCATGCTCTGCGTCTTCGGGATCGTGACGGTGAGCGTGCCGTTTTTCATCTCGGCATCTACATTCTCGGTATCGACCCCGCGCGGGAGCGTCATGGTGCGCTCAAAGGTGCCGTAGCTGCGCTCCATGCGATGGAAGTGCTCGCCCTTCTCTTCGGTCTCCTTGTGCTTCTCGGCCTTGATAGTGAGACGGTCGTCGCTGACGGTCACGTCGATATCCTTCTCTTCGACGCCAGGCAGCTCAGCGATGATCTTGAAGGCATCATCAGTCTCGGAGACGTCGATCATCGGACGCAGGACGCCGGTCTCGCGGCGGGCGGCCACGGGCGCGCGCATGGTCCGCGCCCAGTCGTCGAAAAGCTCGTCCATCTGCTTGTGAAGCTCGGCGAAGGGACCTTCCTCCTCCCGGCGATGCGACGGCCAGGACGGCAGCCAGGATTGCAGCGACATGTCGAACTCCTTTCGTTTCCGGTCCACTTGCAAGAATGCAGCAAGTATCGCGGACCAGGAAAGCCGCTGCATTGCCCGCTGTTAAGCGTGGGCGCCAAGCTTTGGAAGATTTTACAAAGTGTTGCCGGCACGAGCGGCCACGCTGAGTGCGATGCGCCTGCCGTCGCGCCGACAATCTGTCAGGTCAGGTTATGTGACCGGTCAGCGCAGACCGGGCGTCAGGCTGCCCATCGCCGTCGTCGGAGCCGCGGGATGCGGCGCCTTCAGCGGAGATTGCTCAGGCTCGGCCGAAAGCATCTGGCTCAGCTTGGTTCGGGCACGGTTGACGCGGCTTTTCACCGTTCCGCTTGAACACCCGGCGATCTCGGCCGCCTCGTCATAAGAGAAGCCGGCCGCACCGATGAGAATCAGCGCTTCGCGCTGTTCGTCATTGAGCAGGGCGAGCGCGCGCTCGAAATCCTGGAAGTCGAGATGCGGCTCCTGCTGGGGCTCGGAACTCAACGACGCCGCCATGGCTCCGTCTGCGTCCCGCACCTCGTGGCGCGCGCGGCGCCGCTGGGTGAAGTATGTATTCCTCAGAATTGTAAAAAGCCAGGACCGCATGTTGGTGCCTGGCTTGAAACTGTCGATATTTGCGAGGGCCTTCATCAGGGTTTCTTGCACGAGATCGTCGCCATGGTCCCGGTCACCGCAAAGCGAAATGGCAAACGCTCTCAGATGCGAGGTATGCTCAAGCAGCTCATGCGATATCGATTGCGATTGTTGTGACTTACGAAACGGCATTTTCGACTCCAAACACGTTGAATGGCGGAGTCAGTCGCCATCCCGTCTTTTCAGACGTTGGTTCAAATCAGCAAGCGTGTCCAGGATGTCTCGGGGCAGTTCTTCTTGCGCGAAATTGTCGTAACGGCTTCGGAGCTGCTGGCCGATCTTGGCCTGTTTCGCGCGGTGGTACTCTACGACAACGTCGTGCTCGAAATCTTCAGGCGGAGCGTCCGACGCGTCATCCCGAGTTCCCTGGTCGCGGATTTCATAATAATTGTCACCACTTTCGTCGCATTGACGTGTGTCAAAGCCCCTTAGTTTTCTGACGAACTTGCTGAATCGCATCCAAACAGTCCGAATCCGCGGCATCATGAACGCCTCGTAAAACCCCCTTTTTCGACTGCCCGCAACTGGACGCCGCGCAAAGAAAGCCAAGAAACCGCCGCACCTCAACCAATGCACGCACGGCAATCTTCGTTCCAAGTTATTTTTTTGTGCGCGTTTCATATCGGCACCGTCATGGCGGGAACGATTGAGTCCTTGCGCCGGATCAGCACGTGCGCGCGGGTCCGCACGTTGGGTTACAGGAGGGAGATCGGTTAGTCTGCGACGTGCAGGTGGCCAGAAGGCGCCGTCACCGCGACTGAGGCATCAGGGGCATGGAGGAACCGAAGAATCCGCCCGATTGCGGCGTCCATCGCGTGCCGCGCGAAATCTGCGTGCTTGCGCCCTGGCCGATTTTCACGGTCACCATTGAGCGCGACGCCGCCGGCCAGGACAGCATTTATCTCCATGCGGGCGGGCAAGGCTTCTGGGTCGCGCGGATGATCGTCAATCTCGACGGGCATCCGATCCTGTGCGGGCCATTCGGCGGCGAGGCCGGCGTCGTCGTTCAGGCGATGGCGCAGGCCGAGGGGATTGAACTGCGCCCGATCCAGGTGCGCGGCTGGAACGGCGGCTACGTGCATGACCGCCGCGGCGGCGCGCGCGAGGTCGTCGCGGAAACGCACAGTCCGACGCTGGACCGACACGAGGCCGACGATCTCTACGACGCCGCTCTGACCACCGCGCTGCGCACCGGCGTGGCCGTGCTGACCGGCGTGCACCAACCGGGTATCCTGCCGCCATCGTTCTTCCAGCGCCTGGCGCTTGACCTTGGCGAAAACGGCGTCTCAGTCGTCGCCGATATTTCGGGCGAGCCGCTCAAGGCGTTGCAGGGCGGTGTGTCTTTCCTGAAGATCAGCCACGAGGAATTGATCGAGGGCGGTTATTGCGAAAGCGCCGAGCGCAGTGATGTGATCGCAGGCATCCGGGCGCTGCGATCAACGGGTGCGCGCAATCTGCTGATTTCGCGGGCAGACCAGCCAGCCATCGGGCTGATCGGCGAGCGGCTGGTCCAGGTCGAGCCGCCACGCTTCCGCCCGCTCGATTATCGCGGCGCCGGGGATTCCATGACGGCTGGACTGGCGGTGGCACAGGCACGCGGGCTGAACCCGGAGGATACCTTGCGCCTCGGCGCCGCGGCTGGCGCCGTCAATGTCACGCGCCACGGGCTGGGTACCGGCGGCCTGGAGGATATCACGGCGATTGCCGACCGGGTGACGATCCGCGATCTGGACGCCAACGGCCAGCCGATTGCCTAGCGGGGAGACCGAGGGCCACCTGCGGGGACTAACCCAGCCGCAGATTGTTGATGACGTTCGTGACGCCGGGTCCGGCCCAGGCGGCCTGCTCGATGCGGTCCATCTCGTCGAGCGACTCGGCGGTGCCTTCCAGCGTGACGGTGCCGTCCAGTACACGGACCGTCACGTTCTCGGACTCGATCTCGGCGTGCCGATTGAGCGCCCCCTTGATCCGGTCCTCGACGTCCGAGGCGGAAACCTTCGGCTTGACCGTCATCTGGTCGATGACGTTCACCACGCCGGCCACATGCTCGATCTGGTCGAGAATGTTCTTGCGCTGGAAGTGGTAGTCCAGTTCGCCGGTCAGGGTAACGACACCGTTCTGCACCTCGGCCTGGATGTTCTTCGCGTCCGCCGAAACGTTCCAGTTCAGCACGTGTGCGACGCGCTCCGCGAGACCCTCATCGCTCAGCCGGTGCTGGATCGGCAGCTCGATCTCCAGCTTGTCCACAAGAGACCGCACGCCGGCCACGCGCTTTGTCGCCTCGCGGGCGGCCTGCTTCTGGCGGTAGGTCTCGACCGCGCCGACAAGCGTCACTGCGCCGTCCGTGACCTCCACACCGACCCGCGATGCCTCGATTTCCGGATCCCAGTCCAGCTCATCGAGCACATCCTGCTTGATCTGATAGTCGTCCTTCATCGTCCACCTCCTGACCTGCATCTCGGCTATTTGAACGTTATCATCGTGGGGACCGGCCAGGCCGCCAATAATCGTTGTTAATCAGCAGGTCGCGGGAAATCGGGCGAAGGGGAAAAGCTACGGCCCGGAGCGCGTGATACGCCTCGGGCCGTAGCGTAGAGTCGGGATTTAGTAGCAGCCGTGGTACCTCAGGCAGCCGCGATAGTTGGCGCCGCCATAACCCCAGTTGTTCGCGCAGCGACGGCTCCAGTAGTCGCAGCGGCCGCGATGGCGGGAGCGGTAATAGCGGCGATGCCGATAGCCGTGGTACCGCTTGTGCTTGATGATTCCACCGACAATGATCGAGCCGATAATCCCGGTCGCCAGACCGGCGCCGAAGCTGTCGGCCACCTTGATGTTTTCGCTCTGATTCGCCGACGCCGCCGCATACGGCACCGGCAGCAGGCCAACCTGGGACTGATCCGTCGCGGCGGACGCCGACCCGGCAAAGCCGGCCGCCATCAGCAGCGCGGCACAGAAACAAGCGATAAACTTCATAACTCCTCCTCCCTCTTCAGGCTGAAAAACACTCCGGACCCGACTTAAAAGAGCCAAAGTCCCTGAACTTCCCCGGCACGTACCCATCTTGGCACAACAAACATGGTAGCAAGATGTCCCGGACCAGCATCCCGCCAACTGGATACTTGGGAAACCCGGTGTTAAACCCTTGAGGCGATTTCAACCTTCAGCGGGGCGTGATATCGCGCTCCGGGTTGTATTCCATCGAGCCGATCGGCCGCACCGTGCTGGCATGAGGCCCGATTTCGCTGTCACCGCTCCAGATGGCCAGCTCGACGGGCTGACCTTGCTCCAGATCGTCGAAATCGTAGTCTACCACTGCATTCCGGTGAAAGAAAATCTCGCGGCCATCAGTCGTCGCGATGAAACCGTAGTCCTGATCCGGAAACAGCCGCGCGATGGTTCCCTGAAGCGGGGGCACATGGGTCTTCACGTCCCCACGCATCTTTTCGGCATGCTCCTTGAGCTGACGCTCGGCCGCCTGGAAGGCGTCACGGATGGCAACGCGCAGGTCTTCATGCGCATGAACATCACCCGGATCCCTGCTGACCACCAGTTGCCCCTGCGGGACGCCAAGGAAGATGCGCACGTGGTACTCGTTACCTTTGCGGTGATGCTTGTGTGGTGCCTCGATCGTCACGCGACAACTCGTCAGCCGCTCGAACAACCTGTCGAGATGCGCCACCTTTTCGCGCACAAGCTCTTCAACGGCGTCCGAGTGCTCCATATTGCGAAAAGCCAGCTCCAGAGGAACTTCCATCGCTCGTATCTCTCCTTGCGTTCTGCGGTGTGCTGCACCGCCTCTTGAAACTCACAGATATACCAGTTCCGAGTGACCGAAGCCCTTGGTGTAATCCAGAACGGAAACAACCTTTGGCCGGACGCGAATAAAGGCCACGCCCTCTGGCGGCCCAATGGCGTAATCCATCACCTGCGGAAACTTCGTGATAAAGAGTTGCTCGATCCGCTGCAATTCATCGGGCTGCGTGATCCGGGCGGCATGTCCGCCGAGTGAAAGCCCGCGAATTTCGTTCCAGTCGGTGTAGGGGGCCGTGATCGTGCAGGAAACGCGATCGTCTCGGGCGATGTTTTCCGCCTTCTGAGAATGGTCCCCGCACCCGAAGTAGATGTCGCTATCTTCGTTGACGTAGCTGACCACCGTGGCCTGCGGGAAGCCGTCGGGCCGGATGGTGGCGATCGTCATGTCCTTCTGACCGGCCAGCAGTTCCCGGATGGTGGCGTGCAGCTCTTCCTCGGTCATGCGCTGCTCCCTCAAACGCCGAAGGGATAGGTCTCCGGCAACCCTTCGAGCATCGCCGTGTCGAGGGGTGTCACACTGCTCGTGTGATCCACCCATACGTATTCATCAAACTGTTCCGGCAGCGTAGCCTCGAAATAGTGGCTCGCCAACTCTGTCTCGGGCCGGTAGATCACGCCAATCGCGCGCTCCAGGCGCGGCTTGAGCAGTCCTTCCCGCGAGGTTGCGTTGGCATCGCTGCGCAGGGGGAGCATCAGGCCCGGGGTGTTCGTCATGTGGAACAGCCGCTCATAGCTCTGGGGATGGGCCGGCCGCACCGCCTTTACTTCCATCGGCCCGTCCCATTCCGATGCCGCCGCAACGGTGCCGTCATAGGTGCCGAAGCCGATGCTGTAGGCGGAATCGCCGAAAGCCTGTCGGCAGAGCTGGCCGATATTGTGCTCACCGCGCGAGGACATCTCCGTGGCCGAGGCATCGCCAGTGTGCGAGTTGTGCGCCCAGATCACTGCCTTCGATTTGGGCCCGTGGAAATCCAGCAAACGTTTGAGCGTGTCGAACATGTGAGAGTCGCGGAGGTTCCAGGACGCCCGAGAGCCGTAATACATCGTGCGATAATACTGCTCCGCCGCCCTGACGAGCGCCGCGTTCTGCTCGGCGTCGAGAAAGCGTTCGCCGTCGTGAAGTTCGAATTGCTGGCGCTTCTCCAGAAGCTCGACAAGCATGTGGGTGACGTCGCGTTCGCAACTCCTGTAGTAGCCGAGCAGCGCCGCATGACCGTAGGCTGCCGGGTCCGCCTCCCACGGCGTCAGACACCCATAGCGGTGACGCGCGACCGCGGCGAGGTCAGGGTCAACATCCTCCAGATAAGAGACCACCTGCCGGACCGAGGAATACAGGCTGTAGAGGTCCAGACCGTAGAACGCGGCGCGCTGATCCCAGGGCCGCTCCGTATTGTGAGCGTGCAGCCAGTCCACGAAGGCGCGAGTCTCTTCGTTGCGCCACATCCAGGTCGGGAAGCGGGAGAACGCTGTCCATTCTGACGGCGGAATATCGCGCTGGCGGACATAGTGATCGATCCGGGCCGCGTCCGGCCAGTCGCCCTCGATGGCGACGAAGCCGAAGCCTTTCTCCGCGATTAGCCGCTTGGTGATCTCGGCCCGCAGCCGATAGAACTCGGAAGTGCCGTGGCTTGCCTCGCCGATCAGCACGACGCGCGCATCGCCGATCCGCTCAAGCAGCGGCGTCAGGTCGGCGTCAGCGACATCGGTGAAGGAGGTGCCGCTGCTGGCGATCGCGCCGGGCAGCGACATGCTGACAGCCGGCGCCTTCTGGATCACGCGGGGGCGCGAGCGCTGCGCCTCTTCTTCCTCCAGTTCCCAGCCTTCGCGGCCTATCAGCGGAACGAACCGCACATCGGCGATGTCCTCCCGCTCGTAATCGTCCTCGCCCGTGCGGGTGATGCGGATAAGTTCCTGGGCGCGCGGGTCCGTGCCGATCGGCACGACCATGCGCCCGCCGGTCCTGAGTTGATGGAGCAGCGCGCGGGGCACGCGTGGCGCGCCCGCCGATACAAGGATCGCATCGAACGGCGCCTCCTCGGCCCAACCCTCGGTTCCGTCGGCATGTCGAACATGGACATTGGTATAGCCGGCGTCCGAAAGGTTGCCGGCCGCGGTCGTGGCGAGTTGCGCGACGCGCTCGATCGCGAAAACGTCCTTCGCGATTTCCCCGAGAACGGCCGCGGCGTAGCCCGACCCGGCACCGACCTCCAGCACCTTCTCGCCGCCCTGGAGGGCGAGCGCCTCGACCATATAGGCGACGATGTAGGGCTGGGAGATCGTTTGCCGGCCCGGAATGGGCAACGGCTGGTCCTCATACGCGTGGGGCGCCAGCTCCTCCGGCACGAACTTTTCGCGCGGGACGCTGTTCATGGCACCCAGAACCAGCATGTCCCGGACACCGCGCGCCGCGATATGGCGTTCCACCATCTCCGCGCGCAACCGCTGGAAATCCGGCTGGTCGCCGCGGTCGTTATCGGGAGCCATGAATGCCTGCCAGTCCGGCCATTGCTACTGTGATGGCTCAGGCGTGGTGTGCAGACACCGCCTCGGCCAGTTCCCCCGCCAATTCGTGCGAAGCCGCGCTGGAGACGTCACCCATGCTCAGGATGCCGACCATGCGCTTGTTCTCATCAATGACGGGCAGCCGGCGGATCTTCTTCTCCTCCATGATGCGCAACGCGTCGCCGAGCTCCTCGTTTGCGCGGCAGTAGACGATCCCCGCGCTCATCACGTCGCGGGCGGTCATGCTGGAGATGTCACGCCCGTCAGCCAGAGCGCGGATCACGATGTCGCGGTCGGTCACCATGCCAATCAGCCGGTCGTTTTCGCCGATCGGAATGGCGCCGATGTCTTCTTCGCGCATCTTGCGGGCCAGTTCGCTCAGGGGCGTGTCGGGGCTGACCCATTCGACGCCTTCGTGCATGGCTTCGCGTACTTTCATCATACCCTCCGTATGGTCTAGGGGGCGGTCCGGCGCGTTTCGATCTGTCGGCCGAAACGCCTTTGCCGGTCCTTCTGATGAAAGCATAACGCGCTGCAACCGCGAGGCTTTAACAACCGTCAAAGCTTCGCAGTCAGTAGCGGTAGAGCGCCGCCACCGGGCCCAACTGCTCGCGGACATCTTCGGGCAGCGTACGAACATCACCGCCCTGCGCCAGCGTGCGCAGCGCCGCGAAGTTGAGCAGATCCTCATTCTCTGCGGATGCCGCGTGGTCGATGCGGATGACGCGGTAGGTCGGATCGTAGATACCCCAGACCGTCTCGCCGGCGGACACGAAGACGGTATCGACCCGGCCTTCCTCGGTGGCCTTGATAATGCCTTCGAGGTTACGGGTGACGTCAGGCACCTCGCCTTCGACGTGGTTGCGCAGCCGCTCGCGCAGTTCCGTGCGCTCTTTGGTCAGCACCGGCTCGACGACCGGCCAGGTCTTCCCGTGGAGTTCGGCTTCGCTGAGCGGGCCGGGGTCGGCGGCGACATGGTCAGGCACGACGCGGCGATATTCGAGGTGCTGCGCCAGGTAGCCGAGCGTGCGCGGCAAAGCGATCAGGACCAGCGGCGCCTCGCTGTTCGCCAGATGCGCGTCTACCGCCTTGGCGATATCCCGGGTGTAATGGTCAAGCACGATGCTCGCGTAGTCGTCCGGGCTTTCGCCAAGCGCGGCGAATTGCGGCGTGTCGGTGCCGCCAACCTGCTGGCCACGGTCGCGCGCGTGGAAGCCGACATCCCGGTCGAATTCGGTGCGCTGCCACACCTTCTCGGCACTTTCCGGCATGTCGGGCACGCGGATTTGCCGCAGCCCCTCCTGCGTACCGTTGAAGAAGCGCGCGCCCTCCTCCGTCACAGCGAGGACATGGAAGCGGCCCTTGTCGCGCAGTATCGGAATGAGGGGGCGAATATGGTAGCGGTTGGCAACCACCGTCAGCTCGGGGACTGGCTGGGGCAACTTCACCCAGCGTGTGCTGCCCGGCTCGATGAAGACGGCCAGCCCTTCGTCCTGGTACTGCCAGAACACATCGTCCTTGTCGCGAGCGGCGGCCTCGGCCACCAGTTCCGCGACATCACTCTCGCGCCAGCCCGCCTGTGTCAGTTGCCGCTCCACCTCCTTCAGTCCATTCGACAGCCGGATCGGATCCTGCTGACATTCCGGGTAGGTCGGATGTGTTGGAAAAAAGAGGCTGACTCGCGGAAAGCCTTCCGACCCCGCGAGGGTCTGCAGCGTTGACGTCATGTTATGCACCTTCCCGAACTGGCGACGAGAGCGTTGCTATCGAATCGTTTTTCTGGGTCGCCAATTTAGGTCCGTGCGGCTTCACCTGACAAGGCCGACATGCTTTCGGTCGCCTGGCGCATGACCTCGCTGGTACCGCCCGCGGCCTTGCTGGAGAGTCGCGACAGCTCGCTAAACTCCTCCTGATAGTCCTGCGCCATGCGCCTCGAGAACTGCGTGCAGGTGTCCATGAAAGCCTGCGGCGTCTGCGTCTTGCGCAGTTGCTCCATGAACTGAGCGTCCTTCTCCAGCCGCTTGCTGACGAACTCGCACCACTCCCGCGACGCCTCTGCGGCGGTGTGCCACATCTTCGACTGCATTTCGATCATCGATGCATTGGCCGACAGCATCGGCTGCATCATGCGTGTGAACATCTCCGGGGCGGGCTGCATAAGATTGGAAAATTGATCGAAGGGGTTGCCGTTGCCCGATTGACTCTTGTACTCGCTCGACATTCTTGCTGCTCCTGTGAATTGATTTCAGCGCGCTCAGAGAACGCCGCAACTGCTTGATTTCGCCGGTCAAATACCAAATTCGCCTTCTGGCTGCGACATCAAGCAGGCAGACTTTCCCAGTGTTGCTGTGTCGAGCATAAACGGCGCGTTACACTGATACATTGATCCATGTTAAAACCTGCGCTTTGCAAAAATAATTCTGAATGCACCCCAACCACTTGATCAAATTCAGACATTGTCTCTCGGGATCCAGCTGTTCCAGCTTTTGCAAACCAGGCGGTGTTCGCCCTCCGCGTCGGTTTCGTATGCGTCAAGGTCGGCCCGGATGTGAAACCACTCGGGGTTTGAGGTGAGCACCGTCCGCGTGACGGTGCGCGCGCCCCAGTCGCCGCGCCGGAGACCGCGCTGCCAGAGCGTCTCGCCACGCACGGAATCGAAATCGTTGCCGCGCGATCGATACCACTCCTCGCTTTTCGTCTGCACGACAAGGTCGATATCGTCGATCCGGTACGTGCCGCTGTCGTTGACCACCTCCAGCACCGACGTATCCGTCGCGTAGTCGCGGTGGAGGGTCCAGCGGTGCTCCTCCGGTCGGATCATCGTGCGCTTGAGCGGCGGTGCGCCTTCAGCCTCTTCGAACGGCCGCAAGGCCTCATCCTCGTGTGGCCGCGCGGGGCGCTTCGGAAGCGTCAGCCTGCAGTTGTTCAGATGGACGGTGAGCCGCACCGGACGGGGTGGCGGCCAGGCGAGCGGCCAGTAGGATGTCGACAGCGACAGCCGGATGCGATGCCCGCGCGGGAACGAATGCGCAATGTCGTTGAGCTGGAGTTGCACGCGATACTTCCGGTCCGGCTCCAGCGGCTCCGGGTTCTCGCTGCTGTTGCGGTGAGTCAGGTTGAGCAGGCCGTAGGTGACGCGGGTCGCTTCGCCGTTCGGGCGGGTGTCGGAAATTCGCGCGGCGATCATCGCCACGGGCTGGTCTACCGAAACTTCCAGCTCGATAACCGGCGCGCCGAGAATTTCCATGGTCTCTTCGAGCGGCTCGCTCTCGAAGACCAGGGCCCCGCCGTCCTCCTGCCGCTGGTCATGGGCAAGGTCCGGCCCGGAAGCGTAGGAACACCACTTGCCCGCGAACATGCCGACGGTAAGCGGTGACTGGATCGACTGGACGGTTTCCTCCAGGCGCGGCGGCATAACCGGTTGCGTCTCGGGTACCAGGCCGGCCGGGATCAGAGCCCAGTGCGTGTCAATGGTGTTCGGCGACGGCCAGTCGCGTTCGGCGACCCAACGGCCCGGACGCTCTTGATAGCTGGTCGTGGGCGGGACACTGTCCTGCATCCAAACGCGCAGCATCGGCTCGTCCATGACGCCGGTATCGGCCCCCTTGAGCCAGTGGTCCCACCAGCGCACCGCCTCCTGGAGGAAGCCAATCGCCGGGCCGGGAACGCCGAAATGCGGATAGCGGTGTCCCCACGGGCCGATCAGCCCCTTCCGCGGCACCTTCAGGTTGGTCAGAAGACGAAAGACGGCGTTGGAATACCCGTCCGCCCAGCCGCCAACGGCGAAGACCGGGCACTGCACGGCCTCGTAATCCTCGCAAATGGAGCCATGCTTCCAATATGCATCGCGGCGCTGGTGCTGCAGCCATTTCTCCAGCCACAGACCGCTACCCTCCAGGCGCTCCAGCCAGATTTCGCGCCATCGCTCGCCCACGATCGCGGGATCGGGCGGCAGACTATTATAGGCGAACATGACGGATGCCCAGGACAGATTATCGCCCAGCAGACACCCGCCCATGTGGTGAATGTCGTCGGAATAGCGGTCATCCGTGGAGCTGAGGGTGATGATCGCCTTGAGAGCCTCTGGTCGCAGCGCGGCGATCTGGAGCGAATTGAAGCCGCCCCATGAAATGCCCATCATGCCAACATTGCCATCACACCATGGCTGTTCGGTCAGCCAGTGAATGACGTCAACGCCATCGTCCAGCTCCTGCTGAAGATATTCGTCCTTGAGCACGCCCTCGGACTCGCCGCTGCCGCGTAGGTCCACACGCACGCAGGCATAGCCATGGCCCGCCATGTACGGGTGCGTGATCGCGTCGCGGAGGGCGGTTCCGAACCGCTTGCGATACGGAATGTACTCGAGAATCGCCGGCACCGGCGCATTCTCCGACCCCTTGGGACGCCAGATGCGCGCGGCCAGGCGCACGCCATCCGGCATCTCGATAAAAACGTTTTTCTCCTCCTCCACCTCATGGGGGAGGTCCTCTGCCACCTTCATGTGTTCGCCTCTTCGATCGAACTGAATGCGAACGGCAGCAAGCTACAAACCTTGTCGTACTTGTGCATGAGCTCGTCTTCGCTGCCGGCGCCGAGAAAAATCTCGGCGATCTCGAAGCTGTAACTATCCTGGTAGAGCAGGTGCGAAAGACGCTGCCCCTCCTCGACCATCAGGCGGACCATCCCCTCGGGGAACTCCGCGATCACGCGCGCGATGTCTTGCGGCCCGGGCACCCTTGTGACCACGCAGTCGTCGAAGACGCGCATCATGAACTTGCCCGCGAGGCGATGGTGCCCCTGCCGGTGCGGCATCGACGGCCTGCGGCCCATCGCCAGGTCGATCGCGACTTTCTGGTGCGTCTCCCCGTCCACGAGCATGAACAACGGGCTATGCGACTTGGAAATCCGCGCATTAATCTCCAGCAACCAGATGCAGTCCGTGCCCGAATCCCAATAGAATTCAATGTTGAACGGCGCGTTGCGATAGCCGATGTGCTTGACCAGTTGGCAGGCGGCCTCCTTCATCCGCATCTGCGCTTGGCCCGGCAGCCGCGACGGATACTGATACCGCGCGAAGCTTGACTGGCGCTCGCCCTCGCGGACGGAGTCGATGATGCCATAGACCTCGACCTCATCCTCATAAGCGTAGCCTTCCAGCGTGCACTGATGGCCCGCCGAGATGATTTCCTCGGCGATGCAGTAGTAGCCGCCGATCGGCGCGATCTCCGGGGGCGTGTTCACGCGCTGGAGGAATTCGTTAAAGGCGTCGGCGAAATCGGCGATGTTGTCGCGGATGATGGGAAGGGCGGCGCGGAAGTCCGCCTCGTCCGCGATCTCGAAACCGAGATAGGAGGAGTGCGCCTTGATCGGCTTGATCCAGAACGGATAGGAAAGGTTCAGGTGCCCGAGCGGGTCATCCAGGAACGGATCCACAGCAAAAAAGCGCGGCAGGAGGTCGGGCAACACTTCTTTCTGGACGCAGCGCGACCAGTATTTGTGCTCACACTTCGCCACCGCTTCCAGACTCGGCCCGGACAGCCCGAATTCCTTCTGCAACATTGGCGCGAGCGCCGAACTGGGGAAATCCCAGTACCCGATAATCGCGTCGACCGACCCGTCGAAATTGTACAGGCACGTTTCCGCAGTGCGCAGCAGCTCGTCGAACTCGATATGGCTGGAGGCCGGGCGCACGGCCTCTTCGTAGGTTAGCAGCGTGTGAAACGCATAATCCTTGGCCCCCTCCATCTGCTCAAGGAGTGCCAGATTGAATGGCTCCAGCCCGATAACGAATATGTTCTTCATCACCCCCGCCTTACCGGTTGGACGACGATTACAGGACCGGCTGCCGACGAACCGGTGCAACACCCTTGGCTTCTCCGATCGGCAGGTAGAGGGCGTGCAGCCGATGGGGCACAAGCGCAGCGTTCAGAACTGACTGGCCGTTTCGTGAAATCATCACGAGGATCAGACATTAGCCGGGTGTTCAGCGGCATTAACAACGATCAGTGCGCCCATGCGCTAGCCAAGCCAAGGAGCCGGCACCATGGACATCGTCACGATGGGATTTCTCGCCAGTCTGGCTGCCGGTCTGTTCACCGGGGTCGGGGCGCTACCCGTATTGTTCGGCAAGACCGTCCCGCGCTGGCTGAATGACACGCTCCTCGGTTTCGCAGCGGGCGTGATGCTGGCCGCATCGTTTTTTTCGCTCATTATCCCGGGTGTTGATATCGCGAAAGAGCAATACGGTTACGCAGCCGTCGCTGCCGGGATTGCGGTTGTGGGGGTGGTGCTCGGCGTGGCCTTCGTGGCCGGCCTGAACCGCTGGATTCCGCACGAACATTTCCAGCTCGGCCATCAGGGGCCGGAGGCGAAAGGGCTTGGAAAAATCTGGCTGTTCATCTTCGCGATCACGATCCACAACCTCCCGGAGGGGCTGGCCGTCGGGGTGGGCTTCGGCAGCGGCGACATCGCCAAGGGTGTGACCCTCGCCACAGGGATCGGTCTGCAGAACGCGCCCGAAGGGCTGGCCGTGGCTGTCGCGCTACTGTCCTACAACTACTCCCGGCTCTATGCGGTGACGGTCGCCGCGCTGACGGGGCTGGTCGAGCCCGTCGCGGGGCTGGCTGGCGCCTATGCCGTCACCGTTTCGCAGCTCCTGCTGCCCTGGGCGCTTACCTTCGCCGCGGGCGCTATGCTTTATGTCATCAGCCACGAGATAATTCCCGAGACGCACAGCCACGGCTTCGAGAACGAGGCGACGCTTGGTCTGACCATAGGCCTGGTTATGATGATGTTTCTCGACGTGGCGTTTGCCTGAGGTTAAGGCGCGGGCGCATCTGGCGTGCTTGAGTTCATGGTCAAGTCGCTGCTTAAGGGGTGCGTTCATGGCAAGAGACGCGCAAAAGCAGATGCTGGGAGCACTGCTCGACCGATACGGCCAGACCTACGCCGCCGAGCTTGGCATCGAGATCGAAAAGAACACGCCATCGCCGCTGTTCATGCTGCTATGCGCTTCGCTGCTATACAGCGCCCGCATCCGTGCCGATGCGGCCACCCAGGCGCTGAAGGCGCTGTTCGCCGAGGGCTGGACCACGCCGCAGAAAATGGCCGACACGACCTGGGAAGAGCGGGTGAAGGTGCTCAACGCCAATGGCTACGCGCGCTATGACGAAAGCACTTCGCGGATGCTGGGCGACACCGTAGACCTGCTACTGTCCGAGTATGGCGGCGATCTTCGCAGGTTGCGCGAGGCAGCGGAACGCGACCCGTCCAAGGAGCGGCGGCTGCTCAAGGAGTTCAAAGGCATTGGTGATGTCGGCGTGAACATCTTTTTCCGAGAGGCGCAACTTGCCTGGCCGGAGCTTTATCCGTTCGCCGACAAGGCTTCGCTCAACGCCGCAAAGCGCCTGGGACTCGGCGAGACACCAGAGAAGCTGGCCGAGATGGTCGACCGCGAGGACTTCCCGCGCCTCGTCGCCGGGCTGGTACGGATGCATCTGGCCGATGCCTACGACGACATCACCGCGGTCGCGGCCGCGCAAGGCTAGAGCACTTTCTGCAAAAGTGGGCACCGGTTTTGCGTCAGAAAGTGCGATAAAACAATAATTAAGAGCCTGTTCAGCGATCCGGTTTTTATTGAACAGGCTCTAGCGCGCTCTTCGATCGGTCTGAAACAACCCGGCGCTCGTCATTGCCGGACTTGCCTGTGCTCGGGCCTGACGTGGCTCTAATCGATCGAAAGCCCGCCAGCCCTCAGGCCGTCTGCGCTTCCGCCTCCTCGCGCTCCGTCTCTTCCTTTGGCAGCTCGAAATACTTGCGTAGCTCGTCGGCGTTCATTGTCTCCTGTTTCAGAAGCGCCTTCGCCGCCTCGTCCAGATTGTCGCGCTGCTTCTGGATGATATCCATTGTCCGGTCGAATGCCTCATCGACCAGTCCGCGCACTGTCGTGTCGATCTCGCGCGCCGTTTCCTCGGAATAGTTCTTCTGCTCCTGGGCCATCGGCAGGCCGCCGACCGACTCCTGACGCTTCTCGTATGTAATCTGGCCAAGCCCCTCGGTCATGCCGTACTGCGTCACGACCGAGCGGGCAATGTCCGTGACCTTCTGTAGGTCGTCGGCCGCACCGGTCGAGATGTCCTCGAAGAAGATGCGCTCCGCCGCGCGCCCACCGAGCAGCACGCACATCTTGTCCAGAAGCTCTTGCCGGGTCATCAGGTAGCGGTCGCCCGTGGGCCTCTGGATCGTGTAGCCGAGCGCGCCGACCGAGCGCGGGATGATCGAGACCTTGTGCACCTCGTCTGTGCCGGGCAGCGATAGTCCCACGAGCGCATGACCGAGTTCGTGATAGGCCACGCGCCGCCGCTCCTCCTCGGACAGCACCTGGTTCTTTTTCTGCAGACCGGCGACCACGCGCTCGATGGCATTGGTGAAGTCGCGCATCTCCACGGCGTCCGCGTCGCGCCGCGTGGCGAGCAGCGCGGCCTCGTTCACCAGGTTCTCAAGGTCGGCGCCGGTAAAGCCCGCCGTCAGCTCCGCGACCTGCTCAAGGTCGACATCCTCGCCGAGCTTCACCTTCTTGGCGTGCACCTTGAGAATTTCAGCGCGTCCGATCTTGTCCGGCCGGTCGACGATCACGCGCCGATCAAAGCGGCCCGCGCGCATCAGTGCCGGGTCCAGGATTTCCGGCCGGTTGGTCGCGCCGATGATGACCAGGCCTTCCGAGGGGTCGAAGCCGTCCATCTCCGAGAGAAGCTGGTTGAGCGTCTGCTCCTTCTCGTCGTGACCGCCGCCCTGCATGGCGCCGGGACCGCCGCGCACGCGGCCGAGCGCGTCCAATTCGTCGATGAAGATGATCGCGGGCGCTTTCTCGCGGGCCTGCTTGAACAGATCGCGTGTCCGGGCCGCGCCCACGCCGACAAACATCTCCACGAACTCGGAGCCATTGATATAGAAGAACGGGACATTCGCCTCGCCAGCGACGGCGCGCGCGATCAGCGTCTTGCCCGTTCCCGGCGGGCCGGCCAGCAGCACGCCCTTGGGCACATGCGCGCCGAGGCGCTGGTATTCTTCCGGTGAGCGGAGGAAGGAAACGATCTCCTTCAGTTCTTCCTCGACTTCATCGATCCCCGCGACATCATCAAAATCAGTATCCGTCTGTTCCTCGTAATACACGCGCGCCTTGGACTGGCCGATCTGCATCAGCCCGCCGCCCATACCGCCTCCGCGTGCCAGGCGCCGGATCAGGAAATACCAGAGCGCCAGGAAAATGCCGATGGGGATCAGCCAGGACAGGATCTGCTCCAGAAAGGTGTTCTCGACCGTCCCGTCATAGGTGACGTTCTTGTCCCGCAGCTGGCTCGCAAAGTCTTCCGAAACGCGCCGCGTGACAAAATACTCCTGACCATCGACCGGCTTTGTGAACTCACCGCGAATCGTCTCAGCGCCGACCTCAACGCTCTTGATCCGCCCCTCGTCGAGATACTGCTCGAACTGCGAATAGGGGATCTGCGCGACTGTCTGATACTGCGTGTAAAGATACTGAAGCGTCAGAACGCCGATGATTGCGACGACAAGGAAAATGATATTCCAGCGGCGCTGGCGATCCTGATCCTCGGCCTCGTTATCACTCATCAAATCGCCTTTCCGTATCGCTCAATGAATGCGCGGCAGCGTGGTTAGGGAACGCCCAAAGGCCTGCTCGGGTTTCCCTTGGCAGCAATACACGCACCTTTCGCGGAAGGTGGGGTCCACTGGGTCGGGGAAACACCCCGCCCCGCGCGAACCCTGCCGCCAGGGACATCCCGCAACGCGCTTCAGCGACAACCCGTCGAACAGAAAGGGGAATTTTCATGGAAACCACGCGCATTCCCGGAACGGACCTGCAACCCAGCCGCATCGGACTCGGCACTTGGGCGATCGGCGGCTGGATGTGGGGTGGCACCGACGAACAGGAGTCGATCCGCACCATTCACGCGGCCATTGACCGGGGTATCAATCTCATCGACACCGCACCGGTCTACGGCATGGGCCGGTCAGAACAGATCGTTGGCAAGGCGATCGCGCAGAGCGACCGCGACAAGCTGGTAATCTCCACCAAAGCCGGTCTCGAATGGGAAGGTCGCCAGCCCTACCGCAATGCGACGAGCGAGCGCCTCACCGCCGAAGTCGACGATAGCCTGAAGCGGCTCGGCGTCGATGTGATCGACATCCATCACGTGCACTGGCCGGACCCGCTGGTCCCGATCGAGGAGACCGCCGGGGCGATGAAGGAGATCCATGACGCCGGGAAAATCCGCGCGGTCGGCGTCAGCAACTTCTCGGTCGAGCAGATGGAACGTTTCCGCGCTGAGTGTCCGCTCCACGTCGTCCAGCCGCCCTACAACCTGTTCGAGCGCGGGATCGAGGCCGACGTGCTGCCTTATGCGCGCGAGCACGACATCGCCACGCTGACCTACGGCGCGCTGTGCCGAGGTCTGCTCACCGGCAAGATGACGCAGCATCAGGAGTTCCAGGGCGACGACCTGCGACAGACCGACCCGAAATTCCGTCAGCCCCGCTTCATCCAGTACCTGACCGCAGCAGAGAAGCTTGACCAGTTGGCCAAGGAGCGCTTCGGCAAGCGCGTGCTGCATCTGGCGCTGCGCTGGCTGCTGGATCGGCCAGGCGTGAGTGTGGCGCTGTGGGGCGCGCGGCGTCCGGGCCAGCTCAACCCGGTCGAAGAGATCGCCGACTTCCACATCGACGAGCAAACCGCCCACGACATTGACCGCGTCCTCGACGGGTACATCAAGCAGCCGGTCGGCCCCGAGTTCATGGCGCCGCCGACCCGGGAACAGAAAGCTGCGTGATCTGGTCACTGAAACGCTGGCGCTTCTCAGGCGTTATGAACGCCAGCTTGGGAACCCTCTCGCAAAAATTTGGAGGCATCACGGATGACGGAGCAGAAACCGGAGGTCAAAGGCTTCTACGACCCCAAGACCGGCAGCGCGCAATATGTCGTGTCTGACCCGGACACGAAGAAGGCGGCGATCATCGACCCGGTCTGGGACTATGACGAGAAAGCCGGACAGGTCTGCACGCCGAACGCGGACGAAATCCTCAAATACGTGCAGGACGCCGGGCTTGAGGTCGTCTGGATCCTCGACACGCACCCGCACGCCGACCACTTCTCGGCGGCGCAGTACCTGAAGAGCAAGCTCGGCGCGCCGACGGCCATCGGCGAGCACGTCGTCAAGGTCCAGAAACTCTGGAAGGACATCTACAACCTGCCGGATGACTTCCCGACTGACGGCTCGCAGTGGGACCATCTGTTCAAGGACGGCGACACCTTCGAGATCGGGTCGTTGCCCGTGCGGGTTATGTTCAGCCCGGGACACACGCTTGCGTCGATCACCTACGTCGTCGGCGATGCGGCCTTCGTGCACGACACTCTGATGATGCCGGATTCCGGGACCTCGCGGGCCGACTTCCCCGGCGGCAGCGCGCGGGACCTCTACCGCAGCATCCAGCGCCTCCTGGAACTGCCGGATGAGACGCGCGTGTTCGTCGGCCACGACTACGGCCGCGGCGGGCGCAAGCCGCAATGGGAAACCACGATCGGCGAGACGAAGCGCAACAACATCCACCTGCGCGACAATCCCAGCGAGGACGACTACGTGCGCATCCGTAACGCGCGCGACGCCGAACTGCCGCTTCCGCACCTGATGCTGGAGGCGCTGCAGATCAACATTCGCGGCGGCCGGACGCCGAAGCCGGAGTCGAACGGCGTGTCCTACCTCAAGATCCCGCTGAACCAGTTCTCCGGCACATCCGACGTCTGCGACAATCCCCAGACGATCACCGACTGAGGCGCTGTCGGCGCCAGATAACGAAAATCATTGAAGCGCGTTCATCAGCCGCGTAGCTAGATGAGCGCGCTTCAACTGTTGCTATTTTCACCGTTCCGGCGCCCACCGGCTGAACACGCGAAGGACCGCCGTTGTTTGAAATCAACGTCTGGACCGTTCTGATCGCCGCATTCATCACCGCCGTCATGACGGGGGTGGGCGCGCTGCCCTTCCTGGTCTACCGGCGGGTGAGCGGGGCGCTGCTCGGCTATTCCAACGCGGTCGCGGGCGGCCTGATGCTGGCGGCGAGCCACAGTCTGATCGCCGAGGGCGTGGCGCTAAACGCGGAGCGCGCGCTGATCGGCGTGCTTATCGGGCTGGGCGCGATCATCGCCAGCAATCGGCTGATCCCGTCCGGCGACGGCCTTGAGGTCGCCAATCTCGGCGGCGTCGATGCGCGCAAGGCGCTGCTGATCCTGGGCATCATGACAGCGCATTCCTTCGCGGAGGGTATCGGCGTCGGCGTCTCCTTCGGCGGGACCGAGGCGCTGGGCATCTTCATCACCACGGCGATCGCGTTTCACAACGTGCCGGAAGGGCTGGCGATCTCGCTGGTGCTGGTGCCGCGCGGCACGCCGGTGTGGAAGGCCGCCGGCTGGAGCATCTTTACCAGCCTGCCGCAGCCGCTGATGGCCGTGCCCGCCTTCCTGTTCGTTCAGGCGTTCGAGCCGTTCCTGCCCGTTGGGCTGGGCATCGCCGCCGGCGCGATGATCTGGATGGTGTTCGCCGAGCTGATCCCTGACGCGATGGAGGAGGTGTCGGGCGGGGCGGTCGGCACGGCGGTGACGCTGGCCTTCACGCTGATGCTGGCCTTCCAGCTCCTCATACTGCCCGCGGGGCACTGAGGCGGCTTACGCCGCCATCTTCGCCCGCAGGTTCTCGTCGATCTTGTCGAGGAAGCCCTCTGTGGACAGCCAGCCCTGCTCATCGCCGATCAACAGCGCCAGGTCTTTGGTCATGTAGCCGCTTTCGATCGTCTCGACGACCGTCGCCTCCAGCTTCTCGGCGAAGTCGGTCAGCGCCTGGTTACCGTCGAGCTTGCCGCGATGCTTCAGCCCACGCGACCATGCGAAGATCGAGGCGGTGGAGTTGGTCGAGGTTTCCTTGCCCTGCTGGTGCATCCGGTAGTGGCGTGTGACGGTGCCATGCGCGGCCTCGGCCTCCACCGTCTTTCCGTCGGGCGTCGTCAGGACGCTGGTCATCAGGCCGAGCGAGCCGAAGCCTTGGGCCACGGTGTCGGACTGCACGTCACCGTCATAGTTCTTGCAAGCCCAGACGTAACCGCCCGACCATTTCAGGGCCGCGGCGACCATGTCGTCGATCAGCCGGTGCTCGTAGGTCAGGCCCGCGGCCTCGAACTTGTCCTTGAACTCGTCGTCGTAGACCTTCTGGAAGATGTCCTTGAAGCGCCCGTCATAGGCTTTGAGGATCGTGTTCTTCGTGGACATGTAGAGCGGATAACCGCGCTCATAGGCATAGTTCATGCAAGCGCGGGCGAAGTCGGTGATGGACGAGTCGAGGTTGTACATCGACATCGCCACGCCGCCGCCGGGGAAGTCGAAAACCTCGTGCTCGATCGGGGCGCCGCCGTCCGAGGGCTGGAACTTGATGGTGAGCTTGCCGGGGCCGGGCACGACAAAGTCGGTCGCGCGGTACTGGTCGCCGAAGGCATGGCGCCCGATAATAATCGGTTTGGTCCAGCCCGGCACGAGACGCGGCACGTTGCGGCAGATGATCGGCTCGCGGAACACCACACCGCCAATAATGTTGCGGATGGTCCCGTTGGGTGAGCGCCACATCTTTTTCAGGCCGAATTCCTCGACGCGCGCCTCGTCCGGCGTAATCGTCGCGCACTTCACGCCGACGCCGTGCTCCTTGATCGCGTTGGCGGCATCGACGGTGACCTGATCGTCAGTCTCGTCGCGATGCTGGATCGACAGGTCGTAATAACGCAGATCGATATCCAGATACGGAAGGATCAGCTTCTCCTTGATGAGATGCCAGATGATGCGCGTCATTTCATCGCCGTCGAGCTCGACGACCGGGTTTTCGACCTTGATTTTTTCCATGATCCGTCCTTGCGCGAGGTCTGTTCGGGTTAGCGTGTTGCGACTCGATGCGCCGCAGCATAATGCGCGCGTCCCCTGTGGCCAAGCCTTGCGGGGGCGGAACAGCCTATGTAGACACCCCACATGCCCGACAACAATGTGAGCCACCCTCCCGCAGCAGAGGGGCTAGACGGACCACCAACAGCGCCGGCCATCATCCTGGTCGAGCCGCAACTCGGCGACAATATCGGCGCCGCAGCGCGTGCGATGGCCAATTTCGGGCTAGGTGAGTTGCGCGTGGTGGCCCCACGCGACGGCTGGCCCAATGCAGCGGCGCAGTCCTATGCGGCGAACGCGCTCAGCATCGTCGACAACGCCAGGGTGTTTCCCGACCTGAAAGCCGCCGTCGCCGATCTGCACTACGTCATCGCGACGACGGCGCGCCGCCGTGACATGACCAAGCTCGTGTTTAGTCCCGAGAGCGCGGCGGGCGAAATGCTGACGCGGACAAAAGCTCGCCAAAATTGCGGTGTCCTGTTCGGAAAGGAGCGATCGGGTCTGGAAAACGACGATATCGCCATCGCCGATGCGATCATTAGTGCACCCGTCGTGGCCGCTTTCGCTTCAATCAATTTGGCTCAAGCCGTCTTGCTCATCGCCTATGAGTGGCGTAAGGCATGGCTGGACGCCGAGGAAAGCGGCGAGAAGACCGCCGAACCGTGGCGCCAGGGCGATGCCCAACCCGCCACACAGGAAGAGCTGATCGGCTTTTTCGAGCAGTTGGAACGGGAGCTGGATGCCTCAGGATTTCTGCGTCCGCCGGAAAAGCGCCCCCGGATGGTGCGTAGCATCCGGAATATGTTCAAACGAATGGGAGCCACCGACCAGGAGGTCCGCACGCTCCGCGGCATTGTTGCTTCGTTGACACGCCGCCACGAAGGCGGTTCTCGGGATAACCCGAAAATGTCATAGTGCCGCCGCGATTGTGCTATTGCCAGACCGACGGAACGGGCGGCATCTCGCCTTGAAAGCGAGACAGGGGCAAATGATGAAGAGTTCGATTGTGACGAAATTCTTGGCTGTAGCCGCAGCAGTGTTGTGCGTTTATGCCGGTCCGGCATCCGCCCAGGATGGCGGCGAGTTGAGCGAAAAAACCGTCAACGTCATCACCGGTTTCGCGCTGACCACCATCCCGAGCGAGATTAAGCGTCCGGACGGCTCGGTGATGAAGATCGACAAGTCCGATCTGTCGAAAATCGTTGTTCCTGTTGATGACGCTCGCCGAGTCATCAAGGTGGCCCGCCTATCCGCGCACGCCCAGATGTGCGATCTGCCGCAACTCCAGGCCCAGAATTACCTGACCATGATGCGGCAGGAGCGCGCCAAGGATAAATGGACCGAGGAACAACTCCTTTTCATCAACCGGCTGCACCTGTTCACGGTGATGTGGCTCAGCGGCAATGTCCGGTTCGTCGACAAAGGCGACGGCTCCAAGGAACCAGAGATCATCTCGGATCCTGACGAGAGCAAGAACGAGTGCACCGAGGAAGACCGGAAGCAGGTGCGCGCGGCGATCGAGAACTATCTCAAGCAGGCCAAAAAGTCATAACCGCTGGGTGCCCGTGCGCGGCGCGTGTTGACAACACCATTGGCAGCTGTCTATTTACCGACACGGCGGGTGCGATGCGCGCCCGCCTTTTGCGTTGCCGTGGCGATCTCCTGAGGACTTCCGCTTTTTATCCGGTCGGATCGCCTGTCACCCGCCCGCGCGGGCCAGGAGGCAACGTTTCATAATCCGTCGAAACCTTCTTTTTCAGACTTTGGGAGTCAGAGCAGATGAGCAAGCGCATCAGCGCGAAATACAAGATCGATCGCCGTATGGGCGAGAACATCTGGGGCCGGCCGAAGAGTCCGGTGAACAAGCGCGAATATGGCCCCGGCCAGCACGGCCAGCGCCGCCGCGGCAAGCTGTCGGACTATGGCGAGCAGCTCCGGGCCAAACAGAAGCTGAAAGGCTACTACGGCAACATCACCGAGAAACAGTTCCGTGCGATCTACAAGGAAGCCACGCGGCAGAAAGGCGATACCTCCGAGGCGCTGATCGGCCTGCTGGAGCGGCGTCTGGACGCGATCGTGTACCGTGCAAAGTTCGTGCCGACCGTGTTCGCCGCGCGCCAGTTCGTCAATCACGGCCACATCAAGGTCAACGGCCAGCGTGTCACGATCCCGAGCTTTCGGTGCAAGGAAGGCGACGTTATCGAGGTGCGCGAGAAGTCCCGTGACATGGGGCTGGTGCTTGAAGCGGTGGAAAGTCCTGAGCGTGACGTGCCGGACTATATCGACGTTGACCACAACAAGATGACCGCGAAACTGGTGCGTATCCCGCAGCTCGGCGATGTTCCCTATCCGGTGATGATGGAGCCGAACCTCGTGGTCGAGTTCTATTCCCGCTAAGCGGCGTGCCGGGCCTGCGTCATTCGTGGCGCTGGCCCGGGCTGTGCTCCACAAGCGCGTAGGCAATCATGGTCATCAGCACGGCGGCGCAAAAGAAGTAGATGCCGGGCAGGGCCGCCGCCTCGGTCAGCGCGCTGGCCTTTACGTAAAAGATAACCAGCGCCAGAACCAAGACATCCAGCATCGACCACTTTCCCAACCAGGACATCCGGTTCAACATGCGCTGCCGCGCCCGCCCGTCGGCTGCCATCGTCGCATATGCGACGAGCAGATAAAGCAGCTTGAGTACCGGAAACAGAATCGAAAACACCACAAGGATACCGGCAAGGAACAGCTCCTGCTCGGCATAAAGCGCGCGCACGATCGACACAAAGGAATGCGTGTCGGACCAGACGTAGAAATAGGTGAGTTCGATAACCGGCAGGGTAAGGCCGAGCACGAGTGACACGGTGGCCCCGATGATCATCACGCCCACCGCGAAGATGCGGAAAACGCCCGGGACTGCGGGGGACCGCAGGTCGACTGGCTCGGTCGCGTCCTCAGCCAGGCTTGAGGGGAAACGACCGGCTTGCGAAAGACGCGCGATGAGTGACGGGCGATTGTCGTCCGTCGTGAGATCGTCCATCTGCCTCCCGCACCCGCGCCCGGACGGCCTCGGCCGCGCGAGTCAGCGCGGGCGATTACGCCGGCGCCGAGCGCTTTTCGAATGCAATATCCTTTTGCTCCAGGTGCTGCTGAAGCTCACCCTCCTGGAACATCTCGGTCAGAATATCACATCCGCCGACAAATTCGCCCTTCACGTAGAGCTGCGGAATGGTTGGCCAGTTGGTGTAGGTCTTGATGCCCTCGCGCACGTCGTTGTCATCAAGGACGTTGATATCCTTGTAGTCGACGCCGAGATAATCGAGCATCCGGACGACCTGCGCGGAGAATCCGCACTGCGGGAAATGGCGGTTGCCCTTCATGAACAGGACAACGTCGTTGCTCTGAACCTGATCCTTGATCCAGTCGTGAACGTTCTGCTGGTCCATCGTTGCGTCCTTCGACTTGCGGTGAATTTGGTAAACTGACGGGCTTAGTCCGGTGCCGAGGTCTGGAGCGCGAGCGCGTGCAGCGCCCCGCCCATCTGACCCTGCAGAGCGTCATAGACGAGCTGATGCTGCTGAACCTTGGTCTTGCCCCGGAAAGCTTCGGAGACGATCACCGCCGCATAATGATCCCCATCGCCAGCCAGATCGCGGATCGTGACCTGCGCATCTGGCAGCTTGGCCTTGATCAACGCTTCGATTTCAGCGGCTTCCATCGGCATGTGTGATCTCCCTCAGACGACGACGAGCATACACATCGAGGGCGGCACTGCCAATAAGAATGTCCGACCCCGACGCTCAGTCTTTTGTCACATAGGACGGGAACCAGCCCTCGTGAAGATGGCGCAGTTCAGTCAGTGAGAGAGGTGCTTCCCCGGGAAGCGCCAACGCATCGCCCCCGATCCGGCCGATGGCTTGCGCCGACACGCCCGCCCTTTCGGCTTCGGCGCGGATGCTCTGCGCGGCGTCTTCGGACGCCGCCACGAGATAGCGCGCCTGATCCTCGCCGAACCAGAAGGCGTGGGCGGGAATGTCGAGTTCGCGCGTGTCGAGCGTCACGCCGAGTCCGCCAGCCAGCGCCATTTCCGCTACCGCGACCAGAACGCCGCCGTCCGCGACATCGTGCACCGTTTGGGTGGTACCGTCACTGATCAGCCCCCGCACCAGATCGCCGGCGCGCTGTTCGGCATCGAGATCGACCGGCGGCGGCGCGCCGTCATAAGCGCCCGTGGCGTGCTCCTGATACAGCGACTGACCGAGGGCACCACGGGTCTCGCCCAGCAGGATCAGCACCTCGTCGTCTGGTTTCAAGGCGATCGTCGCCATGCGCTCCAGATCGGGCAGCAGGCCTACGCCGCCGATTGCGGGCGTCGGCGGAATCGCCACGCCGTTCGTCTCGTTGTAGAGCGAGACGTTGCCCGACACGACCGGGAAGCTGAGCGCCTTCGCCGCCCGGCCCATGCCCGTGACGCATCGGGCGATCTCGCCCATGATCTCGGGCCGTTCTGGATTACCGAAGTTCAGGCAATTGGTGATCGCCAGCGGCTGAGCACCTACGGCGGTGAGGTTGCGCCATGTCTCGGCAACGGCCTGCGCGCCGCCGGTTTCCGGGTCGGCGGCACAATAGCGCGGCGTGACATCGCAGGCGAGCGCCACGGCCTTGCGGCTCGACCAGTCGCCAACCCGTATGACCGCCGCGTCGCCGCCCGGCCGCTGGACGGTGTTGGTCATGACCATGTGGTCGTACTGCTCCCACACCCATCGGCGTGAGCACAGATGCGGACCCGCCATCAACGCCTTGAGCGCGCCAAGCAGGCTATCGGGCGCGGGCACGTCCGCCGCGCGGACTACGGCCGGGGCCTCGCGCGCCGTCCACGGACGCTGATACTCCGGGGCGCCGGCACTGAGCGCGCGGACGGGGATGTCCGCTTCCTGCGCGCCCTTGTGCCAGATCTCGATGCGCCCGCTCTCGGTCGTTTCGCCGATGACGGCGAAGTCCAGCCCCCATTTGCGGAAGATCGCCTCGGCCTTGTCGTCTGCGCCGGGACGCAGCACCATCAGCATGCGCTCCTGGCTCTCCGAGAGCATCATCTCGTAGGCGTTCATGCCGCTCTCGCGCTGCGGCACGCGGTCGAGATCGAGCCGGATGCCGACCCCACCCTTGTCCGCCATTTCGACGGAAGAGGACGTCAGCCCGGCCGCGCCCATGTCCTGAATGGCGATGATCGCGTCGCCTTCCATCAATTCGAGGCAGGCCTCGATCAGCAGCTTTTCGGTGAACGGGTCGCCGACCTGAACGGTCGGGCGCTTCTCCGCGCTGTCGTCGTCGAACTCCGCCGAGGCCATGGTCGCGCCGTGAATGCCGTCGCGCCCGGTCTTCGAGCCGACATACACGACTGAGTGTCCGGCACCGCGCGCGGCGGAATAGAAAATCTTGTCGGCGCGGGCGGTGCCGACGCACATCGCATTGACGAGGATGTTGTTGTTGTAGCGCGCGTCAAAATTGACCTCGCCGCCAACGGTCGGGACGCCGGTGCAGTTGCCGTAACCGCCAATGCCCTCCACGACGCCGGAGAGCAGGTGCCGCGTCTTCGGGTGTTCCGGCGCGCCAAAGCGCAATGCGTTCAGGTTGGCCACCGGCCGCGCGCCCATCGTGAACACATCGCGCATGATGCCGCCCACGCCCGTCGCCGCACCCTGGTACGGCTCGATGAAGGATGGGTGGTTGTGGCTCTCCATCTTGAAGACGACCGCATCGCCGTCGCCAATGTCGACCACCCCAGCATTCTCGCCCGGCCCTTGAATAACCTGCGGTCCCTCGGTGGGCAGCGTCTTGAGCCAGACGCGCGAGGATTTATAGGAGCAGTGCTCGGACCACATCACCGAAAAGATGCCGAGTTCTGTCGGCGTCGGCTGCCGGCCGAGAATTTCGACCATGCGCTCGGCCTCGTCCGGCTTGAGGCCATGCTCGGCGATCAGGTCCGGCGTGATCTCTTGTGAAGTGGTTGCGGTCATCGGCAGACCGTTCCAACTTTGAAATGGCGCACAACACGTCGGCCCGCCTCATTGTGAGACGGGCCGAGAAAACGAAACCGCGGCGCGGGCTCAGGCCCCGGCGCCGCCTTCTTCCTGATCCAGTTCGTACTCGGCAACGCCCAACTTCAGGACTTCGGGGATGTCTTCGAGGAATTCCGCCTCGTCGAAATACTCGACGTAAGCCGGGAAATATCCGAGGTCCTCGTCATCATCGTCGTCCATGACATCCTCATCGGTCGCGATTGCACGGAAGGTGATGCTGCCGTCCTCGTTGACCGTGATCGCCGCCAGGTCTTCCTTCGTGCCCGTGTGCTTCACGGTCAGGCTGTAGCTGCCCGGCGTCTCGTTGAGCGCGAATTCCAGCCGGCGGCTGCTTATTTTGTTCTGCAACTTGCTGACGAGGGTGGCGACAGCCTCGGCACGCTGAGCGGGCTCGAGCTGGTTGGTGCGCAGTTCTTCTTTCAGCTTGTCAACTTGTTCGTCAAAGCTCATGGCCCGCCTCTCAAGGGTTGTCTCTATACGTGAATCGCATGGTCCGCGCCAGCCCGGCCTGTTAGCGTTTCGGCCAGCGCGCGGAACATGGGGAAGCCATCGGTGCCGCCGAGCACCGGGTCAGCCAGCCGCTCAGGGTGGGGCATCAGCCCGAGAACGCGGCCATCTGCGCTGCAAATACCGGCGATGTTGTCCTGCGAGCCGTTCGGGTTCGCGGCGGCCGTGACGTTGCCGTCCGCATCGCAATAACGGAAGATGACGCGTCCTTCGCCCTCCAGCATCCGCAGCGTGGCGGGGTCGGCGAAATAGTTGCCGTCGTGATGCGCCACAGGGAAACGGACGACCTGCCCGGCACGATATGGCCGCGTGTACAGGGTCTCCGTGGACTCGACGCGCAGATATACGTCCTTGCAGATGAATTTCAGCGAGGCGTTGCGCATCAGCGCGCCGGGCAGCAGCCCCGTCTCGGTCAGGATCTGGAAGCCGTTGCAGATGCCGAGCACCGGCACGCCGTCTCGCGCCCGCTCCACGACCGCCCGCATGATCGGCGAATGCGCGGCCATCGCGCCGGCGCGCAGATAATCGCCGTAGGAGAAGCCGCCGGGCAGCACGATCAGATCGCTTGGGGGAAGCTCCGTCTCGCCATGCCAGACCATCCGCGGCGGGCGGCCGGAGGCGGCTTCCAGCGCGCGGGCCACGTCGCGGTCACAGTTCGAGCCGGGGAAGACGATCACGCTGGCGTTCATGCCTGCTCCAGCTCAAAACGGTAGGTCTCGATGACGGTGTTTGCGAGCAGCTCTTCGCACATGCGCTCGACATCCTGGCGGGCCTGCGCTTCGTCGGGCGCGTCGAGCTTGACTTCGAGGTATTTGCCCTGGCGCACATCCTCGACGCCGGAAAAGCCAAGTGAGTCCAGCGCGCCCGCGATCGCCTTGCCCTGAGGATCGAGCACGCCGGACTTCAGCGTAACCCAGATCCGCGCTGTCATGGCCATGCGCCCCTCCTGCGGTGAACCTGCGCTCGTGGTACTCAACTCGACCGGACGAGTATCGGCCCCTGGTGCTTGCCCTGCTCGTTCTCCACAAGAATGCCCAGACGCCGCGCGACTTCCTGATAGGCCTCGATCAAGTCGCCGAGGTCGCGGCGGAAGCGGTCCTTGTCCAGCTTCTCCTGGCTCTGAATGTCCCACAGGCGGCAACCGTCCGGGCTGATCTCATCGGCCACGATCAGGCGCACCATGTCGTTGTCGTACTGGCGGCCGAACTCCAGCTTGAAGTCCACCAACCGGATGCCGACGCCGAGGAACAGGCCGCTCAGGAAGTCATTCACCCGCTGGGTCATGGAGATCATGTCGTCGATCTCCTGCGGCGTGGCCCAGCCAAAGGCGGTGATGTGCTCCTCCGTGACCATCGGGTCGTTCAGCTCGTCCGCCTTGTAGTAGAACTCTATGATCGACCGCGGCAGTGGCGTGCCTTCCTCCAGCCCAAGGCGCTTGCAGATCGAACCGGCGGCGACGTTGCGCACCACCACCTCGACGGGCACGATCTCGACCGAGCGCACAAGCTGCTCGCGCATGTTCAGCCGGCGGATGAAATGCGTCGGGATGCCGATCGCTTCGAGATTCGTGAACATGTACTCGGAGATGCGGTTGTTCAGCACCCCCTTGCCCTCGATCAGCGCGTGTTTCTGGTTGTTGAAGGCGGTCGCGTCGTCCTTGAAGTGCTGGATCAGCGTGCCGGGTTCCGGGCCTTCATAGAGGATTTTCGCCTTGCCCTCATAGATGCGGCGGCGGCGGTTCATGGTCGTGATCCTTGTTGGGTGCCGTTCGGGAAAAACAAATGGCGGCGCTGCGAGGGCGGCGCGCCGTCCTATCGAAGCCCGTGACATGCGCGGCGCGCGTCACGCGCGCGAGCAATCTGCGCGGGATCGTACTCTAGCTAGATCGGGAAGACAACGCCGTTGTCAAGCGTGGAAGGGCGGCGCTGGCGGAATTGATTTGCGCGCGGCCGCGCGTTATCTCACCATCAGGAAAGCGTCCCGCACCCGCGGCGGACCGGCTGAATCGGGAGATATGGATGAGTTCATTTGACGATCGCGAGCAGGCATTCGAGCGCAAATTCGCCCATGACGAGGAGCTGCGGTTCCGCGCGATGGCCCGGCGCAACAAGCTGCTCGGGCTGTGGGCCGCGGAGAAGATGGGCATCACCGGCGACGACGCCGAGGTCTACGCCAAGGAAGTCGTGAAGGCGGATTTCGAGGAGAAGGGCGACGAAGACGTGTTCCGCAAGATCCGCCGGGACTTCGACGAGAAGGGCGTGGACCAGTCCGACCACCAGATCCGGCGCACGATGGTCGAACTGCTGGATGAGGCCGTGCAGCAGATCGAATCCGAGCGCGAGTAGCGCGGCCACCGAGGGTATTGGTCATTGCGAGCGTAGCGGAGCCGAAGGCCGGCGCGAAGCGACGAAGCAATCCAGCCCGATACGCTTCACGCTGGGTTGCTTCGGCCCTCTGGGCCTCGCAATGACCTAGAGTGAAGTTCGCCTCACGCCTCGCCGAAAACGCGGGCGAAAATCGTATCCACATGCGCGAGGTGGTGATCGAGGCTGAACAGGTCGTCGATCATCTCGGGCGGCAGAACCGCCGTCACCTCCGCATCCGCTAGCAGATTGTCCTTGAAACCGCCCTCGCCGTGCCAGGCGCGCATCGCGTTGCGCTGCACCATCCGGTAGGCGTCATCGCGGGCCGCACCTGCTTTTGTCAGCGCCAGCAGCACCTGCTGCGAATAGACCAGCCCGCCCGTTGCCTCCAGGTTTTGGCGCATCCGCTCGGGATAGACCACCAGCCCGTCGATCACGCCGGTCAGCCGCGTCAGCGCGAAGTCGAGCGTCACCGTCGCGTCCGGGCCGATCATGCGCTCGACAGAGGAATGGGAGATGTCCCGCTCGTGCCACAGTGCCACATCCTCCATCGCCGGCGTCACGTAGCCGCGCACAACCCGCGCTAGCCCCGTCAGGTTCTCGGTCAGCACGGGGTTGCGCTTGTGCGGCATGGCCGATGAGCCTTTCTGGCCGCTGGCGAAATATTCCTCCGCCTCGCCGACCTCGGTGCGCTGCAAGTGGCGGATTTCGGTGGCCAGCCGCTCGACCGAGCTGGCGATCACACCGAGCGTGGCGAAGAACATCGCGTGGCGGTCGCGCGGGATCACTTGCGTTGAGATCGGCTCGGGCGTCAGGCCCAGCTTCTGCGCGACGCGCTCCTCCACCTGCGGGTCGATATTGGCGAAGGTGCCGACCGCGCCCGAGATCGCGCAGGTCGCCACATCGGCGCGCGCGGCCTCCAGCCGGGTCCGGGCGCGGGAGAACTCGGCATAGGCCTGTGCCATCTTCAGGCCGAAGGTGGTCGGCTCGGCATGGATGCCGTGGCTTCGGCCGATGCACGGCGTCATCTTGTGCTCGAAGGCGCGCCGGCGCAGCGCATCGAGCAGCCCGTCGAGATCGGCGAGCAGCAGGTCCGCCGCGCGGGTGAGTTGGACCGCCAGGCAGGTGTCGAGCACATCCGAGGAGGTCAGCCCCTGATGCACGAAGCGCGCCTCCGGCCCGACATGCTCGGCGAGGCTGGTGAGGAACGCGATCACGTCGTGGCGCACCTCGCGCTCCACCTCGTCGATCCGCGCGACATCGAAGCCGCCGCGCTCGCGCACGGCCTTCGCCGCCTCTTCCGGCACGATGCCAAGCTCGGCCATCGCTTCGGTGGCGGCGGTCTCGATCTCCAGCCAGATCTGATAGCGCGTCTCGGGCGACCACAGGGCCGCCATCTCGGGGCGGGAATAGCGCGGGATCATTCAATTACCTCGGAAATATGGATTTGCCGACGCTGATAGCGCAGCGCGCGGCGGGGCGCAAATGTCAGGCCGGTGCATAAACATCGCGGTAGGCGGGCGGGCCGTCGCCGCCGGGGAACGCCGCCGCCTCATAGACCGCGCGCGCGACCGCCCGCGCCAGCACATTCGCCGCGAGCGCGCCAAGCTCGGCCAGCGCGAACACCGGCTCCACCGCCGGCCCGCGCGCCGTGGACAGCGCGAAGACGATATCCCCGTCCAGCGGCGTGTGCACCGGATAGATCGACCGCGCCAGCCCCGTCTGCGCCATGATCGCGAGGCGCTTGAGCGCCAGCTTGTCGAGATCGGCGTCGGTCGCCACCACCGCCAGCGTCGTGTTCGCGTCGGCGCGCGCGCCCGCCTTCGTGCGCGGCTCAAGCGCGTCCGGCGGCATCGCCTGTGGCCAGCCGCGACCGCCAAACTCCGCCCCGATCTCGAACGGCGCGGCCCAGAAATGCGGCGTTGCGCCCACCGTCACGTTTCCGGCCGCGTTCACCACCGCCAGCGCGCCCAGCGTCACCCCGTCCGCCGTCACCGCCGAGGCACTGCCCAGCCCGCCCTTCAGCCGCTCGGTCGTCGCACCGTAGCCCGCGCCCGCGCTGCCGAGCGTCACTTCCGCCCCCGCGCTCTCGCACGCCGCGTAGGCCATGTCGCGATACGGCGGGAAGCGGCCCCAGTCCTTGTCGCCGCCATTGAGCAGATCGAACAGGATCGCCTGCGGCACGATCGGCACCCGCGCCGGACCGACGGCGAAGCCCGCGCCGCGCTCGCGCAGCCAGGCCTGCGCGCCGGTCGCCGCGTCCAGCCCGAAGGCCGAGCCGCCCGACAGCACGACCGCATGAAGCTCGCCCGCGACGCCCTCCGGCATCAGCGCGTGGGTGTCGCGGGTGCCCGGTCCGCCACCGCGAATATCCACCGCGCCACGCAAGCTGCCCTCGCCGAGCACGACTGTCACGCCGGAGCGCAGGCGCGCGTCCTCCGCGCTGCCCACCCGCAGCCCTGGCACATCGGTAATCAGATTGCGCGCGCCCGGCGTCATCCGGCCTCCATTGGGCTCACCCAGGGAAAGTCAAAGGGTTGCCAGATGCACGCCAAACGCGCAACACTGCCCGACAAGCGCCAACACCGTAGCGAGAGGCACGCATGAACGCCGACGAGTTCGAGGCCGAAATCTCCTATCTGCTCAACCAGATGGAACACCAGCCGGAAGACCGGTACGAGCTGTATCTCCAGCTTCAGGAGCGCATCCATGAGATGCAGGCCTACGGCATGCCGATCCCCGAAGACCTCCAGCGCTTCGTCCGCGACCTCGAACGCGAGTTCACCCAGGGCGCCGAACTCGGCGAGGAGGGCGAAGGCGATGGCGGCGGCGACGGCGGGGGCTAAAACCCTTCCGTCGAAAATCTCATCTTTGAACAGCTGCAATTAACCTCTCGCGGCCTCCGCGTTGCGTCTCTCAGGCAGACTTGATAAGCGATTGCCGCGCGGCGATTAATCCGCGCGCCCCGCTCATGCGTCTATCCAGGTAAAACCTGCGGCCATCTGGCTGCGCTGAGAAAGTCCCCACCCAAGGAGTCCGTCTTGAGCAGCCTGAACCTTGGCGCCATCGGCAATTGCAGCTTTGGCGCCCTCATCGACCAGGACGCGCGGATCGTCTGGTGCTGCCTGCCCCGCTTTGACGGCGACCCTGTTTTCCATTCGCTGCTCGGCGGGCCGAAAGATGCGCCCGAGGGCGGGATGTTCGACATCGAGCTGGTGGATCAGCGCGCGTGGAGCCAGAGCTACGACCAGAATACCGCCATTCTGCGCACGCGGCTCGAATCGCCCACCGGCGCGATCGAGATTGTCGATTTTGCCCCACGCTTCGAGACCCGGGGGCGCCTGTTCCGGCCGAACATGCTGGTGCGCCGTGTGGTGCCGGTCAGCGGCAGTCCGCGCATCCGCGTATGCCTGCGCCCGCGGTTCAACTATGGCGCGATCGCGCCGGACATCACTTTCGGCTCGAACCACATCCGCTACGTGGGCCCGGACTTCACGCTGCGCCTGACCACCGACGCGCCGGTCGACTACGTGCGCGACGAGACAACCTTCATCATCGAAGAAACGCTCAACTTCATGCTCGGGCCGGACGAGACGCTGGAAGGCGGTATCGGCTCGACCGCACGCGAGTTCGAGGAGCGCACGGCACAGTATTGGCGCGGCTGGGTGCGCACGCTCGGCATCCCGTATGAATGGCAGGACGCCGTGATCCGTGCGGCGATCACGCTGAAGCTTTGCACCTATGAACCGACCGGCGCAATCATCGCGGCCATGACCACCAGCATTCCGGAAAGCCCGCATTCGGGCCGCAACTGGGATTATCGGTTCTGCTGGCTGCGCGATGCGTTCTTCGTCGTCCGCGCGCTGAACACACTGTCGGCGATGAACACGCTGGAAGACTATTTTCGCTGGCTGCAGAACGTCGTCAGCACGACGAACAGCAATCACTTGCAGCCGGTTTTCGGCGTCGGGCTGGAGAGCAAGCTGTCGGAGCGCATCGTCGATACGCTGCCCGGCTACCGCGACATGCCGCCCGTGCGCGTCGGTAATCAGGCCTACGAGCATTTCCAATATGACGTTTACGGCAATGTCGTACTGGGCGCGTCGCAGGCGTTTCTCGACGCGCGGCTTTACCGCCAGGCCGGCATCGAGGACTTCCACCGGCTCGAGCACGCGGGCGAACAGGCCTTCCGCCTCTACAACGAACCCGACGCCGGCATGTGGGAGCTGCGCTCGCGCGCCCGCGTCCACACCTCCTCCAGCCTGATGTGCTGGGCCGCCTGCGACCGGCTGGGCAAGATCGCGCGGGCGCTGGGCGAAGGCGAACGCGGCCGCTACTGGGAGGAGCGCGCGACGATCATCAAGAATGCAATCCTTGAAAATGCCTGGAACGAAGAGCGCGGTGCATTCGTTGAAAGTTTCGGGGGCCGGGACCTCGACGCCAGCGTGCTTCTCATGGGTGAAGTGGGTTTCATTGATCCTCGCGATCCGCGCTTCATTTCCACGGTCGAGCAGTTGGAAAATGTCCTTGGAGACGGTCCGCACATGCGCCGATACGAGGCGCCGGATGATTTTGGCCGTCCGGAAACCGCATTCAATATTTGCGCGTTCTGGCGACTGGATGCTCTTGCCCGGATCGGGCGGACTGAACAGGCCCGAGAGATTTTCGAAACGCTTCTGGCCAGCCGCAATCACCTTGGGCTACTCTCGGAAGACGTCGATCCCCAGACCGGTGAACTCTGGGGGAACTTCCCCCAGACATATTCGATGGTCGGAATCATCAACGGCGCGACCCGGCTGTCGCGCTCATGGGAGAGCGTCTTATGAAACGTCTTGTGGTGGTGTCGAACCGCGTCGCCGACTGGACCAAAGGGGGAAAGTCCGGCGGGCTCGCCGTCGCCTTGCAGGACGCACTGAGAAAACGCGGCGGGCTTTGGCTGGGCTGGTCCGGGAAGATTGTAGAGGATGACGAACCCTGCGAGTTGTCGCAGGAACATCACGGCAACGTCACGCTGGCAACGATGCCGCTCACCGAGAGCGAGTATCAGCACTACTATCTGGGCTTTTCCAACAGCGTTTTATGGCCGGTGTTTCACTACCGGCTGGACCTCGCGCGTTTCGAGCCGGAACACTGGGAAGGGTACATCACGACCGTGCGCCGCTTCGCGGAGAAGCTCGTCGGCCTGCTTGAGCCGGACGACATCATCTGGGTGCACGACTATCACCTGATTCCGCTGGCCTCCGAATTGCGGAAGCTCGGCGTCGACCAAAAGATCGGGTTTTTCCTTCATATCCCGTTTCCGTCGCCCGATGTGCTGGCCGCCGCGCCAAAGCACCGGGCACTGGTTCGCGCGCTGTTCGACTATGACCTCGTCGGCCTGCAAACCCACGCGGATGTCGGCAATTTCGGCCGGTTCGTCTATGAAGCCGCCGACGGAAAGGTGCTTCAGGACGGCCGCCTGCAACTCGACGGCAAGAGCGTGCTGATCAAATCCTTCCCGATCGGTATCGACGTGGAGAGCTTCCGCGACATGGCGCGCACCGAGGAAGCCGACCGCCACATCCAGACGCTGCAGCGTCGGACAATCGCCAGCGCCTTCATCATCGGCGTCGATCGACTCGACTACACGAAGGGCATCTCCGAGCGGTTTCGCGCCTTTCAGCGGCTGGTTGAGAGTCACCCGGAATACCGGACCTCCGTAACGCTGATGCAGATCGCCCCGCCGACCCGGGAGGAGGTGCTGGCCTATGCGGAGATGCGCCAGGAGCTTGAGCAGCTTTCCGGGCACATCAACGGCGAACTCGGTAACTACGACTGGACGCCTGTCCGCTACATTCACCGCCATATCCCGCGTGACACTCTTGCGGCGCTGCTGCGCGGCTCGCAGGTCGGGCTCGTGACGCCGCTGCGCGACGGGATGAACCTGGTGGCCAAGGAATATGTGGCCGCACAGGATGACGAGAACCCGGGCGTGCTGATCCTCTCGCGCTTCGCCGGTGCGGCGGAACAGTTGAAAGAGGCGCTCATCATCAATCCCTACGACATTGACGAGATGGTCGAGGCCATGCACCGCGCGCTCTCGATGCCGCTGGCCGAGCGCAAGGAGCGGCACCAGGCGCTGCTGGAAAGAGTCCGCGAGAACGACGTCTCGTATTGGCGGGAGTGTTATCTCGACACGCTCGAAACCGTCAGGCGGGAGGCCTCTGCGTGACGGCGACGAGCGGCGCGCTGCGTCTGGTCGCGGATGTGGGCGGAACCAACGCCCGCTTTGCCCTGGCCAGACCAGATGGCCGTTGCGAGACTGCGGCCAATCTGCGGGTCGCAGATTTCCCCGAGTTCGACGATGCGCTCGCTACCTACGTGCAGCGCCTTGATCGGCAGACCCGGGAACGGATTGCAAGCGCCGCGTTTGCCGCCGCCGGACCTGTCGAGCACGACGTTGTCAGGCTCACCAACGCGCCCTGGCAACTCGCCGCCCCGCACATCGCGGACCAGCTCGGTGGCGTGCCCACAGCGATCTTCAACGATCTGCAGGCAGTCGCGCTCGCGCTTCCATTCCTTGGGCATTCGGATGTCGCGGAGATCGGCCCGGTTCCGCGATACGAGGCCGAGCCGCCGGATCGGATGGTCGCCGTGAACGTCGGTACCGGCTTTGGCGCCGCGACGGCCATCCCCGCAGGCGACGGCTGGACCGCCTGCCCGAGCGAGGCTGGACACATGTCGTTGCCCGCTGCAAACGCTGAGGAAGCCGAGCTGCTCGCGGCGCTGTCGCCGGGGCGGGCTGCGACGCTGGAAGACGTGCTGAGCGGCTCAGGCGTTGGCGCGCTCTACGCCTGGCTATCCGGCGGCGAACCGATCGCAGCGGATGCCGTTTTCGCGCGCGTGGACGCCGATCCGACCGCTCGCCGCACGGTGGAGATGCTCTCGCGCTGGCTCGGCCGCGCCTCCGGCGATCTGGTGCTTGCAACCGCGGCGTGGGGTGGTGCGTTCCTTCTGGGCGGCGTGGTGAGCGGATGGTACAATCTGTGCAATGACTCAGCTTTTCGCGCCGCTTTCGAAGACAAGGGCAAGATGCGTGCGCGGATGGGCGGCGTTTTTTCCGGGGTGGTAACGCGTCAGGATGTGGCGTTGCTGGGGCTGGCGAAAGCGCCCGTTGCGGGCGTCTAGTCAGGGAAGCGGATCATGAACATCACCGGCCTCGACCACATTGTTTTGACGGTAAAATCCATTGAGCGCACCTGCGACTTCTACGAGCAGATGCTTGGCGCGGAGGTGATTAAATACAACGGGGGCCGGACGGCTTTGGGCCTGGGCGATCAGAAGATCAATCTGCACGAGGTCGGAAAGGAGTTCGAGCCGAAGGCGAACGCGCCGACACCCGGAAGCGGCGACATCTGCCTGATCACGACGGCCTCTCTGGCACAGGTCGAGCAGAACCTGCTGGCCCGGGGCGTCGAGATCGAGGAAGGGCCGATCGAGCGCACCGGCGCGCGCGGACCAATCAAGTCAATCTATATCCGCGATCCGGATGGCAACCTCATCGAGATCGCGAGCTATAGCGAGGCGGCCTAACCCGCTAGCGCATCGCGCGCCGCAGAGTCCGCCACCGGAACCGGCTGCGTCCCCCACGACATCTCAAACCGGCAGGCGGGCGCGCCCATCGCAGCGCAGGCTGTCTCCACGGCCTGCGCACGCGGCGAGACCAGCACCTCAAACAGCCGCTGGAACACGCCGACATACATATCGCAGAGGGGAACATGGCTGGACTGTCCCGCGACAAGCGGACAACCGGCGATCTCCACAGCGAGAGGGTGCCCGGGCATGGCGCGGAACGTCCCGCTTCCCGCAAAGGTCCAGGCGTGGCCACCGATCGCGCCGATCAGCGCCCGTGCGGCCAGTGGCGCTGGAAGCAGGCGGAGGCCGGCTTGCGCGAAGCGGGGAATGCGGTGGGCGAGGAGGTAATCGCCCGTTCGCAATCCGGCTTCGCGCAGCACAGCCGCCGCATCTCCGGGAGGAAGCTCTGCGCGGACCGCGCGCTGCAACGCGCCGACCTCGTCCTCGTGCACCATCGCGGACGGGGCCTCGGCGGCGTAGCGCACGAGGCTGGCCTGGGCCAGGACCTTGGCGCATACGGGCTCCCCGTGGCGATGGCGCAGGGCCGCGATTACCTGAGTGATAGCATTCGGCCCGACATGCGAGGGCGGGGCTTTCCCGTGCGTGCTCATCGGCTCACTCCGCCGCGACGCTCTCGGCCATTTGCTCCTTGCCGCCGCCGCAAGCGGAAACCGGAACCGGCTGACCTTGTCCGCTACTCTTGCCGGTTTTTCCGGTGCGCTCCTTGATTTGCCGGCGCTTCTCCGCGACCGCCTCCCAGTCATCCATCTGCGCGGGCGCGATCTGCCGGGTGTTGTCGAAGTGGAAGTCCACCTTCTTCTTGGTGTGCGGCCCCCAGTAGCCGACCTTACCGAGATCATAGAAGGTCCGCTGGAAGCCGGCCTTCAGGAACGCCTTGAGGCAGCCAAGCAGATACCGCCGCCGGAAGCCGGTGCCCCGCCACGGGTAATGGAACAGCGCCTTTTTCATGTAGAAGCGGCGGTAATTCTTCATCACGCCATCCAGCAGCTCGCCGCGGTCCATTGCCTCCGGCTTCATGATCGGCGTGACGAAGTTGTATTTCGAGAAGTCGAACACCTCGACCTTTTCGCCGAGCTCCTGGAAGAGCGAGGAAAACGGCCATGGCGTATACATCGCCCAGTTGGCGAGGTCCGGCTGCCAGTCCCACGCCATCTGATAGGTCTCTTCGAGCGTCTCAGCTGTCTCGTTCTCAAGCCCGACGATGAACTGCGCCTCCACGAAGATGTCGGCCTCGCGCAGCAGCCGGATCGCCGTCTTGTTCTGCGCGATCGTGGTTTCCTTGTTGAAGCGATCGAGCTTCATTTGCGCGGCCGCTTCCGTGCCGAGACTGACATGCACCAGCCCCGCTTTCCGCCACAGATGCAGCTTGTGCCGGTCCCGCCAGATGTCGGTGACGCGCGTGTTGATGCCCCATTTCACCTTGTCGGGCAGGCCGCGCCGGATAAGCTCCTCGCAGAATTCGGTGAACTTCTTGCGGTTGATGGTCGGTTCCTCGTCGGCAAGGATGAAGAAGCCGACATTGTGCTCCTCGACCAGCTTCTCGATTTCATCGACCACCGCCTTCGGGTCGCGCACGCGATAGTCGCGCCAGAACTTCCACTGCGAGCAGAAGGAGCAGGTGAACGGGCAGCCGCGCGCCATGTTCGGGATCGCAACGCGCGTGCCAAGCGGGACATAGATGTATTTGTCCCACTCCAGGATGCTCCAGTCGGGGTCGATCGCTTCGAGATCCTTCACGGTCGGCGCGGCCTGCGTGGCAACGATCTGGTCGTCTTTCGTGAAGGCCAGCCCCTTGATGGTATCGGCCTCTTGCGGCCAGCGGCCCTCGTCAATAGCGCGGATCAGCTCGACGATGATCTCCTCGCCCTCACCGCGCACGATGACATCCACCCACGGCGCTTCGGATAGCACCTGTTTGAACATGAAGGTCGCGTGCACGCCGCCAAGCACCGTCACCGCGTCCGGGTGCTCCTCCTTGGCGATTTCCAGCGCGCGCTCGGCTTTGTAGATCGAGGGCGTGATCGCGGTCGTGCCAACGACGTCCGGGTTTTCCTGCGAAAGGATGTAGCGCAGCTCATCCTCCGAAATGTCGTTCGTCATCGCGTCGATGAAGCGCACATCCGTGTAGCCCGCCGCCTTCAGCGCACCGGTGATATAAGCGACCCAGGCCGGCGGCCAGTTTCCCGCGATTTCCGCCCCGCCCGAGTGGTAGTTGGGATGAATGAGCACAATGCGCATAACCAGCCTGTCCATTTTGCCTGACATATTGAGTGTAAAGACAAGGTGACACACACCGCTGCATCACGATTTGATCTGGATCAAATTCGGCAAAATTCTCTTATGCGGGATATTAACGGAGGCGGCCAAGCTCTTGCCGTTGTGGCAAGGGTTGAAATTTCCCGGACGGCCAGCGATCATGGAAAGCTCAATCAAAAAACAGGGGGCGCCATGAGCGAAAGTGAGCCCATAGGTTTCAGCCCGGCGCACGAGAACCAGACCTACCTCATCGCAAATGGTTCTGATGGCCGGGCGAGTGTCGTTGCCTTCAACCGCGCCGAACTCAGCGCCATTCTCTCGGTTTACGGCCGCATGGTCGCGCAAGGTGAATGGCGCGACTACGGTATCGATATGCAGAAGGACCGCGCGGTTTTCTACATCTTCCGCCGATCTTCCGAGCGACCGCTCTACACCATCGAAAAACGGCCGAAGCTCGCGCGCAAACAGGGCGCCTATCTGGTCATCGCCATGACCGGGCTGATCCTGAAACGCGGGAACGACCTCAACAAGGTCATGCGCGTGCTGGACAAGCGTTTGACGGTCGTCAAGTAGAGCGTTTCTTCTTGCTCTTCGACTTGTAGGTCCGCGTACCGGGGCGGCCGGAGGTGGAGCGCCCCTTCGCCGCCGACGACTGCTGTTGCTCTGCGGCTGGGGCAGATGGGTCGCCGGAGTAGAGCAGCCACTGCTCGCGCAGCTCCTTCACCTGATCGCGCAGGCGCGCGGCCTCCTCGAACTCCAGGTTCGACGCAGCCGTCATCATGCGCTGTTCCATGTCGGCGATAACCGCCTCCATGTTGTGGCCGCTGTAGTCGGTCTGCTTTTCTTCGGCGAAGCCCGGCGTCTTAGAGACGGTCACGTGATCCTGCTCGTAGACGCTCTCCATGATGTCGTCGATGTTCTTGCGGATCGTTTGAGGTGTTATGCCGTGCGCCTCGTTGAATGCCATCTGCTTCTCGCGGCGGCGGTTCGTCTCCTTGATCGCACGGTCCATCGAGCCGGTGATGGTGTCGGCGTATAGGATCACGCGGCCGTCCACGTTGCGCGCCGCGCGGCCGATCGTCTGGATCAGCGATGTCTCCGAGCGCAGGAAGCCTTCCTTGTCCGCGTCAAGGATCGCGACCAGCGCGCATTCCGGGATGTCCAGCCCCTCGCGCAGCAGGTTGATGCCCACCAGCACATCGAATGCGCCGAGCCGCAGATCGCGGATGATCTCGATCCGCTCGATCGTGTCGATGTCCGAGTGCATGTAGCGGACCTTGAGCCCCTGCTCGAAGGCGTATTCAGTCAGGTCCTCGGCCATGCGCTTGGTCAGCGTCGTGACCAGAACGCGCCCGCCCTTGTCGATGGTCTTGCGGCACTCGTCGATCAGGTCATCCACTTGGGTTCGCGCCGGGCGGACCTCGACCTCCGGGTCGATCAGGCCGGTGGGGCGGATGACCTGCTCGGAGAACACGCCACCGGTCTGTTCCAACTCCCAGCTTCCCGGCGTCGCGGAGACGTAGATCGTCTGCGGACGCATCTCGTTCCATTCGGAGAAGCGCAGCGGGCGGTTGTCCATGCAGGACGGCAGACGGAAGCCGTGCTCGGCCAGCGTCATCTTGCGGCGGAAGTCGCCGTTGAACATCCCGTTGAGCTGGCCGATGGTGACGTGGCTCTCGTCCACAAACACCAGCGCGTTGTCCGGCAGATACTCGAACAGGGTCGGCGGCGGCTCGCCGGGTGCGCGGCCGGTGAGATAGCGCGAATAGTTCTCGATGCCCGGGCAGGAGCCGGTCGCGATCAGCATCTCGATGTCGTGGTTGGTCCGCTGCTCCAGCCGCTGCGCCTCCAGCAGCCGGCCGTTCGCGTTCAACTCCTCCAGACGCACCGCCATTTCCTCGCGGATTTGCTTGACCGCCTGGTTGAGCGTCGGTTTCGGCGTCACATAGTGCGAATTGGCGAACACCTTGACCTTGTCGAGCGTCGCCGTCTTTTCGCCCGTCAGCGGGTCAAACTCGTTGATCGCCTCAATCTCGTCGCCGAACAGCGAAAACCGCCAGGCCCGGTCCTCCATATGCGCCGGCCACAACTCGATCGTGTCGCCGCGCACGCGAAAGGTCCCGCGCTGGAATGCCACGTCGTTGCGGGTGTATTGCAGCGCCACGAAATCGCTCAGCAGCTTGCGCTGCTCCACCCGGTCGCCCGGATGCAGCGTGAAGGTCATCGCCGTGTAGGTCTCGACCGCGCCGATACCGTAGATGCACGACACCGAGGCGACGATGATAACGTCGTCCCGCTCCAGCAGCGCGCGCGTCGCGGCGTGGCGCATCCGGTCGATCTGCTCGTTGATGCTGGATTCTTTCTCGATGTAGGTGTCGGTGCGCGGGACGTAGGCTTCCGGCTGATAATAGTCGTAGTACGAAACGAAATACTCAACCGCGTTATCCGGGAAGAAGCTCTTGAACTCGCCATAAAGCTGCGCGGCCAGCGTCTTGTTCGGCGCGAGGATCAGCGCCGGGCGCTGTGTGCGCTCGATGATGTTGGCGACGGTGAAGGTCTTGCCCGAGCCGGTGACGCCGAGCAGCACCTGGTCCTGCTCGCCATTCTCGATGCCCTCGACAAGCTCGTTGATCGCCTCGGGCTGGTCGCCCTGCGGCGTGTAGTCGGAAGCGAGCTTGAAGCGGACGCCGCCTTCGGATTTCTCCGGGCGCTCGGGCCGGTGCGGGATGAAGTCGCGCTGCTCGCCGGTGATCAGCGGATGGCCGCCAATCAGCGCCTGCGATATGTCGGAAAAGCCGGTTGGTGATGTCTCAGCCATGCTGCGAATATGGTCCCGCGCGCGGCGGGCGTCCAGCGTAGGATGCCATACCTCTCTGACAAAACAACGTTAGTGGAGAAAACCTAATTATTGTAGCTACTAGCGAACGGATGCTGCTTGACAGAAAAACATACTAACACAAAGGCTGCCCAGTTAGTCTGAACGCACTTCGCATATATGGCCCTTGTGGCTGACCCCCGATGGCTTCCAAGGGTACACCCCTTCACGACGCGGTGTTGGTCATTTAAACACTCACCGATAAAATTGGCCTAGCCGTGGCCCTTTAGAACGTTGTAAGGCATCTGCAAAGATGATTCACTAGAGCGCGAATCAATCGTCGGTTTCTGTATGAGCCAAGAACCAGAGCCCAAAGCATTCTCTTTTCAGGCCATATCGGGCAAGGTGGACGTCAAATGTCCGATATGTGGCTTTGACAAATTTCTAGATACTGGCCCCACGAAGGACGAGGAGCGCCGAGGGTTTCGGCACGTTATTGTTGGTGTTTCTGGAAAAAAACGGCTAGCATATCTTCCCATTCGATTTAAGTTTTGTGCCAATTGTGGTTTTATTTTGCAATTTATGATACCCTCACGTAACGATGCGGAGGATAGTCATGACTCACGCTGAATGCTGGCAGAAGTCGACGAAATGGCATGAATTAGACGAGACTCCAAAGTACATCATGAGACTTCTCAGGTTAATTGCAACCATATTTTTAATATTGTTTACCTTTTTTGGTCTGCTGCAATTAGCAAGTGGAGATATTCGCTGGGGTATAGCGAGTTTTATATGTATGCTTGTTTGGGTTTCGATAGGCATTTTTCTGCGTCGTCAACACCCTGTCTCACTGGAGCGCTTTTAAGACCAAAACGTAACAAAAATTTATTAAAATGTCTGAGCTAACCAAACTACCTGAGCGATTAGCGCATTATGCTGTGTTTCCACTCGCAGCGTTCACGTTTGCACAAGTTCTATCAATTCTTTCGTCAGAGAGGCCGGGTTACGAACTGGTCTCTTGGGTATTGTCTGCAGGCATAACAATATGCGTCATTTTATTTTTTACACAATGCATCGTTGGATGGCCTAAAATTTACACGGAACAAGACACTGCGACCGAGAGCGTACAATCTTAGTCAGAAACGACAACCTCTGGTCGGCTTTTTTAATAAAATTATCCTCTTAATCGGGGTGTTATCTCAGTCTGCTAACTAGACTTTAAATCATGTCTAGCGCCCCGCCAGCTTCGCGCGCCACTCCTGCATCGTGGCGATGCAGTTATCCAGCTCGTCCGCGTGCGGCGGCGGCAGCTCCAGCATCATCACCGGGCTTTTCGGGAAATCCAGCTCGCTGAAGATCGCGTTCCACGGGATCGACCCCCAGCCCAGCGGCAGATGCAGATCGCCCAGCCCGTAGGCGATGCGCTCGGCGCGTGAGACGGTGCGGATATCATTCGGCCGGCCGAACGAGTCATGCAGGTGCAGATGCTCGGCGAACGGCGCGAGCGGCGCCAGCTCCTCCAGCAGGTCGCGCCCGTGGAAGCCGCAGTTGATGTAGGCGTGCGACACATCGAGGCAGCAGCGGATGTTCGGGTGGTCGATCAGCTTGAGTTCGTACGCCAGCCGCGACGGCAGCGCCGTATGCCGGTCCGCGCGCTCCATCGGCAGCGTCTCGACGCAGACGACGACGCCTGACCCTGCCGCGATCCCCGCGACCTCCTCCAGCGCCACGCGCTGGCGCTCGTAGGCCGCGTCGATCTCCGCCCGCGAGCCGTTACTGGAAATGCCGGTGTGAACCACCAGGTGCCGCGCGCCGAGTTCGGCGGTGATCTCGATGGATGCCTTCAGGATGTCGAGATGAAGCGCGCTCCGCCCCGGATGATCCATCAGGTTGATGGCGATCGGCCCGTGAACGCTGTAGCTTAGCGCCCGGCCGCCGCAGACGCTCTTCAGTTCGTCCAGCGCGCCCTGTTGGATGCGCCCATCGACCATCAACGCCAACTCGAACACCGGCAGCTCGACCAGATCGACCGGCTTGGTCTCGGCCGTGTCCAGCTGCGCTTCCAGCGCCTTGGGGCTGGGATCGCCGGCGCGCAGGGCATATCCGATCTGGGGCGCGGTGTCGGTCATCGGCTGTCCTTTCGGTGTCGGGCGTTCATCTCAGGTTCACGCGCAGTTGACGAACATTGAAGCAAGTTAACTTGTTCATGTGTCAGGCGCATGTAGACTTGAACACATGAGCAACATGACCGCCCGCGGCGGGGTAACAGACGTGAACAGGAGGGCTGGAAATGGCCACTTGCTTCGGATGTCAGGGCAATACGCCCGAAAGCAATACGCCGGTCAATTTCTGGCGCGGACTGGCGCTCGGCCTTACCATCTGGGTCGTTCTGGTCGGCGCGCTGGTGATCGCCTGATGGCGGCGCTGCGTCACTTCTGCGGAACAGTCTGTTCCGCCACCCAGTCGAGAAAGTCCGTGTTCCCCCCGGACACCTCAAGCACAGCTACGGCGGGCACGTCGTAGCTGTGCAGCCGTTTGATCTCCTGAGTCACTTCTGCCGCAAGACCCGCGCGCGTTTTCACGAACATCGCCGTTTCTTCCCCCTCCTGCGCGGCGCCATCCCACTCGAAGACCGCCGTCATGCCAGGAAAGATGTTTGCGCAGGCGGCCAGCTTGCGGTTAACGAGTTCGCGCGCAATTGTCTTGGCCTCATCGGGCGTCTCGCAGGTGGTGTAGATCATCACCATACGGTCGGCATCCGGCTGCTTCCTTTGCGCTTCGCTCATTTGCTTCGCCTTTTCATGGCTGTTCGGCGGTGCTGACGCCGCCTGTTCGAAGGTCTATAGTCTTTCCCTGAAGATAGCCCATCACGAGCCGCCATGCACGACCGCCCCTCCGACATTACCAAGATTCACTTCGTGGCGAGCGAAGCGCCGGAAGCGCAGGCGGCATTCGAGCGGCTGACAGCCCGCTATGGCCAGGTACGGCCCGAGGAGGCCGAGGTGATCGTGGCACTGGGCGGCGATGGCCTAATGCTTCAGACGCTCCACCAGCACATGTGTCACAGCGTGCCGATTTACGGCATGAACCGCGGCTCGATCGGCTTCCTCATGAATGAGTATCACGAGGATGACTTGCTGGAGCGTCTCGAACAGGCCGAGATGAGTGTCATCCATCCGCTGCGCATGAAGGTGCGCGATCGCGAAAGCGTCACCCACGAGGCGCTGGCGATCAACGAGGTGTCGATCTTCCGGCTGACCTATCAGGCGGCGAAGCTTCGGATCCTTGTCGATGGCCAGCTGCGCATGGACGAGATGATGTGCGATGGCGTGCTCGTGGCAACCCCTGCGGGGAGCACCGCCTATAACCTGTCGGTCTACGGACCGATCCTGCCAATCAACGCGCCGCTGCTGGCCCTGACGCCGATCAGCCCGTTCCGCCCGCGGCGCTGGCGCGGCGCGCTGCTGTCAAACGAGGCGCATGTGCGCATCGAGGTGCTGGAGCCGGAAAAGCGCCCGGTCGCGGCCGTCGCGGACCACACCGAGTTCCGCCATGCCGTGCGCGTTGATGTGCACGAAGCGCGCTCCATCGGCCTGAAGCTGATGTTCGACCCCGGCCACGCGCTGGACGAGCGGATCCTCGCCGAGCAGTTCCGCTACTAGCGCATTTCCGAAAAAGCCTGTCCCGGGCTTGATCCGGGATGGGAACCGGTTTTTCGGGCAAAATGCATGCAAGGGAGATCACTGAGCCGTGCTGTCGTAATAGCTGACGATCGTGTCGAGGTCCGGCCGGTCGCGCTCCTGCGGCGGCTCTTTCGCCGTGCCGATATGGATGAAGCCGGCGATGCGCTCCTTCGGGTTCAGCCCGACGGCGTGGCGCGCGCTCTCGTCATAGGTGTACCACTCGGTGAGCCAGTGCGCGGCGAAACCGAGCGCATGAGCGGCGTGCACGAGATTCATGCACGCCGCACCGGCTGAGAGGATCTGCTCCCACTCGGGCACCGCGGGATGATAGATCGTGTGCGAGACCACGGCGATCGTCACAGGCGAGCGCAGGAATCGGTTGCGCTCGATCTCGAGCCGCACATCCGAGGCTTCCGGCTCGTTCTCCGCCGTGATATGCGCCAGCCTTTCGCCGAGCGCCGCACGCTCACTGCCGGCAATGACGATGAAGCGCCAGGGCGTCAGCTTCTTATGGTCGGGCACGCGCGACGCGATCCGCAGAATGGTTTCCAGCTGTTGCTGGTCGGGGCCGGGATCCGTGAGGTTGTCAGCCTTCACGGAACGGCGGCTTCCCAGATGGTCAATAACGGGGTTTGTCATGCAATTCTCCCATTTGTCCGCTCAACTCGCGCCCACGCGAGGAGAGTGCTGGACATTATGCGAAATCGGGGGAATGTTTGCGCTATGAGAGGGCTTTTCATCAAGTTTTTTGCCGTTGTGACCGCGCTCTTCGCGCTTGCTGCGATGGGGCCGTTAGGCGGTTCCGCGCTCGCACAAAGTCGCGTGGTGATCCTCGATATGACCAACAGCATGTGGGCACCAATCGAAGGCGGGCGCAAGTATCAAGTCGCGCGCGAGGCAGTGGCCGGCGCGGCCCAGAACCTGGCAGCACAGTCGCGGTTCGGGCTTTACGTGATCGGGAACCAGCCGGATGCTGGCTGCGAGGCCGTGACCGAGGCGGTGCCATTCGCGCCGCTGGACCGTGGCGCGCTGGACGCAGCGCTGGATGAGGCCATACCGGATCGCGGACGGATGCCCCTGTTTCCGGCGCTTGAGCGCGCGGTGAAGGCGATCCAGTCGGCGGGCGGCCGGGGCCGCATCCTCGTGGTAGGTGACGGAGCCGGCACCTGCATCCCTGACACCTGCGCCGCCGCGCGCGACCTCAGTGAGCGCACCGGCGGAGTGCGCATCGACGCGGTTTCGCTGAACGCCGATGCCGAGACACGCCGCGGGCTGCAGTGTATTACCGACGGCACGGGCGGCGCCTACAAGGACACCGAAAACCGCGACGAGGTCATCACGTTCGTCCGCACCGCGCTCACCGGCAGCGAGACGCCGGACGCACCCAGGCCGCGTCCACGGGCAGCGCAGCAGAAGAATGCGCCGCCGCTGCCCGCCATCAATCCGTTCCGCCCCGGCCAGTCGCCGGTGGTGACGCTGCGCGCCGTCCTGGCCGAGGGCAAGGAGCCTATAACGCGTGGTCTCGCGTGGCGGGTGCTGGAGCCGACAGGCGGGGACGCTTCCGAGGTCTGGCGCGGGGCTGACGCGCAGCCGGAGGTGAATCTGCCGCCCGGCACATACCGTGTCGAGGTGGACTATGGCACGGTGAGCGCGAGTCGGGAGATTGCGGTGAAGCCGCGGCGCGCGCAGGACATCACGATCGACCTCAATGCCGGCGTGCTCAACCTTTCGGGCGCAGCGCGTGCGGGCGGTGAGCCTGTTGGCGATGTGTTTTATTATGTGCACCAACTGGAACAGGGCAGCGGACCCGGAAAACTCGTTGCGCGCTCCAGCCAACCGCAGCCGAGCTTCTATCTCCCCGCGGGCGCATATCGCGTCGTGGCACGCCACGGGTTGGCCGAGGCCGCGGACACCGTCGAGCTGGAAGCCGGCGCGATCCTCGGACGGAATTTGGCGCTGAACGCCGGCACGCTGCGAGTCGAAGCACGCGTGGCGGACGGCGAGGCGACACCGCGAGGCACCCTGTTCTCTGTCCATGCGCGCAACAGCGATGGCTGGCGCGAGGTGACCCGCTCGGCGCAGCGCGAACCCGTGTTCACGCTGCCCGAAGGCGAATATCGCGTCGAAGCCCGTCTGGATGCGGCGAGCGCAAGCACCACCGCGGAGATCAGCGCGGGCGAACAGCGGATCGCCTCGCTCAGCCTGCCCGCGGGCCGCCTGCAGATCGAGACGCGGCTTGAAGGGCAATCCGGCCCGCTCGATGCCGGCGTGGTCTATCGCATGTTCCGGCTGGATGGCGGCGAGGCCGAACTGGTCCAGACATCCGCGCAGGCGCAGTACGAAGGCTTCCTCCCCGCCGGGCGCTATCGGGTCGTCAGCGCCTATGGCCTCGCCAACGCCGTGCAGACGCAGGAGGTCTCGATCGAGCCGGGCAAGACCCGGAGCCTCAGCTTCACCCACAATGCTGGGCGCGCGCAGCTTGGCCTCGTCAAGGTCAAGGGCGGACTGACGCTCGGACGCGTCAACTGGTCGATCCGCGACAGCAACGGCGAAGAGATCTACACCTCGACGGAAACAGTGCCCGAGCCGTATTTGCGCGCCGGTCAATATGTCGCCATCGCGGAGCGGCAAGGACAGACCGTGCGGCAAGCCTTTACGGTCTCGGCGAACCAGACGACCGTGGTAGAGATCGTGGCGGAATAGCCAGATGAGAAGGCAAATGAAAGTTCAGCCCATTCTCGCGGGCGTGCTGGCGCTCGGTGCGACTGCCCTGTTCGCCGCGCCCGCCGCGGCGCAGAGCGACAAGGTCATGCTGATCCTCGACTCCTCACGTAGCATGTGGGGCCAGATCGACGGCGTGAACAAGGTCGTGCATGCCCGCGAAGCCCTGGCGCGCTTCTTCAAGCAGCAGGAAGGCGCCTTCCAACTCGGCCTGATGGCTTACGGCCACCAGGAAAAGGCGAGCTGCGATGACTTCGCGGTCCTCCAGGAAGTCGGCGAGGTCGAGGCCGCCGGCTATGCCAGCGCGGTCAAGAATATCTCGCCGAAAGGCTCCACGCCCATCGCTGCCGCACTCGACGCCGCCGCAGACGAAATGGCGAAAGAGACCGGCCGTAAGCACATTGTTTTGCTGAGCGACGGGCTGGACAACTGCGAGGGCGACCCCTGCGCACGCGCGCGGCAGCTTGCCCAGTCGGTGCCGCAGATGACGCTGCACGCCATTGCCTTCGACAAGACCGGCAAGGAAGAGCAGCTGCGGCAACTGGCCTGCGTCGCCGAGCCGTCGGGCGGAATTTTCAAGTTCGCCAGCAATCGCGAAACGCTGGACGCAGCGTTGGCCGACGTCGCCGCACGCATCACCGCGCCGCCCCAGACGACCCAGTCCGTGGTGCCGGAAAATGTTGACCCCGAGGCGCCGGTCCCGATCAAGCTCACGGCGTTCCTGTCCGGCAGCGAGGAGCGTATCACGCGTGGGATCGTCTGGCGGGTGTTCTCCGGCCGCGCCGGCGATGACGGCCGCTACGAGATGCTGCATGAAATGCAGGACGCCCAGCCAACGCTGGAGCTGAAACCGGGCAACTATTTCATCAACGTCTCCTGGGGGCTGGCGCACGCGACCAAGCGGCTTCAGGTGACCCCCGGTCAACCGGCGCATGAACAGCTCATTCTGAAGGCCGGTGCGGTCCGCCTGAACGCGCGGCAGGCCAGCGGCGCGCCAATCGACATGGATGATGCCCGCTTCGACATTTATTCCGATCGCACGGATCAGTTCGGCAACCGGGAGCGCATCATCGCCAATGCCCGGTCCGGCCCGGCCATCCGCCTCAACACGGGCACCTACTACGTCGTCAGCCACTACGGCGACAGCAACGCCATCGTCGAGTCTCAGGTCGAGGTGAAGCCCGGTAAGCTGAGCGAGGTGATTCTGATCCACGATGCGAGCAAGGTCACGTTCCGACTGGCGGAGCGACGCGGCGGAGAGGCGATCGCAGATACGCGCTGGACAATCAAGACCGCGGATGGGCAGGTCGTGGAGCGGAGCGCAGGCGCGTTCCCGACGCATATTCTCACCTCCGGCAGATACCGCGTTGAAGCGCAGCACGGCGGACGGCTGTATGTCCGCGAATTCGAGCTTGCCGGCGGTGGCGCCCAGCAGGTCGAGGTGCTGATGCGTTAGTAATCAGCGCTGATAGTCGCCTTCGGTGAAGCGCATATTCGCGCCGCGTAGCGTCGCGCCCCGCAGGTCCGCACCGTTAAGGTTCGCGGCCTGAAGCTGCGCCTGGGTGAGGTCGGCGCCGGCCAGATTGACCGCGACCAGCCGCGCATTCTCCAGCTTGGCCTCGCGCAGGCTCGCCCCCGCCAGGTTGGCACCGGTGAGATCAGCGCGGTCCAGGTTCGAGCGGTCGAGAGTCGCATAACGCAGATCCCGCCCCCGTAGCTGCAGGCTCACCCCGGTCCGCGGCGCATCGGCGAGACCTACCAGGTCCGTGTCGGACACGACGAGATTGCGGGAGAACCAACTCTGCCGCTCGCCGGAAACCGGGTTCACCGCTCCCTCGAACAGATAGGCTGTCGGGAGGAAGGCGAACCGCTGCGCATCCCGCGCTGACGCGCCATAAGGGACGGGCGTGCGGAACCGCTCGATCGACGCCATCACCCTGTCGACGCCCTCTTCGGGGATCGTAGCCACCGCGAAGGAAAAGAACATCGCCGCAACCCAGATCACAATCATTGCGAGAAAGCTCAGCGGATACGAGATAATGCTTTGCCCGAGACCGTTGATGTAGCGCGCGGCCGGGAAGTGAAGGAAGATCCAGAAGATCGCGAAAATCAGGAAATCGACCAGGATATAGGCCCGCTGCGCCGTCGTGACCTCGAGATCATGGTACGGCAGGAACACGATCTGGAAATAAATCAGTAACGCCAGCGGCAGAAGCCAAAGCGTGATTGCGGACATCGCGTGGAGGAATGCGGAAAACAGCCGACTCCGGCTTGGCCCGGCGATGGCCTGAACATAGAAATAGGAATGAAGCTGAAGGCGTAGCCGGTGCGTACGAATAAAGGCATGGCCTTCCTGTCGCGCGACACGCTCGTGAAACTCCCGCACCTTGCGTGATAGCGAGACGTGCTGCAGCAGCAGGTTGATATGCAAAAGGAGCAGGATGGCCGGCGCAAAGATGAAGAAGCCGCGCAAACCGATTTCGACCCGCAGGATGGGCAGCGTAACGCGGTTATTCAAAAGCAGGTCGGCGTGCGAGATGCCAGCCAGCGTGACGAAGAAGTAGGCCAGCAACGCGATGAACACCACCCAGCCAAGGCGCGCGGAGCCGCTTGCCGCGTTGACATCTGCCAGCAGCGCGGCGTTTCTGGCGTCATTATCGCTCATGGCCTCGCGGGCGGTAACGTGGCTCATGGAAGGGACTCGGGGCTCGGCCGGTTCGGTCGTGAGTGGGGATACCCGCTGATCGCGGAGGCCGCAACCATGGTCCGCAGAGGGAAACAACCAAACCACGGCGTCGGTGCCGGCCTGCACGACAACCGCGCCAGAATGAGCGTCAAAGGTTAAGAGTACGCGGATGACACTGCAAAAAACGCTGTCAGTGCGCGGTGCGCGCGAGCACAACCTGCAAAACGTCTCGTTGGATTTGCCGCGCGAGCAGCTCATCGTGATGACGGGGCTGTCCGGCTCCGGAAAGTCGAGCCTGGCGTTCGACACGATCTACGCCGAAGGCCAGCGCCGCTATGTCGAAAGCCTCTCGGCCTATGCGCGGCAGTTCCTGCAGATGATGCAAAAGCCGGATGTCGACAGCATCGAGGGGCTGTCACCGGCCATCTCCATCGAGCAGAAGACGACGAGCCGCAACCCGCGCTCCACGGTCGGTACGGTCACCGAGATTTACGACTACATGCGCCTGCTGTTCGCGCGGGTCGGCACGCCATATTCGCCCGCGACCGGCCTGCCGATTGAAAGCCAGACCGTCACGCAGATGGTCGACCGGGTCATGGCTCTGCCCGACGGCACGCGGCTTTATCTGCTTGCGCCCATCGTGCGCGGACGCAAGGGCGAATACCGGCGGGAGCTGGCCGAGCTGCAGAAAAAGGGCTTCCAGCGCGTCAAGATCGACGGGCAGTTTTACGAGATCACCGACGCGCCAGCGCTCGACAAGAAGTTCAAGCACGACATCGACGTCGTCGTGGACCGCATCGTCGTGCGCGACGACCTCGGCAACCGACTGGCCGACAGCATCGAGACGGCGCTGGGGCTGGCCGACGGGCTGGCAATCGCGGAATTCGCGGACAAGACGGACGACAAGGGCGAGCCGGAGCGCATCATGTTTTCCGAGCGGTTCGCCTGTCCGGTTTCGGGCTTTACCATCGACGAAATCGAGCCGCGGCTTTTCTCATTCAACAACCCTTATGGCGCCTGCCCGGACTGCGACGGCCTCGGCACCGAGTTGAAGTTCGAGCCGGCGCTGATCGTGCCAGATCCAAACCTGAGCTTGCAGAGGGGCGCGATCGCCCCCTGGGCGCGCACGGGCAACACCACTCCCTATTACACCCAGACGCTTCAGGCCATTGCGCGGCACTGCAAGGTCAGCATGAACACACCTTGGAGCGACCTGCCGGAGAAGGTGCGCGATATCATCCTGTTCGGCTCCGGCAAGGAGGAGATCACGTTCGTCTACGACGACGGACTGCGCTCCTACGAGACGACCAAGCCGTTCGAGGGCGTCATCCCGAACATCCAGCGGCGCTGGCGCGAGACCGACAGCGCGTGGGTGCGCGAAGAACTGAGCCGCTATCAGTCCGACCATCCGTGCAGCACCTGTAACGGCTACCGGCTCAAACCGCAGGCGCTGGCCGTGAAGATTGGCGGCAAACACATCGGCGAGGTCGCGGACATGTCGATCCGCGATGCGGCGGCATGGTTCGCGAATGTCCCAGACGCGCTCAGTGCGCAGCGCCAGGAAATTGCCGCGCGCATCCTCAAGGAAATCCGCGACCGGCTGAAATTCCTCAACGATGTCGGGCTGGAGTACCTGACGCTGAGCCGCGGCGCGGGCACGCTATCCGGCGGCGAGAGCCAGCGCATCCGCCTCGCCAGCCAGATCGGCTCGGGGCTGACCGGCGTGCTTTATGTGCTGGACGAGCCGTCCATCGGCCTGCATCAGCGGGACAACTCCCGCCTGCTCGACACGCTCAAGCGGCTTCGCGACCTGGGCAACACCGTGCTGGTGGTCGAGCATGACGAGGAAGCGATCCTTGCGGCGGACTACGTCGTCGATATGGGGCCGGGCGCGGGCGTGCACGGTGGTCATGTCGTCGCGGAAGGGCCGCCGGAGGCGATCATGCGCAATCAGGACAGCTTGACCGGCCAATATTTGACCGGCGCACGGGAAATCCCGGTGCCGCCCAAGCGGCGCAAGGGGAAGAAGGGCAAGCGGCTGCGCATCACCGGCGCGCGGGCGCACAATCTGCAAAACGTGGCCGCCGAAATCCCGCTGGGCACGCTGACCTGCGTCACCGGCGTCTCGGGCGGCGGCAAGTCCACGCTGCTGATCGAGACGATCTACAAGGCGCTGGCCCGCAAGCTGAACGGCAAGCGCGAGACCCCCGGCGCGCACGACAAGCTGGAAGGCGTCGAGCATCTCGACAAGATCATCGACATCGACCAGTCGCCCATCGGCCGCACGCCGCGCTCCAACCCGGCGACCTATACCGGCGCGTTCACCCCGATCCGCGACTGGTTCGCCGAACTGCCGGAGGCCAAGGCGCGCGGCTACAAGCCGGGCCGCTTCTCCTTCAACGTGAAGGGCGGGCGCTGCGAGGCGTGCCAGGGCGACGGCGTCATCAAGATCGAGATGCACTTCCTTCCGGATGTCTACGTCACCTGCGACGCCTGCGACGGCCACCGCTATAACCGCGAGACGCTGGAGATCAAATACCGCGACAAGTCGATCGCCGACGTGCTGGAGATGACGGTCGAGGAGGCGGCGGAGTTCTTCAAGGCTGTGCCGTCGATCCGCGAGAAGATGGACACGCTCAAGCGCGTCGGGCTGGATTACATCAAGGTGGGTCAACAGGCGACGACACTATCGGGCGGCGAGGCGCAGCGCATCAAGCTGGCGAAGGAGCTATCCAAGCGCGCGACCGGGCGCACGCTCTACATCCTCGACGAACCGACGACGGGCCTGCATTTCCACGATGTGGCGAAGCTGCTGGAGGTGCTGCACGAGCTGGTCGAGCAGGGCAATACGGTCGTGGTGATCGAGCATAACCTGGAGGTCATCAAGACCGCGGACTGGATCCTCGACCTCGGGCCGGAGGGTGGCGACGGCGGCGGGCGCGTCGTCGCGCAGGGCACCCCGGAGCAGGTGGCGAAGGTCGGCGAGAGCTATACCGGGCAGTATCTGAAGCAGTTGCTGGACCGGCGCCCGGCGCGCCCCCCGCGCGCGGCGGAGTGATTTTTGGTATGTTGGCTTCCGAGACAGATTTCGGTGAGCAATCTCATGAGTACGACTGAAGCGCCTAGCTACGCGGATCGGATCACGGTAGATCCGGCACTGTGCAACGGCAAGCCAACGATCCGCGGAATGCGGATCACTGTTCAGACCGTTCTTGAGTATCTCAGTGCGGGCGAAAGCCGGGAAGAGATTCTGCGACAATTCCCAATGCTGGAGCCCGAAGACATTTCTGCGAGCTTGGCCTTTGCGACAAGCCTGATGGAGCATCGCTACAGCTTCAAAGATACGGCCTGATGGCTAAGTACCTGATTGATGCCAATCTCCCACGGAAGCTGAAAATCTGGTCGACCGACCAATATCTGTTTGTGCATGACATCAACCCTTCATGGCTCGACCATGAAATCCGCAAGTTTGCTCACGAACGCGACCTGACCATTGTTACCAAAGACGCTGATTTTTCCGACTTTATGTTCGTAGGCATGCCAACTCCCCGCATTATCCACATCCGTTTGGGCAATATGAAGTTTGCCGAACTGGAAGCTTATTTAGAGCGTGTCTGGGGAGACGTGTGTCGCATGAGCGATGAATACCGCTTGGTGCGCCTATACCGTGATCGCATCGAGGCAGTCGACTGATCTCGCGTTCGACCGCTGGACTGCACGCTAGGGGATAGCGATCACATTCCGCCACATTCATGCGCTTAAAAGTAGCGGTGCGCCCGGAGCCACAACCTCCGGGCCGCACTGTCGGCCGGCTGCGTTTGTCAGGTTGCCGCGTTCCTGGCCGGCCGGCACCCCTGCGCTGCCACGCCAAACGCGAATCGCAGCCCATCATGGAGAATTAAGCCGTACTGGCGCGCCGCCCGTCAACGGCCCATGAACCATTCGCACCTGTCACCCACAGGTTGCGGGCGCCATCCGATGCGCCGCCGCTTTGCGGCGCAGCATTTCCTTGCTACACTTTAATGTCAGGCTGGCCGAGCCTTGCAGCCCGTCCGGGCCAACGACGTCTCGAAGGCCGAACGACCCCGCGGCGCCCGCCGCCTGCGCCGCTACCCTCCAGGCCAGCCTCAAGCGGCGTCCGGAAAATTGGGTTGCAGGGTTAAGAGTATGTTGAGACACGGCCTCGCTGGGCTGATGGCTGGCGCGTGCCTGATCGGTGCGTCGGCCGCCGGTTTTGCGCATGATAGCTGGATTTCACGCGGTGAGTACCGCAATCCCGTAACGGGGGAGTGGTGTTGTGGTGACTATGACTGTTTCGCCATACCAGCCGACAAGGTAGCCGTCGGTGAAACGGGCTATGAAATCCGCCATATCGGCGAGACGGTGCCCTATGAGCGGGTGCTGCCGAGTGAAGACGGCAAATACTGGCGCTGTCACCGGCCGGACGGCACGCGGCGTTGTTTCTTCGCGCCGCGCACGGGCTCCTAGAAGCGCGGTATACTGCGCCCCCGACCCTCGGCGCCGGCTGCGCACGCTGTTGTGATCCCGTTTGACTGGCCAGCTGCGAGCACACGCGCATATGTTTTTGGGTATCCCTTTATACCCATTGTCATGGAGAAACATCATGCGTTTCGTGCAAATCCTCGCGGTCGTCGCCGCGCTCTCCTGGGCCGGCGCCGCGCAAGCCGGCGAACAGTACGTTGATGAAACCGGCTTTGCGATCAGCGGCCACGACGTTGTCGCGTATTTCGAGATGGAGCAGGCGCCGGTGGGCGAAAAGCAGCCTGAAGCGGTACCGGGCCGCAAGGACATCACGGCGGAATACAACGGCGCGACCTGGGCCTTCGCCTCGGAAGAGAACCGTGAGAAGTTTCTGGCGAACCCCGAGAAATACGTGCCGGCCTATGACGGCCACTGCGCATACGGCGTCGCCAAGGGCGGCAAGGTCCCGGGCAACCCCGACCTCTGGCGCATCGTGGACGGCCAGCTCTATTTGAACATCACGGAGAACGTCGTCGGCTTCTGGGAAGAGGACATCCCGGGCAATATCGACAAAGCTCAGTCGAACTGGCCGGGCATTGAAGGCAACCCGGCCTCCGACCGCACAATTCCGTTCTTCACCTCCGATGCGCCGACCGCCGGCTGATTGCGCGGCGGCCGCGTATAAGGCGTCGCGTTCTCCCCTCTCCCCTGCGTGGCGTCTTTCCCGTGAGACCGGTCGCCGAGCAGGCGCCGTCTGCGCACCCGGATTTTCGGTGTCGCGCGGACGGCGCTCTTTGTGCTACCGTCTTTGGTACCGAGGGGGGCCTGCGGCAGCAGGCTGAGACCGGATTGGTGCCATCCGGCGACCCTTTGAACCTGATCCGGGTCATACCGGCGCAGGGACGGAAAGGTGAGACCAGCCTCGTCAGCCACCGCATCCTCTGCCCAGAAATCCCGGATCTCCCGTGAAGCGCAACGACGTCGGTAAGGGAGATCGCCATGAACGTCCACGACAAGTCCTTGACCGCCCCGAAGGTCACCACCGGTGCGCTGCCCGCGAGCAAGAAGGTGCACAGCGCGCCCGAAGGCCGCCCGCACATTGCCGTGCCGCTGCGCGAGATCGCGCTGTCCGACCCGGACCAGCCGTTCTTCCACGCTTACGACACCTCCGGCCCCTACACGGATGAGACGGCGGAGATCGACGTCGAGAAAGGTCTGCCCCGCGCACGGCAGGCCTGGATCGAGGCCCGCGGCGGCGTCGAGCGCTACGAAGGCCGCGACGTCAAGCCCGAGGACAACGGCAACGTGACCGGCGACCGGCTCGCCCGCGACTTCCCGAACAAGGAGAAGCCGCTGCGCGGCACGGGCGATAAGCCGCTGACGCAGATGGAATGCGCCCGCGCCGGCATCATCACCGACGAGATGGTCTACATCGCCCATCGCGAGAACCTTGGCCGCCAGCAGATGCTGGAGCGCGCGGAAGCCGCGCTGGCCGACGGCGAGAGTTTCGGCGCGGCGATCCCGCCCTTCATCACACCGGAATTCGTGCGCGACGAGGTGGCGCGCGGGCGCGCGGTCATCCCGGCGAACATCAACCACCCCGAGCTTGAGCCGATGATCATCGGCCGCAACTTCCTGACCAAGGTGAACGCGAATATCGGCAATTCCGCCGTCACCTCCTCGGTCGAGGAGGAGGTCGAGAAGATGGTCTGGGCCACGCGCTGGGGGGCGGACACGGTCATGGACCTGTCGACGGGCCGCAACATCCACAACACGCGCGAATGGATCCTGCGCAATTCGCCGGTGCCGATCGGCACGGTCCCGATCTACCAGGCGCTGGAGAAGGTGGGCGGCGATCCGGTCAAGCTGGACTGGGAAGTCTACAAGGACACGCTGATCGAGCAGTGCGAGCAGGGCGTGGACTACTTCACCATCCATGCCGGCGTGCGGCTGGCTTATGTGCCGATGACCGCCAAGCGCATGACCGGCATCGTCTCGCGCGGCGGCTCGATCATGGCGAAGTGGTGCCTGGCCGGGCACAAGGAGAGTTTCCTGTATGAGCGGTTCGACGAGATTTGCGACATCATGCGCCAGTATGACGTCACCTTCTCGCTCGGCGACGGGCTGCGCCCCGGCTCGATCTACGACGCCAACGACGAGGCGCAGTTCGCGGAGCTGGAGACGCTGGGCGAGCTGACCCGCGTGGCGTGGGACAAGGGCTGCCAGGTGATGATCGAGGGGCCGGGCCATGTCCCGATGCACAAGATCAAGGTGAATGTCGAGAAGCAGCTTGAGGCCTGCGGCGAGGCGCCGTTCTACACGCTCGGGCCGCTCACGACCGACATCGCGCCGGGCTATGACCATATCACGTCCGCGATCGGCGCGGCGATGATCGGCTGGTTCGGCACGGCGATGCTCTGCTACGTCACGCCGAAGGAGCACTTGGGCCTGCCCAACCGCGACGACGTGAAGGAGGGCGTGATCGCCTACAAGATCGCGGCGCACGCGGCGGACCTCGCGAAGGGCCACCCGGCGGCGCAGCTGCGCGACGATGCGCTATCGAAGTCGCGCTTCGAGTTCCGCTGGGAGGACCAGTTCAATCTCGGCCTCGACCCGGACACCGCGCGGGAATATCACGACGAGACGCTGCCGAAGGAGGCGCACAAGGTGGCGCATTTCTGCTCGATGTGCGGGCCGAAGTTCTGCTCGATGGAGATCACCCAGCAGGTGCGCGACTACGCGGCGAAGCTGAACGCGCCGGTGGGGGATGCGCGCGAAAAGGGCATGGAAGAGATGAGCGAAAAGTTTCGGGAGATGGGCGAGAAGTTGTATGTGAAGCCTTAGCTCATATCCCGAATCGCGCTACCCAAGAGGCATGACGCCAAACGACATTGAACAAACAATCAACGAAGGAGCCAAAATTACTCGGCTCCTCGTTGAGGACCAGGAAATGGCCAGCAACTCCTGGTCTCACTTCCTGACGCTCCACAAGTTCTACACAGCGCAAGATGGCGAATGGCGAACTGCCTTACATAAGCTATCTCAGTCAGGCCGGCTATTCGCCATTCTGGATGCTTTGTTCCGAGACACCGTGATGGCCTGCCTTCGTTTAGTGGATGATGACGGAAAAGCGCTATCTTTGGTGACAATTCATAAAATCCTATCCAAAGAGCCTGTGCAAAACCGTCTTATTGATGACTTTGATAAGATACCCGCCTCTAATAAAGAACAAGCAAAAGATAATATTGGTAGATTCCTGTGCTATTTCCCTGAAAAATGGCCAGAGCCACATAAATCTGGCACTTTCTGGCCGAGGAAAAGTTGGGTTCCTAATGATTGGGAATTGGCAGAACTAAGGGCTGAGTTCACTCCGCTTCGCAACCATCGCATTGCCCACAGAAACAAACATGAGCGCCAATATCACATTGATCGTTTGGACGAATTCGTGAGGTTGAATGAAAAGCTTCTGTGTATTTCAGCGTGGCTGTTCCATGTTCGTTATACTTACGCTCTAGGAGACCGCGAGAAGGAAGCGGCTGACTTCTGGTCGTATGCCAAGATCGGTTTTGTCGAGAATAGTGGATAAAGCCAGCCGCCCCCTCTTATGCAAGATCGTTCAACGCGTAATGCACACCCGCGTGACGCCGCGCCGGAGAAAGCCGAGCTTGCGCGCCGCCGCCTTCGACATGTCGATCACGCGTCCGCGCGCATACGGCCCGCGATCCACGATTTTCACCGACACGCTGCGCCCGGTTCGCCGGTCGGTCACGCGCACCCGGCTGCCGAAGGGCAGGCTGCGATGCGCTGCCACCATGTCATTGGGATTGAAACGCACGCCGCTCGCGGTGCGCTTGCCGGCGAACTTCTCGCCGTACCATGAGGCGGCGCCGCATTGCCGCGCCATCGCCTCGCTACTTAACATTGCCGTTACCAAAACGCCGGCAACAAGCACAAGCCGTCCGCCTGTGCGGACGCACACATTCCTCTTCAAACATCTCTCCTGTTGAAGCCAATCGGGCTGCCCCGAGTCACGTCATGCCGGTGATTGCGCGGCGGGCGTGACGCCTCGTCACAGCGAGCGCGGCGGGCCGCGGTGATGCGGAACCAGCGCTCTTTCGCCGCTGGATCGCTTGGGTGAACTCGCGGTGACCGGGGCCGGGGAGGTTAAGTAATTGTGAATTATGTCAAAAAATGAACCCGAGCAGAATCGGCAGCAGGATGGCCGTGGCCAGCGCGTTGAGCCCCATGGCCAGCCCGGAGAACGCGCCGGCGATCTCGTTGACCTGGAGCGCGCGAGCCGTGGCGATGCCGTGGCTGGCCGTGCCGAGCGCAAGGCCGCGCGCCGCCCAGTTTTTGATCCGCAGAAGGTTCAGGAGCGGCGGGCCGAGCATTGCGCCCGAGATGCCCGTGACGATGACGAGAACAGCCGTCAGCGAGGGCAGGCCGCCAAGCTGCTCGGTGATACCCATCGCCACCGGCGCGGTGACCGACTTCGGCGCGAGCGAGAGCAGCGAATCCCGCGAGACGCCCAGCGCCCAGCCGATCGCCAGCGCGGACAGCGCCGCCGTCAGCGAGCCGGTGATGACGCTGACCAGCAGGGCGCCCGCCGAGCGTTTGACCTCCGCGAATTGCCGGTAAAGCGGGATCGCCAGCGCCACGGTCGCCGGGCCGAGCAGGAAATGCACGAACTGCGCGCCGTCGAAATAGGTGTTGTAGTCCGTCCCCGTCGCCACCAGCGCCCCGACGATCAGCACGACCGCGATCAGAACCGGATTAAGCAGCGGGTTGAGGTTCGCGCGCTCATAGATCCACAGCCCCGCCTGATACGCCGCCAGCGTGAGCGTCAGGTGCAAGAGCGGGCTGGCGCTCAGATAGACCCAGATGTCGCGCAGTTCCTGAAGCCCGTCCATCATTCACCCTTTTCCGGCCCGCCCGGTCGCAGCCAGGCCATGATCGCCGCCGTGACCCCTATGGTTAGCAGCGTGCTGACGATGAGCGCAGCCGTGAGCGAGAGCCATTCGCGCTGGAGAAGCTGGACATGGAGCATCACGCCAACCCCCGCCGGGATGAATAGCAGCGAGAGGTTTTTCAGCAGCACGTCCGCGACGTTACCCAGATCCTCCGGGATGCCGCCGCGCGCGACCAGCCCGGCAAACAGGATGGCCATACCTGCCACCGGCCCCGGCACGGGCAGCGCCAGGGCGGTGACGAAGAGTTCGCCGATCAACTGGCAGACAAGAATGAGCGTGAGATAGCCGAGCATCAGCGCCTCCTTGCCTCGGCAGCGCGTCGCGATCCATCGAGTCTGCTAAACCCTTGTCATTGCGAGCGCAGCGGAGCAATCCAGAACATTCGCCATTGACCGCTGGATTGCTTCGGCCCTTTGGCCCTCGCAATGACGCGCCCCTGACTGAGCAATAAATAGCCTACACGCCGTAGAAATCCCGGTACCACGCGACGAAGCGCGTGATACCCTCCTCCAACGGGGTCGAGGGCCGGAAGCCGACATCGCGCGCCAGGTCGTCAACATCGGCGTAGGTCTCCGGCACGTCGCCGGGCTGCATCGGCAGGAAGTTCTTGACTGCCTCCTTGCCGACCGCGCGCTCGATTGTCTCGATGTAGGTCATCAGAGGTACCGGTTGATTGTTGCCGATGTTGTAGAGCCGGTAGGGCGCGCTCGATGTGGCCGGGTCCGGTGCCGCAGCGTCCCAGGCCGGATCCGGCGCGGCGACCCGATCCAGTGTCCGCACGACGCCTTCGGTAATGTCGTCGATATAGGTGAAATCGCGCTTGTGCTTGCCGTGGTTGAACACGTCGATCGGCTCGCCGGCGATGATTTTCTTGGTGAAGATAAAGGGTGACATGTCCGGCCGGCCCCACGGCCCGTACACCGTGAAGAAGCGCAGGCCCGTGACCGGGAACTGATAGAGATGCGCGTAGGTGTGCGCCATCAGCTCGCCCGCCTTCTTCGTTGCGGCGTAGAGACTGAGCGGGTGGTCCACATTCTGATGCACGCTGAACGGCATCCGCGTGTTCGCGCCATAGACCGAGCTTGAGGAGGCAAACACGAGGTGCTCGACTTCGCCGTAGCGGCAGCCTTCAAGCACGTTCAGCAAGCCCACGATGTTGGAATCGGCGTAGGCATGCGGGTTTTCGAGCGAATACCGAACCCCCGCCTGCGCGGCCATATGGACCACGCGGTTGGGCCGCTCCTCCAGGAAGATTTCCGCAGTTGCCTTGCGGTCAGCGAGGTCGGCACGTACGAAGCGGAAGCCGTTGCGCCCTTCGAGCTGTCCCAGGCGCGCTTCCTTCAGCCGGACATCATAATAGTCGTTGAGGTTATCGACGCCGGCGACCTCATCACCGCGATCCAGCAGCGCCCTGGCAACATGAAACCCGATGAAGCCGGCAACGCCTGTCAGCAGAACCTTCATCACACCTCGCCCGATAAGCGCATCGACAGCGCCATCGGCTTTGCCATATCGGGAATTTCCTAACCGGACAACTCCTTCGACCGGCGCACGGCAGCCGCTACGGCCCGTTTCATCAGGTCACGAAGGCCCGGTTCGCTCATCAGTTCCGCCAGTGCCGCCTCGGTGGTGCCGCCGGGCGACGTAACGTTCTCGCGCAGCTTCGCGGCCGGCGTATCACTGGCTTCCATAAGCGCGCCGGCGCCCTGGACCGTCACCCGCGCCAGCTGCTCAGCCAAATCGCGTGGCAGACCGGCCTCAACGCCTGCATCTGCAAGGCATTCCGTCAACAGGAAGACATAGGCTGGGCCAGACCCGGACACGCCCGTGACCGCGTCCATCAGGCTCTCGTCCTCGATCCAGCCGACTTCGCCAACCGCGCCGAGCAGTTCGGAGCACATCCGCGCCTGCTCCGGCGTCACATCGGCGTTGGCATAGGCCACCGTCATGCCGCGTCCAATGGCCGCAGGCGTGTTCGGCATTGCCCGGACGATTGGCCTGTTCGGTCCGAGGTGCCGGGCGATGCTCTCGACCGTGCGTCCGGCCGCGATCGACATCGCCACCGTCTGTCCGCCCATCAGATGGGCAATGCCCGGTAGCACATTGTCCATCTGCTGCGGCTTCACAGCAATGACGATCACACCCGGCACGGTTGTAACGCCCTCGGGGTCGACAGCGATGCTGAACCCATGCTCGTCGCGCAGCGCTACCGTCTCGGCCGGCGCGCCGGGATCGACGACAAAGATCTGCTCCGGGTCCAGACCGCCGCGCAGCCATGCCCTCAGCATGGCACCGCCCATGCGCCCTGCGCCGACGAGCACAATCGGTTCGGTCACGGAAAACGAGTCAGGATATTCCGGCATCAGAGGCTGGCTCCGTTTTGCCGGCAGTGTATCACGCTTGCCCCTCGGTCTCGAACATCGTGCCGGCGAGCGCTTCCTCCGCGCGTCGCCCGGCCCAGACGACGAACTGAAACGCCTGATAATACCGCTCGCAGTTCTCGAGCGCGGCTAGCAGCAGGCTCTCACATTGGTGTGGCGTCGGATCGGCCGAGGTCAGCAGCAGCGCATGACGATAGAGCAGCAGCCCTTCATACGCCCAGAAATCGAAATGGCCGACCCAGAGCTGTTCGTTGATCTGTGCCAGCAGGCGATAGACCTCGTCGAGACGTGCGCGCGGCACCTTCAGGTCGAAGGTGCAGGCCAGGTGCAGCGACTCGAGATCGTCACGCCAGTTGAGCGAGATATGATAGTCGCTCCATGACCCCGCGACGGCCAGCGTCAGCTCATCTTCCGCGCTGCGCTCGAACGGCCAGTCCTGCGCTGTGGCAATCTGCTCAACGAGATCGACCGGGTGCGCAATGCGCTCGTAAATCGGTTGGGAAAATGCCATGCCCTGTCTTTCTGCCCGCCATTTTCGCGTTGTTGCCCTCGAGGCTACGCGCACATCTGCTGCAGCCCCCCCGTGAAACACAGGGGTGACGCTCAACCGCCCCCATCTATTGTCGAAGTAACTTGATCAAAACTGATTTTCCGGTACCAGCCGCCCCTGAGTCGCGCAAGCTGGCGCGGCAGCAGTCCACGGGGAAATCAGTGGGACACAGGTTTCTCCGTTGCGGCTTGAGGCCGGTCGTCGTGGTCGGGGCACATGGCGCGGAGGGCGTGACGCCCGCGTGAGAGCCGCGAGCGCAGCGTGCCGAGCGGGATGTCGAGGATCGCCGCCGCGTCCTTGTAGTCCAGCCCTTCGACGGCTATGAGCGCGATTGCCGCGCGCTGATCATGAGGCAGGCGCTGCATCGCCTGCGCAACCTCACGGCAGTGCGCCCGATCCTCCTGCGACGGGCGCTGCCAAAGCTGCGGACCGTCCTCAAGGCCCAGATCGGGCTGGCGGCGGGCGTTCGTCGCGCACTTGTTCAGAAAAACCGAAAGCAGAACCCGGTAGAGCCACGTGCGAATCGGTCCGCGCCGGGCCCAGAGATGCTGTTTGCGAATCGCCCGCTCCAGCGTGTCCTGCACGAGGTCTTCGGCTGCTTCGCCATCGCGCGCCAGACTTTGCGCGTAGCGCTGGAGGCGCGGAATTTCGCTTGCAATAAGGCCGTTAGTTTCGTCCACGACGTACTCCTCACCCGCTCAATCGCATGGCGTGCCAAGCCGGTGCGGAAAAAATTTGTCTTTGGCGGGAACTCATTACTCCTCCGGACTGTCCTAATAGATGGGCGTCCGATAAATCCGCGCCTTGAGCGCGTGGCGGACAGGCCCGGCACTATCAGCGAATTCAGGAAAGGTCGATAAATGACTTACAGCCGTTTACCGGCGGCACTCTTTGTCGCCGCAACTCTGAGCCTGGGCGGCGCGATGGGCGCGAGTGTGACCGTGGCGCAAGCGCAGGAATCATATACGGACGCCAAGCTCCAGTCCTTCGCAGAAGCCGCCGTGAAGCTCATTGGCATCCGTTCGGAGTATCAGTCCAAGATGGGCGAGACGACGAATGACCAGCAGCGTCAGCAGCTTCAGCAGCAGACCAACCAGCGCATGGCGAAGGCGGTGAAGGACACGGACGGCATCTCGATCCAGGAATACAACGAGATCGCCGCAGCGAGCCGGACCGATCAGGCACTGGCCCAGAAGATCAACGGTTACATCAAGGAAGCCGCAAACTAGGCGGCCCGGAGCAACAGGATGCGGTCCGCCCAACGGCGGCCGTATCCGGCCTCCCCGAAACGCTAAACGGTCGGTCCCGTGCCGCCCGGCTCCTCGCCCGGCATCTCCGGCGGCAGATTGAGCGCAGCTTCCAGCCGGGCAATGCGCGCCTTGAGCACCTCGTTTTCCTCGCGTGCTTTCTGCGCCATCTCGCGCACGGCCTCGAATTCTTCCCGCTGCACCAGATCAAGCTCGCGAATCGCGCGCTCCATCTGCGCCCGGGCAAGTGTCTCGAACTCCTGCCGCGCACTTTGCGCCGCGCCGGCCGCATCCGTCATCAGCTTGGCGAAGTCGTCGAACAACTTGTTGGTCGTCTGCGTCATGGTTCCATCCTTTTGGGCGGCGCTGTCACCGCGCTGTCATCAGCGCGACGTATTGCTTTGACTATGGAACCGGGACCGTACCGGATCAACCCCGGCGCCGAGAGCCGCGCTTCCGGATAAGGTGTTCAAATTCGGGCCGAAAGGCTCTACAAAGCACCGCGACATCCGCTTACAAGCCGTTATTGTGATGACCGAGACGCCGATGCAGCTCATGGCCCTGCCTTTCCCGACGATCGACCCGGTAGCGATCGGGATCGGCCCCGTGGAAATTCGCTGGTACGGGCTGGCTTACCTCGCCGGGCTTATCATCGGTTGGCTCTACATGCGGGCGCTCGCCCGCAACACCGCGATCTGGGGCGGGCAGTCGCCGATCCGTCCTGACAAGGTGGACGACTTCCTTATCTGGGGCACGATCGGCGTGATCGTCGGTGGTCGGCTTGGCTTCGTGTTGTTCTACGAGCCGGGCTATTTCCTTCAGCATCCGCTGGAGATCTTCGCCGTCTGGGGCGGCGGCATGGCGTTTCACGGCGGGCTGCTGGGCGTCGGGGTGGCGACCTATATTTTCGCGCGGCGGAATAACATTCCGGTCCTCTCGGTGATGGACCTTGCCGCGGCCGCGACGCCGTTCGGCCTGTTCTTTGGGCGCATCGCCAACTTCATCAATGGCGAGATTTATGGGCGCCTGACGGATGTGCCCTGGGCTGTGGAATTTCCCGCGCGCGTCCTGGCCGAGGGTCACGCAGTCGGGCCACGCCATCCAACGCAGATCTACGAAGCGATCCTCGAAGGCATCGTCCTGTTCGTCGCGCTACGGTATCTGACGCACGGGCGCGGCGCCCTCAAGCGCCCGGGCGTCGTGGTGGGCGCCTTCCTGATGATTTACGGCGCGGCACGCATCTTCGTGGAATTCTTTAAGGAATGGGACTACGGCCAGTTCTTCACGACGGCCTACTGGTCCACCGGCATGGTCTATTCACTTCCGATGATCGCGCTGGGGCTTTATCTTTATGCGCGTGCACAGCGCAAGACATGGCTGGCCACGCAGTAGCATGGGAAGCGACGCGGAAAAGGCCGCTCAATGGCACCTCCGATCATCCACACCGTCAGCGAATTCATCGAGCTGACTTTCTCCACCGAGTTCAGTGTGGGACTGGAGGATGCACCCGTGCGGCCGTGGTACCTTGGCCAGGCGTCGGAAGATGACAGCATCCTGCCGCCGCTTTACCGCAGCAATATCGATCCGGCGCTGGAGCGTGAGTTGCTGCGGGAGTTCCGGTTGCGCGCGGCGGAGTTCATCCCGCCCGGCGGCATTCCGGACGAGATGTGGCCGATCCTCGGGCACCAGCAGGGCCTGCCCACTCGCATTCAGGAGTGGTACGGGAACCCGTTGGTGGCGCTGTTCCTTGCTGTTGAGAGCATGTCGGCGAGCAATGGGCAGGTCTGGGTATTCAATCCCTGGTATTTCAACGAGTCCGCTGCGCGGCTGGCGATGATCCCCATGACCAACAGCCCGCTGTTCCGGGACGAATATTGCCTCAAGCTCGACGACCCGAACGCGTCGCCGGTCCCCGCTGCGGAAGCGCCGATGTGCTTCAAGCCTTATCGCAATATCCGGCCGCAGAGTCAGATGGACTCCTATTTCGTCGTGCATGGCCACTCCAACGTGCCGCTGGACGAGTTCCGCCTGTTCCTGCGCCGGCCGGAAACCTATCTGAAGAAGATCATCATCGCGGGCGAGAGCAAGAAGCACCTGCGCAAGGAGCTTCACCTGCTGGGCGTAAACCATGCCACCCTGATGCCCGGTGGCGGATCGGTCGCTAAGGCGGTGGCCTACGCCATGTCCCGCGACTTCCTGGAAACCGATATTTGAACTGGCCGCTGAAGCCGTGACCCCGCAATCCGCGACTGCCGCAACCGAGCCGACACCGCTGGCCCGCAAGCTGATGGCGCGGATCGCGGCCGACGGACCCATTCCGGTCAGCGCATACATGGACGCCTGCCTGAATGACCCCGAGCACGGCTATTACCGTACGGCGCAGCCGCTCGGGCGGAGCGGCGATTTCATCACCGCGCCGGAAATCAGCCAGGTGTTCGGCGAGTTGCTCGGGCTTTGGGCCGCGTCGGTGTGGCAGGCGATGGGTGCGCCGAAGCCGGTCGCGCTGATTGAGCTTGGGCCAGGCCGGGGCACGCTCGCCGCGGATGCCCTGCGTGCGGCGAAGGCGCTGCCGGCATTCCAGGAGGCACTGTCGCTGCACCTGGTCGAAACATCGCCCGTTCTGCAATCGGAGCAGGCGCGCCTGTTGGGAACCGGCATTACAACCTGGCACGACACGATCAACGACGTACCCGACGGACCGGCGATCATTTTTGCGAACGAGTTCCTCGATGCGTTGCCCGTGCGGCAGCTTGTCTGGCGCGACGGCGAATGGCGCGAGCGGTGCGTTGCTCATGACCCCGATCAGGGCTTTCTTTTCTGCGAAGGCAGCCTTGCCGAACTGTCCACAGCTGAGCAGAACCTGCTTCCATGCGATCCGGCGGACGGCGACATCGCCGAGCTTCGCTCGGACGCGACGGGCTTGCTTGCCGCAATCAGGGCGCGCGGTGACGCCCAGCCGCAGGCGGCGCTGTTCATCGACTACGGTCATGGCGAGGCGGCTGCCGGGGACACCCTTCAGGCCGTCTCCGGCCATCGCTACGCGGGTGTGTTCGACGCCCCCGGCCAGCACGACCTTACCGCACATGTCGATTTCCGCGCGCTCGCAAAGCAGGCGGACATGGCAGGGCTGGGCGCCTTCGGCCCGATGGCTCAGGGCCGTTTTCTCCTGCAACTCGGCCTTGAAGCACGCTGCCAGACCCTTCTGCGCGCGGGAACTCCGGCACAACAGCAAAGCATCATGTCCGGCGCGCGCCGGCTCGTGGACCCGACGCAAATGGGCGAGTTGTTCAAGGTGATGGCGGTCACGGCCGGCCTGAGTGAGGCGCCGCCACCCTTCGGAGAGCAGCAATGATCGAAGCGGACCTGTTGAAAGCCCTGCCTGGCATTCGCCACGGCTTCTTCACGCGCGAAGGCGGCGTCTCCAGCGGCATCTATGCTTCCCGCAACTGCGGTTTGGGCTCGGGTGACGCCCGCACCGCCGTGCTGGAAAACCGCGCGCGCACGGCTGCCGACCTGGGCGTCGAGCCCGAGCGGCTCATAACGCCCCGACAGGCTCACACGCCGACCGTTGCCGTCACGCGCGAGCCTTGGCCGGCCGATAAGCCGCCGGAAGCCGACGCGATCGTGACGCGCGAACCTGGCCTCGCCGTGGGTGTCCTCGCGGCAGACTGCGCGCCGGTGCTATTCGCTGATGCCGAGGCAAGCGTTGTCGGCGCGGCCCATGCCGGGTGGCGTGGTGCGCTTGGCGGCGTGCTCGAAGCGACGATCCGGGAAATGGAAGCTCTCGGCGCGCGGCGGGAGCACATCCACGCCGCCATTGGCCCGACGATATCGGCGGAGGTCTACGAGGTCGGCGAGGACTTCAAGGCGTCCTTCCTGACGCAGGCGCCTGACAACGAGGCGCTGTTCCATATCCCGTCCGGCGGCGCGCGACCGCATTTCGACTTGCCGGCTTATGCGCGCGCCCGTCTCAAAGCCGTCGGCCTTCGCCATGTTACCGATCTCGCCCTCTGCACGTTTCAAAACGAATCACTTTTCTTCAGCTATCGGCGCGCTCAAGCCCGTCAGCAACCCGACTATGGGCGCCAAATTTCCGCCATCCTTGTTTTATGATGTGGAAAACCTCGGGTTGGTGTGCGTTTTCGCGGCCAGATTTGTTGATCCGCACATCCAACACGTGAGGGGCATATAGACGCGGACCTTGATAGCCGTTAACGCTTGAATCGTCTCGGACCATATGCAGTGCGCGTCTTAACCTGGTCGCAGAGGCCGGGACGAAAGCTATCAAGGCAAAGGGAGCATCACGTGACGCGCGTGAACGCAACCACGGCATCCTCGGCAGCGAAACGCGCTGCGCCAGTTTTCCTGACGGCTCTGCTGGCAATGGTCCTGGCAGGCTGCTCGACTTCCAATCAGACAGCGCAAGCGCCCGCTGAAATCGCGCCAGCCCAAACCACGAAGAAAGTTGCTTCTGTCTCGCTCGCGCCGGTAGCCGCACCTGGCAGCGTGTCCAACAAGATGGGCAAGATGCTGGAGACGGCAGCGAAAGAGAAGAAAATTCCCGTCAAGGGCGACGGCGCGGATTACACGGTGCGCGGGTACCTTGTTGCCTCGCCGGAATCCGAAGGCACCAAGGTTTCCTATATTTGGGACGTCACGGATAAGAGCGGGAAGCGCGCGCATCGCTTCTCCGGCGAGGAGATGGTGGAGAAGCGTGTGAGCGGCGATCCGTGGGCCGCGGTCGATGACAAGGCCATGCGGAAGATCGCCGCGACCACGGCGGATCGCCTGCGGCAGTGGCTCCCGAAGAAAGAAGTGCCGGCCACGCAGGTCGCAACGACGGGAAGCGTCAACGCGACCTCGACGACCGGCCAGCCGAACCAGGAGCGCAGCCAGCTTGCCAGCGCGCAGAGCCCCTCCTCGGAAATCCTCGTCGTTGTGCCGAAAGTCACGGGCGCCCCAGGGGACGGCAATTCGGCACTGCCAGCGGCGATGCGGCGTGAGCTGCAATCCCGGGGCTTGAAGCTGGTCCAGTCGAAAAAGCCCAACGCGTACACGGTGCGCGGCACGGTTGAGCTTGGCGAAGCCGAGAGCGGTAAGCAGCCCATCACGATCCGCTGGCTCGTGCTTGGACCAGATGGCAAGCCGCTGAAGAATGCGGTGGTCCAGCGCAACAAGATCCAGGAAGGTTCGCTTGACGGCTCCTGGGGCCGGGTGGCGGACATTGCCGCGGGCGAAGCTGCCAAGGCGGTCGCCAAAATTCTGCCTGACCCGACAAGCTGAGCAGTGCGCGCGCGGGCAGACCTTGCGGCGCGCGGAGCCCTCCCCAATATTCGAGGCACATAAGCAAGGCCCGCCGCGCCAGCTTTACATCTCCCCATCCGGCTGATAGAAGCCGTGGCCTAACGCATATGCGCCAGAATTTTTCGGCGCGGCCCTTTTTCGGAGTTCCGCCCCGATGAAGCTCGTTTCGGGCAACAGCAATCGGCCCCTTGCCGAAGCGATCGCCGCCTATCTGAACACCCCGCTGACCCAGGCCTCGGTCAAGCGCTTCGCCGACATGGAAATCTATGTCGAGATCGAGGAGAACGTCCGCGGCGAGGACACCTTCGTCATCCAGTCCACGTCATTCCCTGCGAATGACAACCTTATGGAATTGCTGATCCTGATCGACGCGCTGCGCCGCGCCTCGGCCAGCCGGATCACGGCGGTCATCCCATATTACGGTTATGCCCGTCAGGACCGGAAGGTGACACCGCGTACGCCGATCTCGGCCAAGCTTGTGGCGAACATGGTCGTCAACGCCGGTGCCGACCGCGTGCTCACTCTCGATCTCCACGCCGGCCAGATCCAGGGCTTCTTCGACATCCCGACCGACAACCTGTTCGCCGCGCCGGTGATGGTGCGGGACATCATGGAGCGCTTCAACGGCACGGACATCACGGTCGTCTCGCCGGACGTGGGCGGCGTGGTGCGCGCGCGGGGTCTCGCAAAGCGGATCGATGCGCCGCTGGCGATCATTGACAAGCGTCGTGATCGTCCTGGCGACAGCGAAGTGATGAATGTGATCGGGGATGTGAAGGACCGCACCTGCATCATCGTCGACGACATCGTGGACAGTGGCGGAACCCTCTGCAACGGCGCTGCGGCACTGCTGGAGCAAGGCGGCCGCGAGGTCTACGCGTACATCACCCACGGCGTCCTCGCGGGAGGAGCAGTGGCGCGCATCACCGCTTCATGCCTCAAGAAGCTTGTCATCACCGACTCGATACTGCCGACTGAAGCCGTGCGGGTAGCGGAAAACATCGAAGTGCTCTCCATCGCGCCGCTCATCGGCGAGGCGATCGCCCGCACGGCGAACGAAGAGTCGGTTTCGAGCCTGTTCGACTGATGGCGGGCGGCTCCACCGTCACAGCCGAGAAGATCATCGCGGCGCTTAACCTGCAGCCTCACCCCGAAGGCGGCCATTTCCGCGAAACATTCCGCGACGAAACCGGTAATGGCGGGCGCGCCCTGTCAACGGCGATCTATTATCTGCTGCGGTCGGGCGAGATCTCGCGCTGGCATCGGGTAGATGCGACCGAGATCTGGCACTGGTATGCCGGCGCGCCGCTCGAACTCTCGCAGGCCCCGGTCGGTGGAGCGCCTAGCGCGCAAATTCTGGGCAACCGGGTAACGGCCGACGAACGGCCACAGATTGTCGTGCCAGCCGGCGTCTGGCAGTCGGCGCGGAGCCTGGGCGACTGGACCTTGGTCGGCTGCACCGTCGCGCCGGGTTTTGAATTTGCAGGCTTCGAGTTGGCCCCGGAGGACTGGACTCCCGGCGGCGCATAAAGGAACCGCAGCCGGCCTCAAAGCGTAGTGTGCAAAGGCGGATTGTAACAGACCGGCTGTGTGATGAGCGGGAAGAGAGTGCTCTGGATCATCGGCGGCGCGATCGTGGCGGTCATCGTTGTCGCCATCGGCGCCTGGATCATCGTGACACAAAACATCGAGACGCCCGACTACGAAAGCGTCGTCCAAGACGGCAGCTTCGAGATCCGCGACTACCCTGAAATGATCGTCGCCGAGGTTCGCCGCACCGGCACGCGCGACAAGGCAGTCCGCGAGGCGTTCGAGCCGCTGGCCGACTACATATTCGCACGCGAGCGCGGCGGGGACAGCATCTCGATGACCGCACCGGTCACGCAGGAGCCAACGGATAAAATCGCCATGACCGCGCCGGTCACCCAGACGCAACGGGAGGGCGAATGGGTTGTGCGCTTCATCATGCCGGCAAAATATTCAATGGACGAGTTGCCGGCACCGGGCAGCGACGTGACGCTTGAGAGGATCCCGCCCGAGCGCCGCGCGGCAATCCGCTTCAGTGGAAGCTGGGATACCGAGCTGTTCAGCCGCAAGACCGAAGAGTTGCGCAAATGGCTGGCAGAGCGCGGCGTCGAGCCGACCGGCCCGCCCACCTATGCCTATTACAATGATCCGTTCACGCCGGGCTTCCTGCGCCGGAACGAGGTGCTTTTCGACATCCCGCCTGACGCGTCGTGAGCGTTGATGTTTCGGCTCGGGGGCCCGTCAGGCCGCAGCCGCCCGTGAGAACGGCTGCACAGCATAGCTCGCCTGCTCCAGCGCCCCGCGCACCCTCTGCGCAATCGCCAGCGCGTCGGGCGTATCGCTGTGAATGCAGACGCTGTCGATATCCGTCGGCAGACTCCTGCCGGATTCGGTGATCAGCGCGCCCTCTTCGAGCATGGCGATGACCCGCTCGGCAATGAAATCGGGGTCGGTCAACATCGCGCCAACTGTGCCACGCGGCATCAGGTGGCCCTCCTCATCATAGGCCCGGTCCGCGAAGACCTCGCGCGCGACGCGCAGCCCGGCCTTCTCGCCAACCCGCTCGATCTCGGTGCCCGCAATCGCCAGCAACCAGGCCTCCGGCGCGACGGCCTGCGCAGCCCGCACCACGGCGCCTGCGATGTCCGCATCGCGGGCGGCGAGGTTGGCAAGCGCTCCGTGCGCCTTGATGTGATCGATGTGCGCGCCCACCAGCGCAGCGCAAGCGGCCAGCCCGCCGATCTGATAAGCGATCATGCGCTCGATCTCCCGCGTGCTCATGGCGATCACGCGCCGGCCGAAGCCCTGCTTGTCGTCATAGCCGGGGTGCGCGCCGACGCCCAAACCGCGCGCCTGCGCTTCGGTAACGGTCGCCACAATCGTATCCGGATCGCCGGCGTGACCCCCGCAGGCGATGTTGACCGAGCTTACGCAGTCCATGATCGCGTTGTCATCGGTCAGCCGCCAAGGACCGAAACTCTCACCGATGTCCGCGTTCAGGTCGATGCGCTTGGTCATGAGGCTCGTGCCCGCCGCGCCCCGCGTGGCCCGTCAACTCTCCGGTTTACGATCGATCAGACCGGACACCTCGCCGCTCAGCCTGCCACGGTTCTCTTCTCGCCGCGTGTAACCGGCCTCACCCTGCTCTCCAGACTGCTCTTCGCTGGGGTCCTTTTCAAGGGTGGCCTCGTTGAGCAGGACAAGCAGCGGCGTGAGGCCTTCGGTGTCCACGAGCCGGTATATTTCCACGTCACGCTTTGCTTCCTCGCTCCAGCCGGCAATGTCGAGCGCGCGTTCGGCCTTGGATAGCAAGCCGTGATTGCGCATCGGCCGAGGCATGTCCTTCGGCGCTTCGGCCTGCAAATCCTCTCGCGTCTCCCGCCGGCGATCCCGATAGAGGCTGAGATCGCTGAAGCTGTCGCGCTCCTCCTCCTCTCCGAATTGCTTCAACTGCTCCGGCGTCAGAGCGATGATCAGGTTGAGGTCATCCAGTACACCGGCGAGCTGGTTCATCGCCAGAGCGCGACGCTCCTCCTTTTGGTCGTCCTGACAGCTGTAGAGATTCGGGATGACGAAATAGGATGTATCGCGGTGATGGACGAAGTGCTGACGCACCCATTCCAGATCGGCGTCCGGCGCCCGGGCAATGGCGGTTTCCAGCGCCGCGCTGATTTGGCGGACCACCGAAGAGGTCGGCATGTGGAGCCGCGCCTGCGTCCGCGCCAGCGCGTCGCGCCGCGTTGGGGGCGTGGCCGGGGGGTTCAGGACCATGAGTGCGAACAGGCCGAGGTCTACGCCGATTGCGGCCAGCAGCGCGATGAGGTCGCGCCCGGTGATGCCGCCGCCCGGTGCGAGCGGCGCACCGTCTTCCGGCAACTGAAAGCCCGAACCGACGAAATCGATCAGCCCGGATAAATACGCGCCGATGTTGGTCCACAGCAGCCGTATCGCATTGGCAACGCCAGCCGGTCCTTCCGTGAACTCGGCGGTGCGGAGGTCGAGGACCACAGGCTCGTCCGCCTGATCAGCCGCTTGTCGCAACCGATCGGCGAGCGTCGGGTCATAACAGGAAAAGCCCGCCTTGCCCGGCGGAATCGAAACGACATTGGCGAGCGCGCGCATCTCCGCAGCGTAGGACGCGCCCAATTCGTTGCTGCGTGCGGCGATACTCCGGGCGCGGCTGCGGATTTCCTGCGCGCGTTGCTCAAAGGCACGCTGGCGTTCGGCGTAGGTCTCACCGGACAGGTCGGTCGCGCTCTGGCGCAACTCCGTGATGTCTTGCTGGACCGGCGAGATCCATGATTGCGCGATGCTTTCCCGAAGGGAGGCGACCGAATCGCGCACCCCTTCACGCGCCGCATAAAGCGGGCCGCGCCCCGCGCCAGACGGCCGCCCGCAGCTTCCCCCAGCCGTCGCCTCGCGCTCCATCTGCGTCTCGGACCATGACACGACGCTGTCGAGTTGCGCCTGCACGGCTTCAATCCGCGCGGAGACCGACGTGGCAGCGGCACGCGCATCCTCCTGCAGCGCGGCGAGACTGGTCCGCGTGGCCTCCGTCCCGGCGATCAGGCTCCACCAGAAGCCGTAGCCGAAGCCGACCGACCACAGCAGCAGGAAGATATACAGCGGGAAGGTGATGAGCCGCTCGCTCCAGCGACGTTAGCGACGTTGCGCGCCGAAGGTCTCGCGCAGCGCCAGCCACATCAGGAAGGTGAGTGTGATGACGACGAGCGTGATCAGCACCTCGTTCGTGACGGACAGCACGCCAATATCGCGGGCCTGCTCGGGGGCCCCCTCGGCCTGCACGCCGACGATGAAGTCGGTCATGCCGACCCAGGTCGCATAGCCGGAGATGATAAGGAGCAAGAGGGAGGCAATGCCGATCAGCGCGTTGCGTCCGAAAAGATAATCGACCACCCGCCCCCAGGCGGTATAAACGGTCGCCCGTCCGTCGGTCATCGTTCTGCTCCCCCATCGCCGGCGGCACGCGGCCCGTGGCCGCAGCATGCCTCGTCAAGTTTTGGCACACTGCGGCAGGAATAGGAAGAATTTGACGCGAATCTACTGGCTCGGCAGAGGGGTCTAGGGCAGCCAGAGGGCGGCGCGGCGCCAAGGCGCGGGGACCTCAAGAGCGCCTTCCAATTCGGTTTCACTCAGGCGGAGGGACTGCCACCCTGTGCGCCATTCTTCAGGCAGGGGATAGGGCGGGGTGACATGCGTTTCGGGCGCGAAGCCGGCGCGGCTGTAGTAGCCCGGATCACCGAGAACAAAGACGCGGCTCACACTGGCCCGCTCCAGCCGATCCAGACCCTGATGGGTCAGCGCTGTGCCTATGCCCCTGCGTTGCCAGTCGGGTGCGACCGCCAGCGGTCCGAGCAGCGCGACCTTGTCCGCTTGTCCCGTGACTCGGCAAGATGTGAAGATCACATGGCCGACGACGGTAGAGAGGACGGTGGCCACCAGCGAGAGCACCCCGGAACCATCCTGGAGCAGCGCCCTTACCAGTGGGAGCAAATCCTCCTCCGGAAAGGCCTCACGGTAGATTCTGGCCAGCGTCTGGAAATCATCCGGCGTGCCTTCTCGGATATCGAGGTGACGCAGACGTTGGTCGCTGTCGGCCATGTCATTCTCCTCGACAGCAAGACAAGCATTTGCGCGCCTAGCCGGGAGCGGCGCAAGCACTAGTTACCGCGTTTTATCTGCTGGAAAGCTGCAAGCGCGCGCTTGCGGGCCTTGCCGTGATCGACGATCGGCTCCGGATAGGTTTCGCCGAGGTGCACGCCGGCATCGCGAAGGATTTTGGACGGCGCCTCCCACGGTGCGTGGATATGCTTGGCCGGCATTCCAGCCAGTTCCGGCACGTACTCGCGGACATAGGCGCCTTCAGGATCGAACCGTTCGGCCTGCTTCACCGGATTGAAGATGCGGAAATATGGGGCGGCATCGGCGCCTGAGCCGGCGGCCCACTGCCATCCGGCCGAATTGCTGGCGAGGTCGGCGTCCACCAGCGTGTCCCAGAACCATTCCTCGCCGCGCTGCCAAGGGATCAGCAGGTCCTTGATCAGAAATGAAGCGGTGATCATCCGACAACGGTTGTGCATCCAGCCGATTTCGTAGAGCTGGCGCATGGCCGCATCCACGATCGGATAGCCGGTACGGCCGCACTGCCACGCGCGGAGCGCTTGCTCGTTTTCGTCCCAGGGGAACTCCCGGAACTCCTCGCGCCAGGAGGTGTCAGGCAACGCCGGCCAATGAAACAGAAGGTGATAGGAAAACTCGCGCCAGACGACCTCGCTGAGGAAGGATTCGATACCCTTTTGGGCGCTGCCTTCGGCGTGCGGCTTTGCGCCGTGCCAGATCTGGCGGGGGCTGATCTCTCCCCAGGTCAGATGCGGCGACATGCGTGAGGTGCCGTCGATGTCGGGCCGGTCCCGCATCTCGTCATAGTCTGCCGCTGCTTCGTCGAGAAACCACGCCAGTCGGTCTCGCGCGCCCGCCTCGCCCGGCGTCCAAGTCGCGCGCAGGCCGCCGGCCCAATCCGGCTTGGTCGGCTCCAGCGCCCAGCTTTCCAGCGTATCACTTTCCGGCCATGCCACCGGCGCGGGCAGCGTGTCCAGCGCGGACAACGGCTCGGACGGGTCGCCGCGCGCGAGGAGCGCCTTGTAGAACGGCGTGAAGACCTTGTAGGGCGAACCCTCCTGCGTCGAGATGGTCTCCGGCTCAAACAGGATGCGCCCGCCGAAGCGTTTGACCGCGATGCCCGCCTTCTCCAGCGCGCCGCGGGCGTCCTCCTGTGCACGAATCAGGTCCGGCTCATAAGCGCGCGACCAATAAACCGCCGCCGCGCCCGTCTCCTGAGCCAGCGCGGCCAGGATCGCAGCCGGATCGCCGCGCCGCAGGATCAGCCTCGACCCCTTCTCCTTCAGATCGCGTGCCAGCGACCGCAGGCTCCGAGCGAGCCACCACTTGCTCGCCCCGCCCAGCGGCCAGCGCACCGTGTCCTGGTCCTGAAGAATGAACAAGGGGATCACCGGCCCGTTGCGCGCCGCCGCCTGGAGCGCCGGATGGTCGCGCAGCCGAAGATCGCGGGTAAACCAGAGGATTATAGGTCCATTAGCCATTGTGTGCTGACATCCATCGGCTGCTGACGCCTCAGGCGACCGGCAGCCGCTCCAAAGGCCATCTTGCGCGCGCTTTCGCGCATCCTATACTGACGTGAAGACCCGTTGGTTCGGCTACGCCCTTGGCGGGGAGGAGGATCATGATGCCAATCAAACAACCCGCCCAGCCGATCCATTACGGCAATGCCCCGGCGTCTCCAGCGCGCCTTCCATCAAACTTTCGGTGTGTCCTGATACCATGCTGATGTCCCGTTTCATGACACCCGCGCGCTGGCTCGAACGCGAGATTCACTGCATCCACACGGAACTGGACCCGCCTTTCGCGGTCGAGCAGCCGGCGGCGCTGGTCACGCCCTTCATCTTCAATTCGCCTCATAGCGGGCGCATCTATCCCTCCATTTTCATAAAGACAGCGCAGCTCAGCCCGCAGGCGCTGCGGATGTCGGAAGACCTGTTCATCGACAAGCTGTTCGCCCCCGTCATTGACAAGGGCGCGACCCTGATGAGCGCGTGCTTTCCCCGCGCGTATCTTGACCTGAACCGCCAGCCTTATGAGCTGGATCCTGCGCTATTCGCCGAAAAGCTGCCCGACTACGCCAACTCAAGTTCACTGCGAGTCATTGGCGGGCTGGGCACCATCCCGCGACTCGTCAACGAGAACGAGGAGATTTACGCCGCACCGCTGCCGCTGAGCGTGGGTTTGGCGCGCGTCGAGCGGCTGTATCAGCCCTATCACGATACGCTGAGCCGTCTGATCGAGGACACCCGAAACAGCTTCGGCCGTGCTTTCCTGATCGACTGCCACTCCATGCCGTCGCATCTCGGCGAAGCCCCCGGCGCGCCCCCCTATGACATCGTGCTGGGCGATCGCTTCGGCGGCTCCTGCTCGCGCGATCTGGTCGATTTTGCCGCTACCACGTTCAGCATGATGGGCTATCACGTAGGCCTGAACAAACCCTATGCCGGCGGACACATAACGGAATTTTACGGTCGGCCGGCAGACTGTATCCACGCGCTGCAGATCGAGATCAACCGCGGCCTGTATGTCTGCGAAAAGACCTTTGAAATCAAACCCGGTTTTGCCAAGCTGAAAGAGGATATCGCGGAACTGGCTGAAAGGCTCATAACCCGCTTTTCCCCCGGCGCGCAGTCACTGCGCACGGCCGCGGAATAACTCGCTGCGCCTGCCGGACCCCATTCCGTTCCCTATTGCAACACGGGAGAAGAACGATAATGGACGTGCCTGTCGAAATCGCCTTCCGCCACGTGGAAAGCTCCGAAGCGGTCGAAAACCGCATTCACGAGCACATCGAAAAGCTCAAGCAGGTCTTTGACCGGCTGGTAAGCTGTCGCGTGACGGTCGAACTGGTGTCTGGCCACCGCAAGGGCAAGAAGTTTCTGGTCACCGTTGAGGCGAACGTTCCTGGCAAGGCGCATTTCGTCGGTCACAGCAGCACGGACGAAAACCATCAGCACGACGACGTCTACCTGGCAATGCGCGATGCCTTCGCCGCAGTCCGCCGGCAGTTGCAGGACTATGCGCGCAAAGTTCGCGACGACAAGCGCAGCGCCGACGCAGGCCAATCCGGATAGCCCCCGGGGGCCGCTGCCCGGACCCCCACCGGGGTGGGTGAAAAATCGGCGGCAGGCCCCCTGACAAAGGGCGGCGCTGGCGCGATATCCGTTTTTGGGATACGGCTCGCATTAGCCGGTCCGAGAGCCGGTGTTGTGAGTCCCGACTAAAGTTCGGCTCATCGCAGTTTCACCGCTTCGCGCCGGCCTGCGACTTCGGACGCAAACCGGTTCCCGCTTTTTGCTGAAAGTGCTTTACGCCTTCACCGCAACGCGTTTGACAGGATGCCGGCCATGGAAAGCCAAGGCACAGCCGAAGATTTCGCCGACGCGCCGGGACAGGACGACCTGCTCACGCCGGCCTTCGTCGACGCCGTCGCGGATGCACTGGAGCGCGAGGAGATCGACGCGGCACGCACGCTGACGCTGGAGCTGCGCGCGGCGGACCTCGCCGACCTTATCGAATTCCTGCGGCCCGAACTGCGCATCGCACTCATCAAGGCACTCGGCTCCGACCTCCCGGCGGAAATGTTCTCCGAGCTGCAGGAGCCGATCCGCGACGAGCTGGTCAAGGAAATGCCGGTCGATCAGCTCGCCGAGGTCGTCGGGGAGCTGGACAGTGATGATGCCGTCTATCTGCTCGAAGACCTCGAAGAAAGCGAGCAGATCGAGATCCTGTCCAAGGTCAACCGGATCGACCGTGCGCGGGTTCGCCGTTCGCTGGATTACCCGGAGGACACCGCCGGCCGCCTCATGCAGGCGGATTTCGTCGCGGTCCCGCCGTTCTGGTCCGTGGGCCAGACCATCGACTACATGCGCGAGGCGCACGAACTTCCCGACAGCTTTTCCGAGCTCTATGTGATCGACCCGGCGTTTCACCTGATGGGCACGGTCCCGCTCAGCTTCCTGCTGCGCAGCCGGCGGCCGAAGCTCATCAGCGAGATCACCAACACCGATGTCCACACCTTTTCTGCCCTTCAGGATCAGGAGGAGGTCGCGCGGGATTTCGAGCGATACAATCTGCTCTCCGCCCCCGTTGTCGACGAGGATCGGCGGTTGGTCGGCGTCATCACCGCGGACGACGTCGTCGAAGTCATCCAGGAAGAGGCTGGCGAGGACATCTTCCGGCTGGCCGGCGTCGCCGACGAGGCGATCACGGAGAACTTCGTTCAGATCGCGGGCAGCCGCTTCACCTGGCTGTTCGTCAACTTGCTGACGGCCATCCTTGCGTCGATCGTCATCGGCTTGTTCGACGCGACGATCGAGCAGCGAGTGGCCCTGGCGATCCTTATGCCTATCGTGGCGTCGATGGGCGGCAATGCCGGCACACAGACCATGACCGTGGCCGTGCGCGCGCTGGCGATGAAGGACATCACGGCGGTCAACACCATGCGCGTGGTCGGGCGCGAGCTTCTGGTCGGCCTGATTAACGGGCTTCTGTTTGCCGTTCTGCTGGCTGGCGCAGTTCTGATCTGGTTTGGGTCAGGCGAGATCGGCGTGATCATCGCGGTCGCGATGATCGTGAACATGTTCGTCGCCGCCTTGTCGGGCATCCTTGTGCCCATCGTGCTGGACAAGCTGGGGATCGACCCGGCTGTGGCCTCCAGCGTGTTCGTCACGACCGTGACGGATGTGGTCGGCTTTTTCGCCTTCCTCGGCCTGGCGGCACTGTGGTTCTCATGAGCTGGGCGCCAGTTCCCGCGTGAGCTGCTCGAACTCCTTGCGCAGGCTCTCGTTGCGAAAAATTTGCTCGAAGCCGGGTGCTTCCAGCCGGCGGATCGCCTCGAACGTGGCGCGTGAATTCTGCATCAGGGCGCGAAGCTGGAAGCTGGCCTCCACAGTGCGGTACGTGTTGTCGGCGATGCGCAGGTCCCGGATCGTGCGTTTGCGCGCCTCTACCAGTTGCCGGCGCTGAGTCTCCAGATAGTCCTTGTAGACGCCTGCCACCTTCTCCGCGAAGTTCTGTGCCTTCAAGTTCGCATCGAGCGCGCGCTGCTGGTCCGGTCGGTTCTCGCCAGCGAGCAGCCGATAGGTCTCCTTACGGGCCTGACGGATGTCGGTCAGGATCGCCTGAAGCTTGACCATGTATTCGCCATCGATCTTCTCGATCAGCGTGTCCTGCGCGTGCAGCAGCATGGCGAACAGCGAGGCGTGCATGGCGAAATAGCGCCGCGCGGCCTTCGGATTGTCGGATGAGGCTTCGAGCAATTCGCCGAGCCGCCGGTCGATGCCGCTGGCCGCTTCAAACGCCGCGACAAGCTTCAGCAGGTCACCGCCGAGCACGCTGTCGAGCAGCAGGTCGAGCTGTTCACGGGCGATCTTGATGCCGGCATCTTCGAGCGCGTTATGAATTTCGGCTTTCTTTTCCTCGATCACCGCGCGGTTCTCGGCGATCCGGCGCTCAAGCTCCTTGATCGCCTCGTCGATCGAGCTACGGGTGTCGGACAGGAAACCGGGCATCCAGCCATCCTCCGGCGCCGATATCCGCTCTTTCTTTAGCTCGGTGATCTCGTCGCGCATCTGATCGATGGCGGCGCGGCGGTCGGCGATCGTCTCCTGCATCTGCACGATTGGCGCGTCGGTCACAATCTCCAGCGCGGAGTCGAGCAAGGCCCGCACGCGCTCCTCGTTGTCCTCGCGCGTGTCACTCCAGAGCGGCGGCAGGATGAAGGTGTCCTGACTCGGCAGATCGCGCGCCTTGGCCCGCTCTTCGGCGGCATCCGCGAGAATGTCGTCGATGGCCTTCAGCAGCTTTTGCGAGCGTTGATAGGCTTCGTCGTCCGCGCGCGGGTCACGCTGCGTCGCCTCGTTTTCGGCGGTCGATGTCTCCTGCGCCAGCGCGGGCGGCGCACTTGCCAGGCACACCGCCAGGGCGGCGGCCCAGGCCGTTTTCGATTTCGTCAGCGCAAACATCCGGCCCTCCGGGCAAGCCTCGCTTTAAGCGTTACCCGTTAATATAGGGGATGAGCGGCGCCAGCGCGAACCGCGTTCGTGGGATGCCGTTACTCGGGCAGCGCGTCGAGGATACTGCGGATCAGCCGCGCATGATCGAAGCGATCCTGGTCCCGCGTCAGACCGAGCCGCACAATGACCGTCTCGCGCGATGGAATCACCGCAACCATCTGCCCGTCATGGCCGAGGAAGTAGAAGTCGTCCTCAGGGATGGCGGCGACGGCTTCGGGGTCATTATGGGGCGGGGCCTCCAGCCAGACATGCGCGCCGAAGGTACCGCCGCTTCCCGGGGCCGGCTCCAGCGTGTAGTCGAGCCAGTCGCGCGTGAAGATGGTTTTGCCGTTCCATTCGCCGCCCCGCAGGTAGAGCAGGCCGAGCCGTGCCCAATCCCGCGCCGAAGCGTGGACATAGGATGACCCGACCAATGTCCCTGACGCGTCCGGCTCGAATACGGCGGTGTGCATCCCGAGCGGCGCGAACAAAAGCTCGTGCGCCGACGCCGGCCCGACCGCGGCGTCCTGCACCACCCCCGCGAGAATGTTCGATGTTCCGCTTGAATATTCCCAGCACTGGCCCGGATCGCACGTGAGCGGCTTGTCCGCGGCAAAGCCTGCCTTGTCCCCGCGCAGAAACAGCATCACGCGAACATCGGCGAGCATCCCGCCGTAATCCTCGGTGAATTCGAGACCGCTGCTCATTCGCAGGAGATTATCGACAGTGATCGCCCTGCGGGGGTCGTCCGCGCCGTTCCACTCTTCCACCGGCGCACGTTGGTCTGGGGCGATCTCGCCCCGCGCAACCACAGCGCCGGCAAGCGCGTTGGTGACGCTTTTCGCCATCGACCAGCCGAGCTGAGGGGTTTGCTCGGTGAAGCTTGGGGCATACTGCTCGGCGACGAGCCGCCCCCGATGCACGACAACGATCGCGCGCGTGCGTTTGAGGTTCTCCGGGTTGTCCTCCGCGAAGGCTTCGTCCAGCGCGGCATAAACCGCCTCGCGGTTTTCCGGCGGGAGCGCTTCGGCGGCGAGACGGCCGCCTTCGGGCCACAATGCGTCCTGATGCGGCGGCGCGATTGGCTCCAGCGGGCGTAGCGGCTCCTCCGGCCGCGCCACGTCCAGCGCGAGGTGACAGCCATAGCCATCGCGATAGACCGCCCGCTGCGCCGCGAAGCCGCTCGGCACCCACACGTCGACGGCCTCGGCCTCACTGTCGACCGAGTTGGAGAACAGGCCCAGCAGTCCCGAGCGGTCGGCCCGCACATCCTCGGCGATCACCTCATCAGCTGGGCGGCCGGAAACGAACACGCCGGAGCAGAGCATCTTGGCGTAGTAACCCGCGCCAATCATCAGCACCTTCTGAAGCCGGTATAGGCCGAACACCGCGGCCGCGGCGACCACGACGATCACGCCGAATTTGAGAACCCGTTTCACGCGCCCACCCCTGTTGCTGCCGGCTGTTGGGTATCGAGAAACAACTATTCGCTGCGCGCCCGCCCGCCAAGGCCGGATTGCGCCGTACGGGCCGGCCGGTGGCGGTTCCGCCGCGGACTGATCGAATTGCCACGCTGGACCCGCGTTTAAGCTATCGTTAAGAAAATCGGCTGGCTGCGCATTGGCGCTTCGCATAGGCTAACGCCCCACGTGGAAGTCGCGGGTCTCCGCGGCCTTTCGCTTCGGCGGGGGAGACAGGGCATGTCACCGGGTATTCGTGCAACGGTCTTCATCATCTTTGCCATTCTCGGCACCGCGTTCATCAGCGTGCTCGGCGCGCTGACCTACGAATATCCCGCGGATTGGCCCTCCATCGCGACAGTCTACAGCCAACTTTTCCTGTTCTTTCCTACCTTCGGCATCCTGGCGCTGTGCGCGTTCTTCTTCCCGGCTTGCGTCTTCCTCGACATGTACTGGAATCACATCACCGCGGGGCGTATGCGCGTCGTCGTTGGCGGTGTGGCGCTGGCCGTCGGCTCGTTCTTCCTCGCGCAAATGCTGCTGCAGGGCGTCCCCGCGGTCTGGCAGGTGAAGCCGGAAATCCTGAAGACGGACCAGGGCGAGCCCCCGGGCTGCGCGGAAAACCAGTCCTGTGCGCGCCTTCCGGTGCTGGAGGCGATGTCCCTGGTGCGCCAGGTCAGCCAGACACGCGCCGGCCTCGGTCCGTTCGATCGGGACTGCTACTGGGACAAGGATGCCGGCGAGCCGCAATACCTCCCGACCCCCGACAGCTTCAAGGAAGAGCGTTTCTGCTTCGCCACGGGGCGGATGGCCAAGGGCGCAGCGTGCTGCCAGGCGCAGGAGAACCTGCGCAATCACATGCAGGCGATGTATGCGCCGTTGGAAAACCGCGCACTGACCGGCAAGGTGCACGAGTGGGTGTTGCCCTTCATCATCTTCTTCCTGCTCGTGCTCTTCGTGATCGGGTTGATGCTGGTGATCCGGCGCGGCTCGCTGGACGAGTTTTACGGAAAATATCTCAACCGACTGGAGCGCGGCGTGTTGGTCGGCGCGTTTGCCATGCTGTTCTGGCCGCTCTCGAACCATGCCTACATCCAGTCTTCGGCCGTGATGTTCGGCGGATCAAGCCGCAGCCTGTTCGTGATGCTCGCGCCGGGCTTCAGCCTGCTGTTCGGGCTTTGGGCGCTGATGCTGCTGTTCTTCTTCCTGCGCCGCTACAAACAGGATGTCGAGATGGTCGGCAAGATCGGCGGTGTCATTGTCAGCGGCATCGCCTTCCTGCGGTACGAGGAACTGGTCGGCTATTTCGAGCGTCTGGCCGGCTCCGGGGCCGACTCGCTGAGCCTGGGCTTCCTCGGAGCGATTCTTCTCACCGCCTTCCTGCAGCTCATCATCTGGCGCAGCTATGACCGGGAACTCCGGTACTGATCGACGATGTCACACCACACTTTGCCGCCAGCGCGGGTTCGCGCTGCCGACCATTCCCGTTTGATGTCAACGCCTTTTCCGTCTGAGGCCAGCAATCCAGCCTCGCCGTGCGAGCGTTTACAAAAGCAGCACATCTCAGAGGGAACGACCTAATGCAATATCTGGCCGCTTATGTCGCGACTGCCGTCGTGTTCTTGTTCATCGACTATCTCTGGCTCGCCCATATCGCCAAGAATTTCTACTTTTCCCGGTTGGGCGAGTTGTTGGCGGACAAGCCCAATCTGGGCGTCGCGGCAGTCTTCTATGCGGTCTATGTGATTGGCGTCGTGATCTTCGCAGTCGCGCCGGCCCTACAGTCCGGCACATGGAAGACGGCGCTGATCTATGGGGCGCTGTTTGGCTTCTTCTGCTACGCCACCTACGACATGACCAACCTGGCCACGCTCAAGAACTGGCCAGTGACCGTTGCGGTCATTGATACGATCTGGGGTACGCTGCTGACCGGCGTTTCCGCACTGCTGGGCTATCTGATCGTCAGGCAGTTATATCCGGGCTAGCCAGCACTTCGAGGACATTGCGCGCTGTCACGTCGCTGACGCGCGCATTGGACTCTTCCGTCACACCGGCGATGTGCGGGGTCAGGAGGACATTCTCAAGCCCGGCGAAAAGCGCGCCCGTGCCGCCGTCGATCGGTTCGGTTTCGAACACATCCAGCGCAACGCCGGCCAGCCGACCGTCCCGCAGCGCCGCCGCCAAAGCCCGCTCGTCCACGATGCCGCCGCGTGCGGTGTTGATGAGGACCGCGCTCGGCTTCATCCGCGCCAGCGCCGCACCTCCCAGCGCGCCACGCGTCTCCTCGTTCAAAGGAAGATGAAGACTCAGAACGTCGCTGGTTTCCAGCAGTTCCTCGAAGGTCATGCGGCGCGCTTCCGTCTGCCATCGTGGCGCATCATGCGGGATGCCCGGATCATAGGCCGCGATCTCCATGCCGAAAACGCGCGCCCGCGCTGCGGTTGCCTGCCCGATCGCCCCAAAACCGAGCAGGCCAAGCTGCTTGCCTTCAAGTTGCCGTCCGATAAGCTGCTCGCGGGGCCATTCCCCCGCCGTTAGCCGCGGCGTCGCCCCGAAAGCCCCGCGGAGCAGGATGAGCGCGGCGCCAATGACATATTCCGCAACTGCCGCAGCGTTCGCGCCATGCGCAGGCAATACCTTGATCCCGCGTCTTTCGCAGGTCGCGACGTCGATGTTGTCGAGGCCAACACCAAGTCGGCCGACAGCCTCCAGCCGCGCGGCAGCACCGATCAGCCCTCCGCCCACCTGCGTCTTGTTGCGGACAATGAGCGCGCGCGCATCCCTAAGCACAGCCGCGAGGTCATCATCACGCTCCCAGAGTGTGGAGTCGTAATGCACGCTATGGTGCTGCTCCAGAAGCGCCAGTGCCTCCGGCGTGATGAATTCGCTGATAACGATCTCGGCCATAACGGCCTCCGAGAACACGGCGGCAGCCCGGCCGGCCGCCGCCGCTTGACCCGTTACGCGCTGCGATACAGCTTGGTCATCACCAGTTCGCGGTGGCCCAGCGCCTCGGCCGCCGTCATCCGGCCGTTGGCGGTGCGGATCACCATGTCGATCAGCGCATCGCCCGCCTGATCCAGCGTCATGTCGCGACGCAGGATGCCGGAAACGTCCACGTCGATGTGCTCGGACATGGTGCGGACCGTGCGCGGATTCGCGCTGATCTTGACGACCGGCAGGACCGGGTTGCCGACAACATTACCCTGCCCTGTGGGGAAGGTGTGCACGACGTAACCCGCTGCCGCCATGAGGGTGACGCACTCGGCGGCCGCCGAGGACGTGTCCATGAAATAAAGCCCCGGCCCCTTCTCGGGGGCCTCCGCCGGCTTCAGCACGTCGATGTATGTACACTCCCGGCCGATCTTTTCGAGGTTGCCGAGCGCCTTTTCCTCGATGGTCGTCAGGCCCCCCTCGATATTCCCCTTGGTCGGCTGGGATTCGGAGAGGTCTGAGGTCTTGTAGGGCTCGATCACCTCGTCCTGGTAGGCCTGCCAGGTCGCCATGAATTTCTCCGCGATTTCGGGAGAGGCTGCACGCGCCTTGCAGATGTGCTCGGCGCCGGTGATCTCGGAGGTTTCTCCGAATACGCCGTGAATGCCCTCGGGAATCAGCTTGTCGTACATGTTGCCGACGGTCGGGCAGGATCCCAGCCCGGTTGTCGTGTCAGACTCGCCGCATTTCGTCGACACCCAGAGGTCGCCGATCGGGCATTCCTCTCGCTGAAGCTCGCTGGCCCAGTGGACGAAATCCTTCGCCTTTCGAGAGGCGTCCGCGATCGTCTTGATGTCGCCATTCTGCTCGATTGCGAAGGCCGCGACCGGCTTTCCGGTCTCGGCAATACCTTCGGCCACCTTGTTGGTCCAGCCCGGCTCGATGCCGATCACGACACAGGCCGCGATGTTCGGGTTCGCCCCAAGACCGATGATCGTGCGGAAATGCAGATCAAGGTCCTCGCCAAACTGCAAGCGCCCGTAGGAATGGGGGAGAGCGAGCGTGCCCTGAATGTTCTTCGCGACGTTTTCACAAGCGGCGTTCGAGATGTCGTCGACAGGCAAAATCGCCACATGGTTGCGAACGCCGACACGGCCATTTTCGCGCCGGTAGCCAAGGAATTTGCGGTTGCTCATGATGCCCTCCTACCAGCGTTTGGTTTTCAGGTTGTGTGTGTGCACATGTTCGCCGGTCTTGGCGTCGCCGACCATGCGCCCAATATCCTCGCCGTATTTGATGATCGTGTCGCCTTCCTTGAGGTCGGTCAGGGCGACCTTGTGGCCGATGGGGATATCGTCGCGCGCGGTTACCGACACCTCCGAATCGGTTTCGGTAATCACGCCCATCATGGGCGTACCCGCCGTCAGACCTTCGACGACAACGACGCCGACATTGTCCTTCGGCGAGTGAACGAGAAAGTGGGGAGTTGGCACCTGCACCTCCTGTAGCGCGATCCTGGATGGAGTGTTATATCTTATATAAGACTTTTGCTATCGCGCGCGGCGACCCGAGTCAATCGCTTCCGCGCCAAAGATGAAAGGTCCACGCCGTGGAAAAGCTCGACGCGCAGCCCCTGTACACCCGCGTGAAGCGCGCGCTGGCCGAGCGTATCCTCTCGGGCATCTGGGCGCCGGGCCGGTTGCTGCCCAACGAGTTTCAGCTTGCCGAGGAGTTCGGGGTCAGCCAGGGAACAGTGCGTAAGGCGCTGGACGCTCTCGCGGCAGAACATCTGGTGGAGCGGCATCAGGGACGCGGCACATTCGTCGCGCGCCATACTTCCGATACCGTGCATTTCCGCTTTTTCCAGCTTTATGACGCCGGCGGGCGCATTCAACCCGACAGTCGCGACGTGCGCGTTGCCGTGGCCGATCCGAGCGGACGCGAGCGGGCCGCGCTCGCCCTCGCGCCGGAGGGGCGGGTCATCCGCATCACCCGCACACGCACACACGAAGACCATCCGATCATCGATGAGCAAATTTCGCTGTCCGAAGCACTCTTCTCGGGTCTACTGGAGCGCGAGACGATCCCGAACACACTCTATGATCTTTATCAGACCGATTTCGGCATCACCGTTGCGCGGGTGGAGGAAAATCTGCGCGCCGCGCCGGCGAGTGAAGCAACCGCGCGCCGCCTGGACTGCCCGGTCGGTACGCCTGTTCTGGCGATCGAGCGGGTCGCCTTCGACTATAGCGGCCAGCCTGTTGAATGGCGCGTGAGCCAGTGCCTCACCGACTCCGTCTTCTATCATAGCACATTGAAATAAAGAGACGCCCATGACCGAGGTCACGATTTCGATTGCCGAGGCGCGTCACCGCGTCGAGAAAACCCTCATGGACAACGGCGTTACCGCCGACAATGCAGAATCCGTAGCGCGCGCTCTCGTCGATGCCGAGATCGACGGACAGAGCGGCCACGGTCTACGGCGCGTCGCCTCTTACGCGGCGCAGGCTGCCGTCGGGAAGGTCGACGGACACGCCGTCCCGGTCATTAATGAGACTGCACCGGGCGCGCTTCATGTCGACGTCGCCAACGGTTTCTATTATCCGGCATTCGACCGCGTTGCGGGGCGGCTTCCGCAAATGGCCAAGGCCCAGGGCATTGCGATGGCGGGCTTCTACCGCTCGCATCATTGCGGGGTCGCAGGGCACAGCGTCGAGCGGCTGGCGGAAGACGGCTGCGTCGCATTGATGTTCGCTAACACGCCCGCCGCGATGGCACCGTGGGGAGGAGCATCGCGGCTGTTCGGCACCAACCCGGTCGCCTTTGCTGCGCCCCTGGAGGGGCGCGAGCCGGTGGTGATCGACCTGTCGCTATCGAAGGTTGCGCGAGGCAAGATCGTCGCTGCGGCGGAAAGGGGTGAACCCATCCCGGAAGGTTGGGCGGTGGACGTTGAGGGGCAGCCGACTACCGATCCGGCGCGCGCCGTCAAGGGAGCGATGCTGCCGTTCGGGGAGGCGAAGGGGTCTGCTCTGGCGCTCATGGTCGAGATGATGGCCGCAGGGCTCACGGGTGGCCGCTATGCCCGGGACGCAACGTCCTTTCTGGATGCCGAGGGCGGGCCACCCGAAACCGGCCAACTTATCATCGCGATTGACGCGACCGGACTGAGTGCCGATGCGCCCGCGCGTTTCGCGGAGCTGGCAAGCTGGATCGAGGCGGATGGCGATGCGCGACTGCCTGGCACGCGCAGGCTGGCGCGGCGTAAAAAAGTTCAGCACAACGGGCTGAAGGTCGACAGAGCCTTGCTCGAAGGGTTGAGCGGCTAGTCGATAACGAATTCGAAGCGGAAGTAACCAGGCGAGGTGAACTTGTCTCGCTGATGCTCCCAGAAATCGAGGTACACGCGGCGCAACGTGTATTCGCAGGTGATCTCGCAGTCGTACCAGTTGCCGCCCGGCGTCATGACCTGATCGCCGACCGGCCCCCGGCGAACCGGCGCGACAACTGCGCGTGAACTGTAGAAGCTCTCCGCGCGCACGTGCCTGTAAATCGGGCCATAATCATGGGCCTTGTAACGAGCACCGGCATTCCCGGCCTCCGGCACGCCCGAGATCGCAGCCATCATCAAGACTGCCGTAAAAAGAGCTCCCGTCCTGAGGTGCACCATAATGCGTCTCCTCGTGCCGCCGGATATCATCTTGGCCTCGTTCAGCATGCCGCGAAAGGTTAACGTTTGCCGGACAGGAATCAATCGAAACCTTTTCGAGAGCATGCTGCGTGGCAAGGCTTACAATTTCCTTAAAAATGCGATCGTTTTGTGATCTTTGCGGCAGGAAGCGCCTCAATTCGGCCCATGGCGCGCCCAGCTTCGATAACGGGGATGAGCATGGACTGGAGCCAGAAGGTCTTCGCCTACTGTGAGCGCGGCCTCAGCCCGGCGTTCTGGGCGGAGCCGGTGAACGCGACAACCAACGTGGCCTTCCTGATCGCGGCGCTCGCCGCGCTGGCGCTGCTTTATCGAGAGCCGAACCACAAGCGCACGGTGACGAGGCATCTGCTGATCGCGCTGGTGTTCATCATTGGCATCGGCAGCTTCCTGTTCCACACCTTCGCCACCCGCTGGGCCGCCGTGGCGGATGTTGCGCCGATCGGGATCTTCATGCTCGCCTATCTGGTGTTCGCTCTGCGCCGCTTCGTCGGAGCCAACGTCTTCTGGTCGCTGGTGGGGCTGGCTCTGTTTATCGGCGCGATGATGGCCGCGGGGCGGCTGCAATGCTGGGACGGGCAGGTCGGCTTCAATCTCGACATCCCGGAAGGTGCGCGCGGAAGGTGTCTCAACGGCAGCGTCGGTTATCTGCCTGCCTGGGGATCTATGCTGCTGATCGGCGGATATTTGAGCGCGTTCGCCTCCGACGCTTTCACGCGCCGGCGAACAGGTCCGCTGGTGCTCACCGCAGGCATCGTCTTCACAGCTTCGATCGCGTTCCGATCGCTGGACATGGCGCTGTGCCAGACGGTGGCGATTGCCGGAACGTCCATCGGCACCCACTTCATGTGGCATGTGCTCAATGCCGTGACGCTGTTTCTCTTGCTGGTGGCTGCGATCCGGCATCCTCTCGGGCGGGAACGCCAGGAGATCACGCCGCCGCGGCCAGCCCGGGCCTATTAGCAGCGCGGCTTGCTTCGCTCCGCGGCCTCGCGCATAACGGCATCAAGCGCGCGGACGTGGCGGAATCGGTAGACGCAACGGACTTAAAATCCGTTTCCCGAAAGGGAGTGAGGGTTCAAGTCCCTCCGTCCGCACCATGCATGGGGCGTCGCCGTGGACATCTTTCGCTGTGCCGAGAGGCTGATGTTGATGGATGAGGAGACGTGGCAGCGCCACGCCCATCCGTTCAGCGTCTGGACCCGCATATTCCTCGGTTTGCCGCTGCTGGTCCTGGCCGTCTGGTCGCGTCTGTGGATCGGCGGCTGGTGGTTGCTCGCGCTCGCAGGGGCGCTCGCTTTCCTTTGGCTTAATCCGCGCCTGGCGCCAATTCCGCAGCATACCAATAACTGGGCCTCGAAAGCGGTGTTTGGCGAACGCGTCTGGCTAAACCGGCAAGAGGTGCCCATTCCGCCTCATCACCGGCTTGCGCCGCATCTTCTGACCGTTGTCTCCGCCATCGGCATCCCTTTTCTGCTCTGGGGTCTGTACGCGCTCGCGCTCTGGCCAACACTCTTCGGCGCCGCACTGATCTATCTGGGCAAAATGTGGTTCGTCGACCGCATGGTCTGGCTCTACGAGGACATGAAGGACGCGCACCCATCTTACGCAGCGTGGATGCGTTAGGTGCGGCGCGCGGGCCAGCTTGAATGCCGCCGCCCGCCATGCTAGCCACGATTGCAACATTCGATCACGCGGGACGGTTGCAACCGCACGAAAGAACCAGCCGCGCCGCGACCAACCGCAAAGCGATAGAGGCGACAGATGGCGGAAGAGAACAAGCCCAATGGCGGCGACGACCAAAGCACTGAGCAGGCCCAGCAGGGGCCACGAGTCAGCGTCCTCGGCCAGTACATCAAGGATCTCTCGTTCGAGAACCCGAACGCCCCGAAATCCCTGCAGGAGCCGGGCGAGAACCCGAACCTTCAACTCAATTTCAATGTTGGCGCCAACAAGCTAAGCGAAGACACCTACGAGGTGACGCTGCATTTCGAGGGCGCGGCCAAGAGTGAAAGCTCCGGGATTTATCAGCTTGACCTCGTTTATGCCGGAGTGTTCCGGGTGGAGAATTTTCCGCAGGAGCGGCTGCGCCCGTTCCTGTTCGTGGATTGCCCGGCGACGCTGTTTCCATTTGTCCGCCGGATCATTGCCGATCTCACCCGCGAAGGTGGCTACCCGCCGCTGCTGATCGACCCGATCGATTTCGCTGCGCTCTATCGGCGCAACGCAGCGCAGCAACAGCAACAGCAACAGCAGGAAAACGAAGCAGAAGCCTGACTATTCGCGGCTTTCGTAGCTGTCCCACAGAGCGGGCGCGCCTAGATCTTCGAGGAACGCCCGGTGCGCTTCTTGTTCCTCAGCGGTGAGACGCGGGGGCAAAACCGCAGGGCGTGGGCGCACACGGATTTCCGTACCGGGCTGAAGCGCCGGACCGCGCGCGAAAGCTTCCTCCAGGCCAAGCGCAGCCTGTGTCCCACCGATCAACTCCATGTAGACGCGAGCAAGCAGTTCGCTGTCCAGCAGGGCGCCATGCTTGGTCCGCTCGCTCAGGTCGATGCGATACCGCTTGCACAACGCATCGAGGCTGTTCGGCCCGGCCGGATGCTTGCGCCGGGCGAGCGCCAGCGTATCGACCACCCGGTCGAACGGGATCGGGTCGCGCGAAACCTGCACCAGCTCGTGATTTATGAAGCCGATGTCGAAACTGGCGTTGTGGATGACCAGCTTGGAGTCGGCGATGAACTCCAGGAACGAGTCGGCGACCTCGGAAAAGACCGGCTTGTCGGCGAGGAAGTCATTCGTGATGCCGTGCACCTGCTGTGCGTCCTCGGGCACATCGCGCTCGGGGTTGATGAACTGGTGAAATTCCCGCCCACTCGGAACGTAATTCACCAATTCGATGCAGCCGATCTCAATGATCCGGTGGCCCTGTTTCGGATCGAGGCCGGTGGTCTCGGTGTCGAGCACGATCTCGCGCATGACTTCCCCCGCTGATCTCAAACGTCCAGATCACGCCAGACGTCGATCTTCTGACCCTCTCGCTGGCGGAGTTTAGCGAGAATGTTGTCCAGTTGGGCGCGGCTCTCGGGAATGGTGCCGCTTGTGTCCACAACGAAATCGGCACGAGCACGCTTTTCGGCGTCCGGCATCTGCCGGCTGAGCAGGTCGTCAATCTTCTCCGGCGTCATGCCCTTACGCGCTGCCAGACGCTGGCGCTGCACTTCCTCGGGCGCACTGACCACGATCACCGCGTCGCACAGCTTGTCCGCGCCCGATTCGAACAACAGAGGAATGTCGAGGATAACCAGCTCCGCGCCGCGCATCTCCTCGGCAAGCACGAAGTCGCGCTGCTTGCGCCGCACCATGGGGTGAACGATCGCTTCCAGACGCGCCAAGGCTTCGGGATCCCCGGCAATCGCCTCAGCCAGCTTCTTGCGGTCGACCCGACCGCCCTGTGCCACGCCCGGAAACGCCTGCTCGATTTCTTCCACCGCCTCGCCCTCGTAAAGCGCGTGGACCGCCGCATCGGAATCGAAAACCGGAATACCCAGATTTTTCAAGTGGTTGGCGGCGGTGGACTTACCCATCGCCATCGAGCCGGTGAGGCCGACGATCATCATGATGCGGCCTTGTCCTGCTCGATGTCGGCGACGATGCGCGCGCGTAGTTCGGGTGTCACCTCGGGGCGCACGCCGAACCAGCGGGCGAAGCCGGGAACGGCCTGGTGCAGAAGCATCCCCAAGCCGTCGACAGTGCGCAGGCCGCGCGCCTTCGCCGCGCGCAGCAGCGGCGTTTGCAGGGGAACATAAACGATGTCGGTGACGACAGCATCACTCGGGAGCGCAGCAAGGTCGATTTCCAGCGCAGGGGAACCTTCCATGCCGAGCGAGGTCGTGTTCACGAGCAAGGCGCACCCATCGAGCATGGCGTCACGCTCCGCCCAGGCGATCGCTCTGACTGCCGGGCCGAAGGCTTCGGCCAGTCCCTGCGCCTTGGCGAAAGTTCGGTTGGCGAGCCGGATTTCGGAAAAGCCCCGATCGATCAGCCCTTTTAGCACGGCCCGCGCTGCCCCGCCCGCGCCAATCACTGCGGCGCGGCTGCCGCCATCCCAGCCGGGCGCGCCTTCGTCGAGATTGGCGAGGAAGCCATAGACATCGGTGTTATCGCCGACAAGCTGACCATCATCGAGCCAGATGGTGTTGACCGCCTGGACCGCCTCGGCCGCCGGCTCGCGCCGGTCGACCAGTTCGTAGGCCAATTCCTTGTGCGGCACGGTGACGTTGGCGCCGATCAACCCGCTCTCCGCAAAGCGATCGAGAAATTCGGGAAAATCCTCCGGCGGCACGGCTTGTTTGTCATACCGGCCCGGCAGATCGTACTTTTCCAGCCAATAGCCGTGAATCAACGGCGAACGCGAATGCGCCACCGGCCAGCCAATAACGCATGCCTGCGGGCCACTGTCTTGTGCTTCAGGCAAGAAGTATCTCCATCTCGCGCAACTTCGCCAGTAGCGGCAACAGCGGCAGGCCAAGCACAGTGAAATAATCGCCGTCAACGCGCTCGAAGAGCTGGGCGCCCGGGCCTTCAAGCTGATAGGCGCCCACACTGGTCAGCACCGCCGCACCCGCAAGGCTCAGATAACGCCCCACGAATTCGGCGGAGAAGTCGCGCATCTTCATCGTGGCGGTATCGACATGCGTCCAGAGATGCTGGCCGCCGCGGCACAGGCAAACCGCCGAATGGAGCACATGCGTCTTCCCCCGCAGTTCAAGGAGCTGCTCGCGCGCGGCGTCGAAATCCAAGGGCTTTTCGAGTGCGCGATCCTCGATGGCGAGCACCTGGTCCGCACCGAGTACGAGCGCATCCGGCTCGGCGGTGCTGATTTGCGTAGCCTTCGTAAGCGCGAGGAGCTCGGCGATGTCCCCGGCCTGGGTGAACTCGTCTTCCTGGCGCAACGCTTCCCGAACGCTGCTCTCGTCGAGATTAGACGGCTGTTGCGTGAAAGCGACTCCGGCGCTGCGCAGCACCGCCACGCGGGCCGGGCTCGCCGAAGCGAGAATCAGGGCTGGCTTTTCAGCCTGTAGACCCGCCGTGACCGGCGGTGCGGCATCGGTCATCCTCAGCCCTCCTGAGCAGCGCGCGCGACTTGGCGATCCTGGTAGCGCCGGATGATATCCGCCGCCGTCTCCTCGATCGAGCGACGGCTGACATCAATGATCGGCCAGTGATGGCGCTGACACAAGCGCCGCGTGTACGCGATTTCTTCCTTGATGCGATCCATGTCGACGTAGTCTTGGAGCCGACGATCATTGAAGGACATCACCCTGTTGTGGCGGATTTCGGCGATCCGTTCGGCCGTTGCTGTCAGGCCGACAATCAGCGGACGCTCCGCCGTCTCAAGCGTTTCGGGAACGGGAAGGTCCGGGACGAGGGACACATTGGCGGTCTTGTAACCCCGGTTCGCAAGATAGATGCTCGTTGGCGTCTTGGATGTCCGGCTGATCCCGACCAGCACGATATCCGCCTCGTCGAGCGTCTCGGTATTTTGCCCGTCGTCATGCATCATGGAGAACTGCATGGCGTCGACGCGGCGGAAATAATCGGCGTCCAGTACATGCTGCCCGGCCACCACTGGCGTGGAGTCGGCACCGAGATATTGTCCGAAGGCGTTGAGGATCGGTTCAAGGACCGCAATACAGGGCAGCCCCATCTTCTTGCACTGGTTTTCGAGTTCCCGCCCCAGATCGGCGTTGACGATGGTGTAAAGCACGATGCCGGGATTGGCGTGGATCTTCTCCACGACGTCGCCGAGCTGGTCGCGGGTGCGGACCAGCGGATGGACATGGTGAATGGCGCGGATCAGCGAGTACTGAACCGTGGCGGCCTTCGCAATCATGGTAAGCGTTTCACCCGAGGCATCAGACACCAGGTGCAGGTGAAACGACTTTTTCGGTGCCTTCTTCTGCATGGTCTTTTCCGTGGCGGTTGCGCCGGTCGCGGAGGTTCAGCGCGTCGGCGGGAATCACACTTCGATCCAAAGTAGCTGCGGTCCGTGTGGGCGAATCCCAGATTCGTCACCACAACCTATCCAGACCCCACGCGCTCATCCCGAGTCCCGCACGCCAATCAAAAAATCACCCACAGCGGATCTGATGGTGACAATCGATCCGGCGGCTTCTCCCCTTTGTGGACAGACTCCGCTCGCTCCCCGCTTCGTTCAGGCATCTGTCCGCGTAACTTTCCTCTCAAGGGTCATTTATAACCGATCGACCCAACGTCAAAAATCGGGATTGTTCAGATTGACAGACACGCTGATTGCCGGCAGGACTGAGCGCCGGAGCCGCGACCGGCGACAAGCTGTGAACGAATGGGGGATTTTTTTGAATTCAACAAATCCACCTCCGGAAAAATAAAACAGCAGAGTCAGGCTCAAGACAGGATTTTGTTTTCGGGATTATGGATCGGGCCTAATGTCGGACGAGACCACGCGACCAGCGGCTAGCCGGTTCCTCCGCGCTCTTTCCGGAGAGGTGATGTCACCACCACCGATCTGGCTGATGCGCCAGGCCGGACGCTATTTGCCGGAGTACCGTGAGGTTCGCGCCAAGGCAGGGGGGTTCCTTGACCTTTGCTATACACCGGAACTGGCAGCGCAGGTAACGCTCCAGCCAATCGAGCGATACGGCTTCGATGCGGCAATCCTCTTTTCCGACATCCTCGTGGTTTCGCATGCTCTCGGACAGAAGGTCTGGTTTGAGGAAGGCAAGGGGCCACAACTTGAACCGATCACGCGAGAGGGTGAACTGTCACGGCTGTCCATGGACGGCGTCGATAAGACCGTGGCACCGATCTACGAGACGGTTTCGCGCGTCGCCCAGGCGCTGGACGAAGAGACCGCGCTGATTGGCTTTTGCGGCGGTCCCTGGACCGTGGCGACCTACATGGTGGCTGGGCAGAGCACGCCCGACCAGGCGCCCGCCCGGCTGTGGGCGTATCGCGATCCGGAAGGCTTCGCCAAGCTGATGGATATGATCGTGGAAGCCTCTGCCACCTATCTCAGCGGCCAGATCAAGGCGGGCGCGCAGGCCGTGCAGATCTTCGAGAGCTGGGCAGGCACGCTGCCGGACAGCGAGTTCCGCCGCTGGGTGATCGCGCCGACGCAGAAACTGGTGAGCGCGCTGCGCGCTGAACATCCGGAAACGCCGATCATCGGGTTTCCACGCGCAAGCGGTCCGATGTACCTTGATTTTCTTACGCAGACGGGCGTCGACGCGCTAGGCTGCGACACAGCGCTTTCGCTTGACTGGATAAAGACGAATCTGCAGCGTCGGACGGTCGTTCAGGGCAATCTCGACCCGCTGCTTTTGGTGGCGGGCGGTGACGAGCTTGAGCGGCGCGCCCGCGATATTCGGGACACGCTCTCAGGCGGTCCGCACATTTTCAATCTTGGTCACGGTATCGTTCCGCAGACTCCGCCAGAGCATGTCGCAACGCTTGTGAAGACCATCCGGGAAAGCTTTTAGGATCAAAGGCAATGGAAGGCTTGTACCTTTACGTCAAGGCGTTTCACGTTATTTCGATCATTGCCTGGATGGCGGGGCTTTTATACTTGCCACGGTTGTTCGTTTATCACGCTTACGCTGATGTCGGCTCGCAGCAGTCGGAGACCTTCAAGCTTATGGAGGTTCGTTTGCTGCGTTACATCATGAACCCAGCCATGATTGCGAGCTGGGTTTTTGGGCTTTTACTTCTTGGTTACTACGGCGTCATCAATTGGTCAGTGGATATATGGTTCCATGTCAAGTTCTTGCTGGTCATTATTCTGACTGGCTATCACATGGTGCTCGCCCGCTGGCGCCGGTTGTTCGCGCAGGATCAGAATGCGCATTCGGCGAAATTCTATCGCTTCATGAACGAGGTGCCCACGGTCATCATGGTGGTGGTCGTGATTCTGGCGGTCGCCCGCCCGTTCTAGCGTCAGACTTGCTTGCAGCTTCGGTGCGGCACCCAATATATTGTGGAAGCGCGGGCCCGTTCAGGTCAGTTCGTTGCGATTTGGTCACGAACAAGCTAATAGCGTCTTTGCGCGATGAATTAAGTCTGGTATGTTTCTAGCGTATCGCCAGACTTGAGCAGGTGTGGGCACGCTGCTCACCCGAAATAACCTAGAGGCGCGAGGCCGCTCTGGGTGTTTCCCACCCATCTCTCTGCATTCCAACGCCCTCTTTCGCGAAACCGCTTGACTCACGTGTCCAATTGCGGACGCGCCCCCGAGAAGGCGGCAATGATTTTCCAGGAGCCATATCCGTGCAGGAAATGAAGCTACAAGACCTCAAAATGAAATCACCGGCGGAGCTGCTGAGCTTTGCCGAGGAGGTCAATGTCGAAAATGCGAGCGCGATGCGCAAACAGGAGCTGATGTTTGCCATCCTGAAGCAGCTCGCCACGCGCGATATCGACATCACCGGTAGCGGCGTTGTGGAAGTGCTTCAGGATGGGTTCGGCTTCCTGCGCTCGCCGGATGCGAACTATCTGCCGGGGCCGGATGATATCTATGTCAGCCCGAGCCAGATCCGGCGCTTTGGCCTGCGTACCGGCGACACCGTCGAAGGACAAATCCGCAGCCCGAAGGACGGAGAGCGGTATTTCGCGCTACTCAAGGTCAACAAGATCAACTTCCAGGAGCCCGAAAAGAGCCGGCACAAGATCCACTTCGACAACCTGACGCCGCTCTACCCGGACGAGTGGCTGCGTATGGAGGTCGAGAGTGCGGAGGGCAAGGACCTGAGCGCACGGGTCATTGACATTGTCGCCCCGCTCGGCAAGGGGCAGCGCGGGCTGATTGTCGCGCCGCCGCGCACGGGTAAGACGATGTTGCTGCAGAACATCGCGCATTCGATCACCTCGAACCGGCCTGAGTGCTATCTGATTGTGCTGCTCATCGACGAGCGGCCGGAAGAAGTGACCGACATGGAGCGCTCGGTGGATGGAGAGGTCATCAGCTCGACCTTCGATGAGCCGGCGGCGCGCCATGTTCAGGTGGCCGAGATGGTGATTGAGAAGGCAAAGCGACTCGTCGAACACAAGCGCGACGTCGTGATCCTGCTCGACTCGATTACGCGGCTGGGCCGCGCCTACAACACGGTCGTGCCTTCTTCGGGCAAGGTGCTGACGGGCGGCGTGGACGCCAACGCACTGCAGCGGCCGAAGCGATTCTTCGGCGCCGCGCGGAACATCGAGGAAGGCGGCTCCCTGACCATCATCGCGACGGCGCTGATCGACACCGGGAGCCGCATGGACGAGGTCATATTTGAAGAGTTCAAGGGGACGGGCAACTCGGAGATCGTGCTCGACCGGAAGGTAGCGGACAAGCGTGTGTTCCCCTCCATCGACATCGCGCGTTCAGGCACCCGCAAGGAAGAACTGCTGGTGCCCGAGGCACGTCTGAAGAAGATGTTCGTCCTCCGCCGCATTCTGAACCCGATGGGGACCATGGAGGCGATCGAGTTCCTGTTGGACAAGCTGCGTCAGACCAAGACGAACGACGACTTCTTTGACTCGATGAACACCTGAGACCTCAGGTGGGCGCGCCCAGCTGCCCCTTGCGTGCTTCGAGCAGCAAGTCGCGCAGGGCATCCTGCGAGATAACCGGCAACGAACACTGCGGCCCGACACAGACGTAGGCCGTCGGCGTCCCGTCGATCGTGACCTTGCCGTCGAGCGCCGGGTTGGCCGGCACAGCTTCGGCTTCCACACAGGTTTGAACAACGGTGCCGGGAAGAGAGAGTTCGGTGACCGTTTTGCGAAGCGCGTCGGCTTCGCTTCGCTCACGCTTGGCGATAATGGCGACATGCTGCGGCTCAGTGAGCGTCATTAGCGTGTCCACGAAGCCGGCGTGCGCGACAGGGTTCTTGGCGATTTCATGCCGGAAGGCACGCTCGATGTTGTGCGCCTGGTCTTCGAACCGGCGATCACCCGTTAGCAGGAACAGGGTCATGAAGTTCGACGCCATGACCGGGTTGGCGTTTGGCGTCGAGTCGTCATGCGCGTTGTGGGTGCGGATGATGATGTCGTCCGTGTCATCCGCCGAGAGGTAGTAGCCGCCGTAGTCGTGGGCCCAGAAGTGCTGGTCCAACACATTCGCCCAAGCGAGCGCGTCACTCAGGAAAACACCCTCCCCAGTATGCAAGTACAGCGCAAGGGCGGCGGAAATCATGTTTGCGTAATCGGTCGCGATGGCCGGCGCGGAGGTCTGGCCCGCGCGGTAGCTGTGCCGCAGGCGGTCCCCCTTGCTCATGTTCGTCTTGACGAAGTCGTAGGCTTGGCGGGCGAGCCTGACCCAGGCCGGCTGCTCGAATGCCGCCCCCGCGCGCACAAGCGCCCCGATCATCAGTCCGTTCCAGTCCGCGAGAACCTTGTCATCCCAGCCCGGCCGTACGCGTGTTTCACGTGAAGCAAACAGTTTGCAGCGCATCTCCGCGAGACGTTTTTCCTCCGCATCGGGAAGAGGCTCCGGGTGCTTGAGACGGTTCAGGATGTTCTTGCCTTCCCAGTTTCCTTCCGGCGTCACATCGTATATGCGGGTGAATAGATCGGCATCGTCCGGGCCCAGCGCATTCACGATCTCCGAATAATCCCAGACGTAGAATTTTCCTTCCTCCCCTTCGGAATCGGCATCCAGCGACGAGGCGAACCCGCCGTCCGGCGCGATCATCTCGCGCTCCAGCCAGCCGATCGTTTCTGAAGCGCGCTCGGCATAGAGAGGGTTCCGCGTCTCCTTCCATGCCTCGGTCAGCAGGTCGAGGATCTGCGCGTTGTCATAGAGCATCTTCTCGAAATGCGGGACCAGCCATTTCTCATCGACGGTGTAGCGGGCGAAGCCGCCGCCGATATGATCATAGATGCCTCCCTGGCACATGCGGGTCAGAGAAAGGTCCACGGCGCGGCGGCAAATTTCGATGTCGAAGCGCAGACCTGTTCGCCAGAGCAGCCCGAAGATCGAGGTGTTCGGAAACTTTGGCGCGCCCTGGAGCCCCCCATTCACCGGGTCGATAACACCGGCGATCTTCCCGGCCAGGTCCTGGATCGTCTCCAGCGATATCGGCGCCATCTCGCCTTCCGCGCCACGTGGCTCCAGGGCCTTGCGCAACAACGTGGCGTTATGCGTGACCTTGTCGGACTCCTCCTTGTAGACGCGGGCGACCTCCTTCAAAACATCCTTGAATCCGGGGCGACCATACTTCGCGGTGTTCGGGAAGTAGGTGCCGCCCCAAAAGGGTTCGCCATCCGGCGTGAGGAACATGGTCAGCGGCCAGCCACCGTGGCCTTCGAGGCTTTGCAGGGCCCGCATGTAGAGCGCGTCGACGTCCGGTCGCTCCTCCCGGTCCACCTTGATGTTGACGAACAGATCGTTCATCACCTCTGCAGTCGCCTCGTCCTCGAAGCTCTCATGCGCCATGACGTGGCACCAGTGACAGGCGGCATAGCCAACGGAGAGCAGAACCGGCTTTCCGGTCTTCTTTGCGTGGTGAAAGGCCTCGGCGTTCCAGGGCCACCAGTGGACCGGATTGTCCTTGTGCTGCAACAGATAAGGACTGGTCTCTCCGGCAAGATGATTCTGGTTAGGGTTGTCGAACTTCGAAGCGTTTTCCATACCTCGTCCCCGCGGTCCGCTGGTTCGTTTGACGCTTTTACATGAAATCACCGGCACAGCGCCTTGAATACGGGGATGGTGCGATACAAACCATGAATATGCAAACCACGATCTATGCCCTTTCGAGCGCACCGGGACGCGCCGGCGTGGCCGTCATCCGCGTATCCGGCCCGGCAACGGGGGAGGCTCTATGCGCGCTTGCGGGTGATGTTCCGCCCCGGCGGCGGGCAAGTCTACGGGACCTGCGGCACCCCGGAACGGGCCGTAGGCTCGACCGTGCGCTGGTGCTCTGGTTTCCCGCGCCTTCGAGCTTCACGGGGGAGGATGTCGCCGAGCTGCACGTGCATGGCGGCCGTGCTGTGATTGAGGCGGTATTGTCCGCGCTGGCGGAGGTGCCGGGAATGCGGGCGGCGCAGCCCGGAGAGTTTGCGCGGCGCGCATTCGAGAATGGCAAGCTTGATCTGACGGCTGTTGAGGGCCTGGCTGACCTCATTGACGCCGAGACCGAGGCGCAGCGCCTCCAGGCGCTTCGGCAATCGGACGGAGCGCTGGCGGCGCTATATGAGAGCTGGCGGCAAAAGATCATTCTGGCGCTTGCAGAGATTGAAGCGGATCTCGATTTCAGCGACGAGGCTGACGTCCTGGCTTTCAACGATCGAGCCGCCTTTGCGCAGATCGCCGATCTCGAGCGGTCAATCCGCGCGCATCTCGATGACAGCCACCGCGGTGAAATCCTGCGCGACGGGTTGCGCGTGGCGATCGCGGGCCCGGTGAATGCCGGCAAATCGAGCCTGCTAAACGCCCTAGCCCGGCGCGAGGCAGCCATCGTCTCCGAGAAGCCCGGGACAACACGTGACGTCGTTGAGGTCCGGCTCGACCTGAAGGGTTATCCGGTCATCGTGTCCGATACCGCCGGGATGCGCCAAACCGATGAGGAGATCGAGGCGGAGGGGGTGCGCAGGGCGTTGGCGCGGGCGAAGGAAGCCCAGATCGTGGTGTGGCTCATCGACGGCGCACAGGCGCAGCCGACACCGCCACCCGCAGAGATACCGGTCGAGAAACGGCTCACTGTGGTGAATAAGACCGAGTTGCTGACCACGCGAGACCCGTATCCGGTCAAGGCGGATCTTTTCATTTCGGTCCACACGCAGGAAGGTATCGGCGAACTCGTGGACCGTATCGGGGCGGAAGCCGCAGCGCGCCTGGAAGCTGGGGATGCCGCGCCGCCGACGCGGGAGCGACATCGACGCGAGTTGGAAGAGGCGATGAGGTCGCTGGGGGCATTTCTGGAGGGATCGCCGGATGAACTGGAACTGCGCTGCGAGGACCTGCGTCGCGCAGCCGACTGCATGGGGCGTCTGACAGGACGTATCGACGTGGAGGATATCCTCGATCAGATCTTCGCTCAGTTCTGTATCGGAAAGTAATGTTTCACGTGAAACAGCGCTTTGACCGGGGGCGCAGCGTCCACTATTTTCAGCGCGAAAGGGCGCGCTTCGATCATCAGAGAAGACAGGGACGATGACCGATCATCGCTTCGATGTGATTGTTGTTGGCGGTGGCCATGCCGGCTGCGAGGCTGCGGCCGCAGCCGCACGCATGGGCGCTAAAACGGGCCTCATTACACACCGTGCCTCCGCCATCGGGGAGATGTCCTGCAACCCCGCAATCGGTGGGCTCGGCAAAGGGCATCTCGTCCGCGAGATCGATGCGCTCGACGGCGTCATGGCCCGGGTTGCCGACCAGGCCGGCATTCAGTTCCGCGTCCTCAACCGGTCCAAGGGCCCGGCCGTACAGGGGCCGCGCGCTCAGGCGGATCGAAAGCTTTATCGCGAGGCCATGCAGGCCGAGATGGCGCGGACCGACAATCTCGCGATCATCGAGAACGCGGTCGAGGATCTGATCGTGGAGAATGAGCAGGCAACGGGTGTTGTTACTGCAGACGGTGCGCGATACGCCGCGGGGGCGGTCGTCATAACTACGGGAACCTTCCTGAAGGGCATCATCCACGTCGGACTGAAGCAAACGCCGGGCGGACGCATCGGTGACGCGCCGGCGATCCGCCTGTCCGAACGCTTCTATGCGATGGGCCTGCGCATGGGGCGACTGAAGACCGGAACGCCGCCGCGCCTTAACGGCGAGACGATTGACTGGGACAGCCTGGAGGTCCAGCACGGCGACAATCCGCCGGAGCCGTTCTCGTTCCTGACCTCAGAAATTACCACGCCGCAGGTTGTCTGCCACATCACCGGTACACGCCCGGAAACGCACGAGATTATCCGCGCCAATCTCGACAAGGCGCCGATGTTTTCGGGCCAGATCGATGGCGTTGGTCCGCGCTATTGCCCCTCTGTCGAGGACAAGGTGGTCCGCTTTGCCGATCGCGCGAGCCACCAGATCTTCCTGGAACCGGAGGGACTGGACGACACCACGGTCTATCCGAACGGCATCTCGACCTCGCTTCCGGAAGAGGTGCAGCACGCCTTTGTCGCCACGATCCCGGGGCTGGAATCTGCCCGCATCATCCGCCCGGGCTACGCAATCGAATATGACTACATCGACCCCCGCGAGCTTTTGCCGACACTTGAGGTCAAGCGGCTCTCGCGTCTGTATCTGGCCGGACAGATCAACGGAACGACGGGCTATGAAGAGGCGGCGGGACAGGGGCTCGTCGCAGGACTCAACGCGGCGCTGGCGGCCAGTGGCAGCAATCGCGATTTCATCGTCTCGCGCGCCGATGCCTATATTGGCGTGATGATCGACGATTTGACCACGCGCGGCGTCAGCGAGCCTTATCGCATGTTCACATCTCGCGCCGAATATCGCCTTCGCCTTCGCGCGGATAATGCCGATGAGCGTCTGACACCAGCGGGCGAAGCGATCGGCTGTATTGGCGCGGCCCGCGCCCGCGTTTTCGCCGAGCAGATGGCAAATCTGGAGAAGGGCCGCGCTCATCTGGAAGAGCTGAGTCTCACGCCGCGGGAGGCGGCCGCTCAGGGGCTCAACCTCAATCAGGACGGCCGTCGGCGCACGGCGTTTGAACTCCTCGCCTATCCGGACATTACCTGGGAGCGACTTGCCGGCATCTGGCCGCAGCTCGACGCTGTGCCCGGCCCCATCGCGCGGCGCCTGCAGATCGACGCGCGCTACAGCGTCTACGTTGAGCGCCAGGAAGCAGATATCGCTGCCTTCCGCAAGGACGAGCAGATCGCGATCCCACGGGGCTTCGACTATGATTCGATTTCCGGCCTCTCCAACGAGGTTCGGCAGAAGCTCCAGCAGCACCGCCCGGCAACGCTCGCTCAGGCCGGCCGTATCGACGGCGTGACGCCAGCCGCGCTGATGCTCCTGCTCGCGCACTTGCGTAAGACCCCACAGAAGCAGTCGGCATGACCGGCGCGGCACCCGCCGAAGGCGCGTATGGCCGGGAATCCTTCCGGTCCGAATTCGGCGTCACCTCCGAGCAGATCGCCAAGCTCGAAACCTATGCGGTGTTGCTGCGCAAATGGCAGAAGGCCGTGAATTTGGTCGCCCGCGACAGCCTCGACGCTATCTGGCAGCGCCACTTTGCCGACAGCGCGCAGCTCGTCCCGCTGATCCAGGGGGGTAGTAGGTGCCTCGACTTTGGTGCGGGTGCCGGCTTCCCCGGCCTGATCGTCGCCATACTCACCGCCGACACTGGCACCAAGGTTCACCTCGTCGAGAGCAACGCACGCAAATGCGCCTTTCTCCGCGAGGTCGCGCGACAGACTGGAACGCCTGTGGAAATTCACAATGCCCGCGTTGAAGAGATCGCGGCCCGGGGTACAGTGACCGACGTTGATGTTGTCATGGCGAGGGCTGTCGCACCACTCGCCAGGCTGCTGGAATGGTCCCAGCCGTTTTTCCGCAGCGGCACCGTCGGCCTGTTCCTCAAGGGTCGCCGAGCGGATGAAGAGATCGCCGAGGCGCGGAAGGCTTGGACATTTGAATTGCGCGCCCACCCGAGCGCCACGGAACCGGACGGGACGGTTCTCGAGATCAGGGCGCTGGAGCGGCTGGAAGGTAGGACGTGATGGACAAGCGGTCTTCTGGAGGCGATTTTCACGTGCTTGCCGTCGCCAATCAAAAGGGCGGTGTCGGCAAAACCACGACAGCCATCAATCTGGGCACCGCGCTCGCGGCGATCGATCAACCGACGCTTGTCATTGATCTGGATGCCCAGGGCAACGCAAGCACGGGGCTGGGTCTCCCGGAAGGCGAGCGAAACGTCTCGACTTATGACGTGCTGGCCGGCGCGGCAGCGTTGGAGCAGGCGATGGTCGAGACCAGCATACCGAATCTCTACCTGGCGCCTTCGACTCGCGATCTCGCTGGCCTGGAGCCGGAAATTTCCTCCGCGCCGAACCGCGCCTACTTCCTGCGCGATGCGATCATGTCGCTTAAGGCCTCACAAGAGGAACGAGGAAGCGAGCCACAGATCCGCTATGTCCTTGTGGACTGCCCGCCGTCCCTGAATATCCTGACGGTCAACGCAATGGCCGCCGCCGATTCAGTTCTTGTGCCCGTGCAGTGCGAGTTCTTCGCGCTGGAGGGGATCACGCAGCTCAAGGACACGATCGACTTTGTCCGCTCCAGTCTGAACCCTTCGCTGGAGATCCACGGCGTGGTGCTGACCATGCATGACCCGCGGACGAAGCTCGCGGACGAAGTTGCCAGCGAGGTCCGCAATTTCTTCGGAGACAAGGTCTACAACACCATGATCCCGCGCAACGTGCGCGTCGCCGAAGCACCGTCGCACGGCAAGCCGATTCTGCTGTACGATCAGAAGAGCGCCGGCAGCAAAGCTTATATTCAGCTGGCGGCGGAAATTATCGACCGGGAACAGAGTGCATCGGCCGCGTAGCCGAACGGGTTCTCTGAGTGGTCGTTTCAGCCTGCGCAGGTCGTCTCGCGTCATTGCGCAACGTGGAGAGACGCATGTCGGAACAGGCAACTACGGCAAATCGTAATCGGCTCGGGCGGGGATTGGCTTCGCTCGTTGGGGACCCAGCGGCGTCGCGCGGACGTGGCGGCCCGGCAGAGGGAGATCAGGTCGAGCTCCCCATCGACAAGATCAAGCCAGGGCCGCTGAATCCGCGCCAGAGCTTCTCGCCGGGCGAGCTCGAAGAACTCGCCAATTCAATCCGCGAGAAAGGGCTGGTTCAGCCGCTCGTCGTCCGTCCGATGGAAGACGGCATTCATTACGAGATTGTCGCCGGCGAACGCCGTTGGCGTGCCGCGCAGATGGCGGGTTTGCATCGGCTTCCAACCGTCATCCGTTCTTTGACGGATCAGGAGGCGCTGGAACTCGCGATCATCGAGAATGTTCAGCGCACCGACCTGAACGCGATCGAAGAGGCGGCAGGCTATCAGGAGCTTATCGGCCGCTTCGGATACACACAGGACGAACTGTCCCAGATTATCGGCAAGAGCCGGAGCCATCTGTCAAACATGCTTCGGCTGCTCAAGCTGCCGGAGGGGGTGCAGACGCTCGTGCGGGACGGCGAACTCAGCCCGGGGCATGCCCGCGCCCTGATCGGCCGGGAGGATGCTGAGCAGGTCGCGAAGATGATCGTGGAAAAAGGCCTGAGCGTTCGTGATGTCGAGGCGCTGTCCCACAAGCGCATGGACTCTGGCAGTGCCACGAAGTCGAAGCAGAAGGATCCTGACACCCGCGCTTTCGAGCAGGAGTTGGCCGATGCGCTCGGTCTGACGGTGGCGCTCAAACCGGGTTCGGGTGAGAGCGGTGAATTGCGTATCCGCTACCGCACGCTGGAGCAGCTGGAAGGTGTGCGCACGTTGCTGCTACGCCAGCGCGCTTAGGGTGCTTCAGCGGGGAGTTTTGCCAAGGGTGCGAGCAAGCTGAAAGATTGTGTCACCTGCGACCTGATGCGCGATCTCCGGGTGGGTTCGTGTATACTGGAGCGCCCGCGAGACCCGTCCCAAGGCCCGCTTAAGATGTCCGCGATCCCACCGCCGGATCTGAAGCTTAATCTCGTCCTTCCGCCGAAAATGCAAGGGCGGCCGGATGGCGTTGATCGCACTGTCCGCTGAGCGACCGGCATCCATTCGCGCACGAACGGAGATAAGCTGCATCAGCTGTCGCGAAAGGGCGGACAGGAGCACGTCAGGCGGCGTTCCGCTCGCTCGAAGCTTTTCCATCTGGGTAAGGGCGCTGGCGGAGTCGCCGGTCAGGATCTCATGAACGGCCACATTGAGTGTTGCGTCTGACGCGTCGCCGACCACGGCGTCGACGTCCTCGACAGAGATTTCACCGGTATCCTGAGCGTAGGTAATGAGCTTCGCGATTTCGGCCTTTGCAATTCCGGGGTCAGCCCCAAGAAGGTTGGTCAGGTGACGTTCGGCATCGCGCGTGATGGTGAGGCTGGCGCGAGAGATCTCCTGTCGAACAAGCTGCGACAGGCTCGCCGTATCGCTGCTCTCGTAACAGGCCAGCGCCGCAAGTGTCTCACCACCCTCGAACAGCTTCCGCAGCTTGATGTCGGGTTTCAGGTTGCCGACCTCGATGACAACGCGCACGCTGTCGGGCAGTTGGCCCCAGGGGAATTTTGCCAGCTCGTTGACTGTGCGCCCGGATACGCGAGCCCGGAGGACCTTGCTCGGGGAAAACATGGAGATCGTCTGGGCTTCCACGGCTAGACGATCAGGATCGGCGGCCAGATCGTCCTCATTCAGGCGTACAAGCTCGGGATTATCCGGAAGCAAGCTCCTCATTGACTCGCAGAGTGTCGCCCCGTGCTCGCGGATGAGGCCGGCATCTGAGCCGAAGAGCAGACATGCTTTGACCTGAGGGTCCGGCTTTTGGACGTAGCGCGCGACGCGGTTTGCTTTGATCAGAACCATTCAGGTCCAAGGAGGTATTCGCCGTCGAGCACGGCTTTTGCTGTGGCCTGCAAGCTTTATACGTCCCGTGACAGAGCCATTGCGACCCGCGTCTGGATGTCGTCGGCCACCGTGCGCGCCGCCCGGTTCTCGGCATCGCGCCGCGCGCGGATGTCCGCGAATGTCGAATCCAGATTGTCATAGGCGGCGCGGCTAATGCTCTTGCCGGAGACCACGACAGTTTCGTCTTCCAGACGGATGAGCTTGAACGCAGCAGTCAACCTATATGCGCGCCCCTCGGCCTCACCACTCCTGGCCACGAACGTATCCTGTACGGATTCGCGAATCGCGACCTCCAGGCGATACTGCGTTGCATCGCTGTAACCGCCGCCTGTGGTGGCGAAGATCAGTTCGTTGCGGACGCGCTGACCTACACGCCCCGGAATGGGCGCCACAGACACCGTGCGCATCACGTCGTCGAGCTGCGCACCGGTGGTGGACTCGGCATACATCGGCTGAAAGCCGCACCCGGCAAGCAACGGAGCGATCAGGGCCATAATGGCGACAAGCCGACCCGGAGATCGATGGTTCCCACCTCGCATTCTCGCTCCGCCTCTCCGCTGACTTTATGCCACAACGTTAACGATGCGCTGCGGCACGACGATGACACGCTTTACTGGCCGATCGCCAAGCGCCCTGTGGACGCTCTCGAGTTCAAGCGCCGCGCGCTCAACTTCCTCCTTCTCGGCGTCCCGGGAAATCGTGAGTTCTGCCCGGCGTTTGCCATTAACCTGTACGGCAATGGTAATCGCATCGTCAATCAGCAACGCATCCTCGGGCTCGGGCCAGGGCTGGTTTATGAGCAGACTGTTGTAGCCGAGTCGCGCCCAGCATTCCTCGCCGGCATGGGGAATGATTGGTCCGACGAGCTGGGTGATGAACTCCAGCGCCTCCCGCATGGCCCAGGCGAAATCCGGCTGGTCATGCCAGTCTGATTGCTGTGCGCTGGCGATCTTGTTGGCGAATTCGTGGATCTGCGCGATGGCGCGGTTGAAGCGCAGCGCTTCCAGATCGCCGGTCACGGCCTTGACGGCGCGATGTGAGGCGCGGCGCAGGTCTTCTGCGGGATTGGAGAAGCTCTCCGGTGCGGGCGTACCTTGCTCCGGCAGAGCGTCTGCCGCGTCTGTAACCAACCGCGTCAGCTTCTGGATAAAGCGCCAAGCGCCCTCAACCCCGGCGTCTGTCCATTGCACGTCGCGCTCGGGCGGGCTGTCGGAGAGCATGAACCACCGCGCCGTGTCCGCCCCGAAGCGCTCGACGATGTCGGTCGGGTCCACGGTGTTGCGCTTCGACTTCGACATTTTCTCGGCGTGGCCCACAGTCACCGGGGAGCCGGTGTCGATTTCGACGGTCTTGCCATCCTCCGTGAAGCGCACTTGGTCCGGGCTGAGCCATTCTCCGCTCTGGCTCCTGTAAGTGTCGTGAACGATCATGCCCTGGGTGAATAGCCCGGCGAACGGCTCTTCGAGATCGAGATAGCCCATGTCGCGCATTGCGCGGGTGAAGAAGCGCGCATAGAGCAAATGCAGAATGGCGTGCTCCACCCCGCCGATATACTGGTCGACGGGCAGCCACCGATCCGCCTCGGTCTTTTCCACCGGCGTGTCAGCACGTGGGGAACAGAAACGGGCGAAGTACCATGACGAGTCCACGAAAGTGTCCAGCGTATCGGTTTCGCGCTCGGCTTCGCTGCCGCATTCGGGGCAATGCACATGCTTCCAGGTGGGATGGTGGTCGAGCGGATTGCCGGGCTTCTCGAAGGAAACATCCTCAGGGAGTTGCACCGGTAGATTCTCTTCGCGCTCGGGGATGATGCCGCAGGTCGGGCAGTGGATCATCGGGATCGGACAACCCCAATACCGCTGACGGGAGACGCCCCAGTCACGCAGGCGGAACTTGACCTGTCGCTCACCGATACCCCGCTCCTCGACCAGAGTGGCGATCTTCTCCTTCGCCTCATCCACGCTCAGACCGTCGAGGAATTCCGAATTATAGATGTGCCCGGGGCCGGTGTAGGCTTCCGATCCGATCTTGAAGCTCTCCGGATCCGCGCCGTCCGGGATCACGACCGGCTTGACGTTCAGGCGATACTTGCGCGCGAAGTCGAGGTCGCGCTGGTCGTGCGCCGGACAGCCGAAGATCGCGCCAGTGCCGTACTCCATCAGCACGAAGTTGGCGACGAAGACTCGCAGCCGCGAGTTCCGTTTGAACGGGTGGATCGCCTTGAGGCCCGTGTCGTAGCCCTTCTTCTCCGCGCGCTCGATGGCTTCTTCGCTGGTGCCGATACGCTGGCATTCGGCGATGAAATCGCGCAGGTTCGGGTCCTGCTCGGCGAGGCTCTGCGCCAGCGGGTGATTTGGCGCGATCGCGCAGAAGGTGGCGCCGAAGATCGTGTCGTGGCGCGTGGTGAAGACGTCGAGCGTCTCAGGTGCGTCTGCCGGACGATCGCCGGACAGTTTGAACTTGATGAGACATCCTTCGGACTTCCCGATCCAGTTCTTCTGCATGAGCCGGACCTTTTCCGGCCATCTGTCCAGAGTGTCCAGACCCTCCAGCAAATCGTCCGCGTAGCGCGTAATGCGGAAGAACCATTGCGGCAACTCGCGCTGCTCGACGACCGCGCCGGAGCGCCAGCCGCGCCCGTCGATGACCTGTTCATTGGCGAGGACGGTCTGGTCGACCGGGTCCCAGTTCACCCGCGCCATGCGGCGATAGACGAGGTCATGCTTCAGGAAGTCCAGGAACAGCTTCTGCTGCTGGGCATAGTATTCCGGATCGCAGGTGGCAAACTCGCGGTCCCAGTCCAGCGCGAAGCCCATCTCCTGAAGCTGGCCGCGCATCGTCGCGATGTTCTCGTAGGTCCATTCCTTCGGGTGCACGCCTTTCGCCATCGCGGCGTTTTCCGCGGGCATCCCGAAGGCGTCCCACCCCATTGGATGCAGGACATCATAACCCTGGGCCCGCTTGTACCGGGCCACGACATCACCCATGGTATAGTTGCGGGTGTGGCCGACGTGGATGCGCCCGGACGGATACGGAAACATCTCCAGCACGTAATATTTCGGCCGGTCTGACATCTCCGGGGTGCGGAAAACGTCCTGCTCGCGCCAGACCTGACGCCAATATTTCTCGCGCTCGGGTGCGTTGTATCTCTCGCTGGCCATGACGTCCGATTTGTGGATGGTAAGGTTGAACCTTGGGCCAGGGGCCCAGAGTACTCGTCGTGTGTGTTAGACCGGATATGAGGGCAAAACCGCCCGGCCGGTCAAGGCATGACGGCGTGCGCATGCGCATTTCTTCCACGCCGCCGTGGCCGTTGCAACGGCCCGAGAGGTCTGGTGGGGTGCCGACAGGCGGCTATGTCAGGAGATTGCTTGTGCAAGACCCGATGACTAGAGCTACATCAACGGACAGCGCAGCCGCCCGACTGGCGGAGGTGCGCGCGCGGATCGCCGATGCTGCGCGGGAGGTCGGGCGCGATCCCTCAGAGGTTCACTTGGTCGCTGTGTCCAAGACGTTCGGCGCGGAGGCGATCATCCCGGTTATCGAAGCCGGCCAGCGCATCTTCGGCGAGAACCGGGTGCAAGAGGCGCAAGGCAAATGGCCGGCGCTTAAAGAGCGCTGGCCGGATATCGAACTGCACCTGATCGGCCCCCTGCAATCCAACAAGGCCCGCGATGCCGTAAAGCTTTTCGACGTGATCCAGACGATCGACCGGCCAAAGATCGCGCGGGTTGTTTCACGTGAAATATCGGAGATTGGCAGGTCGCCGCGCCTGCTGGTTCAGGTCAATACGGGCGAAGAGCCGAACAAGGCGGGCATCGCGCCCACCGAGGCCGTGGACTTCACGCGCTATTGCCAGGATGAACTCGGTCTCCACATCGAGGGTCTGATGTGCATTCCGCCGATTGATGAGGAGCCGGCCATCCACTTCGCCTTCCTCGCCAAGCTGGCAGATCAATGCGGGGTGTCTCGGCTGAGCATGGGCATGAGCGCGGATTATGAGACAGCGGTCGAATTCGGCGCCACCTGGGTGCGGGTCGGCTCAGCGATCTTCGGGCCGCGGGAAAAGGGATAGCGCATGACGTTCTGGCCCAAGGACAAGACCGATGCGGAGGCGTTCCGGGCAAGTCCGGAGGAATTCAAAAGCTGCTTTCGCCTGTGGCCGACCGGTGTGTCGGTCGTGACGACGCGCGACGGCGAAGGCCGCGCCTACGGCGTCACGATGAACAGCGTGACCTCCGTATCGCTGGAGCCGCCGCTTTTGCTGATGTGCTTGCGCAACGATTCCGAGACCCTCGCCGCGTTGCGCGCGAGCGGCATCTTCTGCGTGAACTTCCTTGCAAGCGGGCAGGAAGAGATTTCAAACCGCTTCGCCCATAGGCGTCCTGACAAGTTTCAGGGTATCACCACCCATGATGGACGGTTGGGCGCGCCCGTCCTGGAAGGTGTCCTGGCGGCGCTGGAGTGTCGCGTGGAGGAGGTTTACCCGGGCGGGGATCATCAGATTGTCCTGGGCGAACTGGTGCACGGCACACGTCATAATCCGGACGCCCCGCCGCTGGTCTATTTCAACGGCCAGTATTCCAGACCGAAGCCCTAGCCGGTTCAGCTCTTATGGCTGAACACAAGGCGTGGGGCATCCTTCGGTTCGCCGTCCTGCTCCTGCTCGACCTCCGAGATCGGGACCTGCTCGACCACCTGCAGCTCGAACCCGTCAAAGACGAAAGTGTCGGTCGGCTTCGGCGTGTTGGTCAACACGCGGATTTTTGACAGGCCGAGGTCCTTCAGGATCTGAATGCCAAGACCATAGTCCCGTGCATCGCTCTCGCGGCTGGTGCTGCGCTCAGCCGCTTGCTCGCGGTCCTGATACTGTCTGATCTGCTCCAACAGGCCGATCCCGCGCGCGTCCTGTGGCAGATAGACAATCGCGCCCGCGCCTTCGGCGCCGATGCGCGCTAGCGACTGGTGCAGCGTTGTGCCGCCGTCCTGGCGGAGGTTCTCAAGCACATCGCCTGTCAGCGAAGCGGCATGCACGCGCACAAGGGGCGCCTCCGCCTCGGTCAGATGGCCTTTCACCAGCGCAACCGGCTGCTCGTCGCTGTAGGCGACATCGTAGGCGATCAGGCGGAAATCCCCGAACCGGGTCGGTAGCGTCGCCTCCGCCACGCGCTTGACGATCTGCTCGTGCCGATAGCGGTACCGGATCAGGTCCGCGATGGTGATCATCGGCATGTTGTGCTGCGCCGCCAGCTTGGCGAGGTCGTCACGCCGCGCCATCGTGCCGTCCTCGTTCAGGATCTCGATCAGCACACCGGCCGGTGAGAGCCCGGCCAACGCCGCGAGATCTATGGACGCTTCGGTGTGCCCCGCGCGCATCAGCACCCCGCCCTCGCGGCCGACAATCGGGAAGATATGCCCCGGCCGCGCAAAATCCTCCGGCCGCGCACCGGGGTCGGCCAGCGCGGTTATGGTCGTGGCGCGCTCGGCAGCGGATATGCCCGTACTGGTCGTGACGTGATCGACCGAGACGGTGAAGGCCGTGTTTTGCAGAGCAGTGTTCGATTTGGCCGCGGGCGCGAGGTCGAGTCGCCGCGCCGCTTCTTCGGTCAGCGTCACGCACAGCAGCCCCCGCCCATTCAGCATGAAGTTGACCTTCTCGGGCGTGATCGTCTCTGCCGCGCAGATGAAGTCGCCCTCGTTTTCGCGGTCCTCATCATCGACGACGATGATGATGCCGCCCTGGCGGATGGTCTCGATCGCTGTCTCGATGCTTGAGAATTGCATGGCCGTTCCTTTCGCCCGGCGCGTCGCTGTCTGTACGGCATATATGCCAAGCCGCAGCATTTTGCACGCAAAGCCTTGCCGCAAAAGAAAAAGCCGCGCTGCGAGAGCGCGGCTTTCCGTCGTTTCATGTGGCGCCGATGATCAGTGCGCCAGCACCGCAAGCAGCAGGAGTGCGACGATGTTGGTGATCTTGATCATCGGGTTCACCGCTGGTCCCGCCGTGTCCTTGTATGGGTCGCCGACAGTGTCGCCTGTGACCGCGGCCTTGTGCGCCTCGGAGCCCTTGCCGCCGAAGTGACCGTCCTCGATATACTTCTTGGCGTTGTCCCAGGCGCCGCCGCCGGCGGTCATCGAGATCGCCACGAACAGGCCGGTGACGATCACGCCCAGCAGCATCGCGCCGACCGCCGAGAACGCTGCCGACTTGTCTGCCACCGCGCCGATGACCAGGAACACCACGATTGGAGAGAGCACTGGCAGCATGGACGGGATCACCATCTCCTTGATCGCCGCCTTGGTCAGCATGTCGACGGCCGAGCTGTAGTCCGGCTTGTCCTTGCCTTCCATGATGCCCGGCTTCTCCTTGAACTGGCGGCGGACCTCCTCGACGATCTTGCCGCCGGCGCGGCCGACCGCCGTCATGCCCATCGCGCCGAACAGGTAGGGCAGCAGCCCACCGAAGAACAGGCCAACGACCACATATGGGTTCGACAGCGAGAAGTTGAGGTCGACCCCTTCGAAGTACGGGAAGTCCGCGGCGTTGGTGATGAAGAAGTTGAGGTCCTGCGTGTAGGCCGCAAACAGCACCAGCGCGCCCAGACCGGCCGAGCCGATCGCGTAGCCCTTGGTGACGGCCTTGGTGGTGTTGCCCACCGCGTCGAGGGCGTCGGTCGTGTCGCGCACGCCTTCCGGGAGGTCCGCCATCTCCGCAATGCCGCCGGCGTTATCCGTCACCGGGCCGAACGCGTCCAGCGCGACGACCATCCCCGCCAGCGCCAGCATGGTGGTCACCGCGATGGCGATGCCGAACAGGCCGGCGAGGTTAAAGGCCAGCAGGATACCCGCGATGATGACGATGGCCGGCAGCGCCGTCGCCTCCAGCGAGATCGCAAGGCCCTGGATGACGTTTGTGCCGTGACCCGTCTTCGACGCTTCCGCAATCGAGCGCACGGGCCGGAAGCCGGTCCCTGTGTAGTACTCGGTGATCACGATGAACAGGCCCGTGATGATCAGGCCGATCGCGCCGCAATAGAACAGCTCCGCGCCGGTGAAGCTGACGCCCGAAGCTGTCATCTGGGTGTCCATGCCGATGATGAGATCGGTCACGGGCCAAAGCGCCAGCAGCGACAGCGCACCCGTGGCGATGAAGCCCTTGTAAAGCGCGCCCATGATGCTCTGATCCGAACCCAGCCGGACAAAGAAGGTCCCTATGATCGAAGTGACGACGCAAAGCGCGCCGATTGCCAGCGGGTAGACCATCGCGGGGAACAGGATGTCCTGTCCGGAGAAGTAGATGGAGGCCAGGACCATCGTCGCGACAACTGTCACCACATAGGTCTCGAAAAGGTCCGCGGCCATGCCGGCGCAGTCACCGACATTGTCGCCCACGTTGTCCGCGATCGTGGCCGGGTTTCGCGGGTCGTCCTCGGGAATGCCGGCTTCCACCTTGCCGACCAGGTCACCGCCGACGTCCGCGCCCTTGGTGAAGATGCCGCCGCCGAGACGCGCGAAGATCGAGATGAGCGAAGCGCCGAAGCCGAGCGCCACAAGCGCGTCCACGATCGTCCGGTCTGTGAGTTCATAGCCGACCCCCAGCAGAACCGCGAAATAGACCGCTACGGCGAGCAGGGCCAGACCGGCCACGAGCATTCCTGTCACCGCGCCCGACTTGAAGGCGATGGAAAGACCGTCGGCGAGGCTCTGGCTCGCGGCCTGCGTTGTGCGCACGTTGGCGCGTACCGACACGATCATGCCGATGAAGCCAGCCGCGCCCGACAGCACGGCGCCGATCAGGAAGCCGATCGCCACGGGCAGGCCGAGAAGAAACAGCACGATCAGAAAAATGACGCCCCCGACGATGGCGATCGTCGTGTACTGACGCGACAGGTAGGCTTGAGCACCTTCCTGAATCGCGCCTGCGATTTCCTGCATACGAGCGTTGCCGGGGTCAGCGGCGAGCAGCTGACGTATGGTCAGCGCGCCATAAACGAGCGAAAGCAGACCGGCGGCAACGATAAGCCAGATCACGTTATCCATTGGAACCGTCCCGGGTATGATTATTGAAATCTGGGTGTTATTGAAGCCGCCGGGCGATCAAGATCGGTCCCGGCAGTTCGTCCCCCCCAAACATTTGGTTGCAGGCGTATGAATACGCCGCGCGAACCGGCCGGAACATGCCAAAATCGGTGTGGCAGTGCAACAAGGTTGCAGATTGCCCAAGCGCTAGGCGAAGTGCGTGTAGCCGGAATGCGCGAGATGCAGCGGCGCGCCATCGTTTCCGATCACGGTGACCGGGCTTGCCTCCTGCTGCGTGGCCGGGCCGGTAATCTCCCCGACGCAGTGGACAGGTGTGCCGGCTGCTTCAGCAGCGCCGCAGAGGGCATCGACGCGTTGCGGCGGCACGGTAAACAGGAGTTCGTAGTCGTCTCCCCCCGTCAGGATCGTTTCAAGGCAGTCGGGGTCGGCGTGGAGGCAATCACGCGCGGCCCGCGATAACGGAACATTCTCAACGCGCATGGTTGTGCTGACACCGGAGGTCCGGCAAAGCCGTGCGGCGTCGATCACGAGACCATCCGAAATGTCCAGTCCTGCGGTGGCAAAGTCGCGGACGACGCGCGCCAGGTTGGTGCGCGGTTGAGGCCGGCGATAGCGTGACAGCAGGTCGTTCTGTGCTTCCAGATCGAGGCCCCATTTGTCCGTTCGTTTGTCCTTGGTCGCGACGTAGAGGCCGAGGGCGGCGTCGCCGATTGTGCCGCTTGCATAGAGCAGATCGCCAACTCGCGCCGTGCTGCGTCGGACCATGCGGCCGGCGGGAACCGTTCCGAATGCGGCAATCGACAGCATGACAGCCGTCGGACTGCACGTTGTGTCCCCGCCAATGAGCTGAATGCCGTGAGCCTCCTGCAGAGCGGCCAGGCCGTCGCGAAAGCCCGCGAGCCAATTCGCCGAGGGCGGCGTCGGCAGACTGACCGACAATGTGTAGGCGAGCGGGTCAGCGCCTTTTCCTGCCAGATCGGACAGGTTCACGCCCAGCGCCTTTGCGGCAACATCTGCGGGCGGGTCGTCGGGCAGAAAATGCACCCCGGCAACCAGCGCATCGGTGGTCACCACGAGGTCCGTATCCGGCGGCGGTGCAAGCGCGGCAGCGTCGTCTTTCAGGTCAAAGGCGCCCGGCAAACCGGCAGCCAGCGGCGCGAAATAGGTGCGGATGATGTCTTCTTCATCCATGATTGCCTCGCCGCTCAGTCAGCGGCGCAAACCCGCGCCCGGCCCGTGCACCGCCACTCGTCTGCGCCAAGCAGGTTCGGGAAAGGCGCGCAAGCCAGATCGTTTCGCGTGACTTTGGCAAGGGTCTTTCCGCTGGTTTCGATCGAGGATTTCCGGGCCGCAATGGCACGATCCAGGCTTCGCTCTGCATAAGCGCGCGCGTTGGCCTGGCCGAGGCTCACGACGTCGCTGCTGACGGGAAAGCAAGTCTGGGCGGCCGCCGTGTCGGCAACCGAGATTGCGGCGAGGGCGGTCACGATAGTCACGCAGCGCAGCATGGCGGTCTCCGGGGTCGCAATGCGAACCCTTAGGCCAGACGTCAAAGCTGCGCAACGCTATTCGTTGACTGCCGCGACCTGCGTCTTGACTGGTGCTCGGCGCATCAGGTCGTCGATCCGCTTCTTTTCGCGCTTGAACTCGGCGAGCAGCCGGCCCTGGAGCTGTCGGCTGCTGCCAGTCGCGATCTTCATCGGGTCGGTGAACTTGTCATTCACCAGGACCTCATAGTGCAGATGCGGCCCGGTCGAGCGTCCCGTGGAGCCGATGTAGCCGATCACCTGCCCCTGTTTCACCTTCACCCCTTTGCGGATGCCCTTGGCGAATTTCTGCATGTGGGAGAACGTGGTCTTGTAGCCGTTCCCGTGCTTGAGGCGGATGTGTTTGCCGTAGCCGCCCTTGCGCCCCACGAAGACGACCGTTCCGTCGCCCGGCGCAAGGATCGGTGTTCCGCGCGGTGCGGCCCAGTCGGCGCCGGTATGCATCCGCCGGGTGCCCAGGATCGGGTGGCGGCGATAGCCGAAACCGGAGGTGAAGCGCGCGCCCTTGACCGGTTTGCGCATCAGGAACTTGCGCGAGTTCGAACCGTTCTCATCGTAAAAATCCACCTCGCCATTCGGCGTGCGATAGCGGTAATAGCGATGGGTTTCGCCGTCGACCGTGATCTCGGCGTAGAGCAGATTGCCAGGCTTTTCGATCCCGCTGGGCTCGCGCTCGACGTCGAAGAAGAAACGCATAGTGTCGCCAAAGCTGACTTTCTGTTTGAAGTCAACGTCATAGGCGAGTGTGCGCAGAAAGCGCTGAATGAGGTCGTGCGGCAGATCCTGGGTAATCGCCGCGTGGAAGATGCTCTTGTAGAGGGATGCGCGTGTTGAATAGCGACGCTCGCCGGAGTCCGAGTATGCGGCAATCTGCGTTTCGTCGCGCGTCGCTGCGTATTCGCCCGTGGATGTCTGCGTCACGCTGACAACATGCTTGTCGCCACTATACAGGCTTACGCGGATCGGCGCCCGACGCCCGCCGCCCGGAAGCCCCTTTTCATGCGTGAAACGCAGCTCCTGGCCAGCTTCAAGCTGAACGGCGCCGGGCACGGACTTCATGGCGTTCACAATCGCCTTGGCGTCGCGATCCCCCGCGCCGGCCTCGCTCAGCATCGCGTACAGCGTGTCGCCCGACTGCACCTTTTCGGCCGTGGTGGTGAAACGCTCCGTCGGTGCGGCGGCCGGCTCCGGCCGCTTTCTTACGACGGTGGTATTGGGACCGATGTCATCTTCCGCGGCCTCGACCAGGGGCGTTTCCGCGGCCGGCTCGTCGGGCGCGTTCTCGAACTCCGCGCCACTCTCGGCGAGCACCGCTGCGGCCTCTGCGACGAGCTGCTCGGCGCGTTCGGGCCCGATCTTGCGATCATCTATCATGACGAGGCGTTTGACGCGGATGTCGCTGTAGCTGAGAGCCACATTGTTCGACGCCATCTCGCGCGCCTTGGCCTCGGCGGATTGCTCGCCGACCGGGGTCTTGTTGGCGTAGAGCTCGAACGGGTCCAGCTTCGGGATGTCACCGGCGCCTTGCGGCAGCTCGGTGGCAAGAGAAGCCTCGATCAGCACATAAGGCTTGATCTCGATGAATTCGGTAGCGTCGCGTCGCATCACCACACTGTCGTGGATGATGTGGCTCGTCGTCACGCCTTTGGCCGTCAACTTGATGCGGTCCGTCTTCTGGCCGAAGGCGATTTCAGGCTGATCCTGTACGATCTTGCCGACCGGCTGGGGCTGCATAGCAGAGATGCCGGCTTTCTGGATGGAGGAGATGATGCCCTCGTCGCGCTCGAAATCCATTGAAGCGTAAACGACGACCGCGATGATGCAGAGGCCGGCGATGCCCACGAGGCAGGTCGAGACAATCCACTTCAGACGGGAAGCGACGCTGGCGTGCGTTTCTGGTGGGAGCGCGCCGCTCCGCTCTTCCGGCAGTTTGGACAGATAGACCTGGGGGAGCGTCTCGTGATCGCCAGTCCGCACGAGCGCCCTGGATGATGGCCGTTTCCGTTTCAGCATCATTCCCCCGTCTTAAATGTGTCCCCGTGCGTTCGTATTTACCCTCGAGCACGCCCGTTGGCGCGTTTAGCGGCACGTTGCAGGGCACTTCCGGGAACGCCTCGCCCTCTGCAAGAGCCGCAAGGTAAATCAAAAACCATTAAATTTTCCACATAATGCACAGGCGCTTGTTCCCTTGTGGAAAGCGCGATGCACCTTATATCCCGTGTTATGACGGCGCTGAAATTTTGACGCAAAAATTTTTGCGCCTGTTAACCCTTCCTTTAGAGATCAGGGTGTTATATACGCTTTGTGACGGCATGATGGTGCGCCACAGAGAGGCGTGGTCATGCCGGTGCCCTGACCGCCGAGACGGCACCCGGAAAAATTTTCCGGGAGGGCGTTGACAGGGGAAGGGGTAAACGCTAAGTTATGTGTCTGTCCGCGAGCGAGTTGATCGCAAAAACG
>NZ_QXDF01000003.1 GCF_003550175.1 Dichotomicrobium thermohalophilum
GCCGCCCGACTCGCCTTCCAGCGTGATCTTCCGGGCCGCGATTAGAAGGCCATGAAGCTCGTTCAACTGGTCCTGAATCTCAGGCATCATCGTTTTCCCCCTTGCTGGCGTTGCGGCTGTTCTCCACGGCCTCGATCAGCGTTCCCACGTGGATCGACGCGCCGTCGATCGCGCGGGCGGCTTCGATCAGGTGCCGCTGGGCTTCGCGGAGCTTGTGAAGCAAATCGCTTTGCGTCTGCATTGGCATTGCTTGCCTCGTCGTCAGAGCGCCCCACCGGCGCGGCGGCCGGCGGGGCGAGTTGTTACTTCACGGCGCGGAGTTCGGGCTTGCCTTCGGGCTGCTGCGGCTTCTGCTTGGCCGCTTCGTTCTGCTTCGCACGGGCCATCAGGTCGTCGAGGTCGATATTCGGCTCGACGCCCGCACGCTCCAGGGTGAGCTTCAGCCAGTCGATCAGGGCGCTGTGCGTGATGCCGGCCTTGCCCGTGGCAACGCTCATCTGGACGATGCCGAGAAGCTGGAAAACGTCCCGAAGGATCGCTTCGTGCTCCGCTCTGTAGCTGCTAGGGAGTTTCGTCATTGCATCCTCCTAGGTTTCGCGCTACACAAAAAGTGTAACGCGTCACCTAGGGGCAATCAACATAAAATAGGCATCAAAATAACGAAAAAGGGTAACGATGACGGCTGAGCAGTTGCGCGCCGCTCGCGCGTTGGTGCGCTGGTCGCAATCCACGGCAGCAGAGCGGGCGTCTGTGTCGCTGGAAACGATCAAGCGGCTAGAGCGCATGTCTGGACCGCTCACAAGGGTGCATGTCGAGACGCTGCAAGCTATCCAGGACGCGCTGGAGCAAGCTGGCGTCGAGTTCATCGACGCGAACGGCGGCGGCCCCGGCGTGCGGCTGCGCAAGCGCGTCTGAGCGCGGCGCGGCCTGAAGGCCGAGAAAGCGGATAAGGAGAAGGATTGATGACGGCGAAAAAGCAGGATCACACGCCTCGGCCCAAGCAGCCCAGCGCGGAGGAGCTCAGCGCGGCGGCGAGGGTGGCGAAACAAGGGTGGCACGCGGTGAACGAGAAGATGGGTTGTACATCTTCGTCACATGACGAAACCGACGACCCCTTCCCCGCACCGACAGGTCGGGACGGGGGCTACGTTGCGGGCGAAAACTCTCGCCTGCCCGGCGTTGTCGAGTGGTTCGACCGGCAAGTTACGAATGGGCGGATCGCGCCGCACGATCTCGCCGTTATCGCCGAAGATCTTCGCGTAATGGCGCAAGTGTACGGCCGGACGAAGGGTGACGAAAGGCGCAAGCGCCGGCCGATCCCGCTCGACAAACAATCCGAGCGACTCCAGGCGAACAAGGAGCGGCACAAAAAGCGGCAAGCAAAGGTTTAACGGGTGCCGGGACGCCTGCCCCCGGGGCGGACACCCCGGAACCAGCACGCAAAAGCGGCCGGACGCCCTGATCGCCTGTTAGACACGCTCCCGATCTCTTGCCGCGTGATAGTTGCGCCGATAACGTACAATTTCAGATCGTCACAGACTAAGGATCGCGCCAGATGAAAGCACTGTTCGCTATCGCTTTCGCCTTGCCTCTGAGTGCTGCCACGGCAGCCGCGCAAGACCTCGAAAGCATGAATCTCGCCAACCAGCTTGGAACCGTGCTCGCCTCCGAAGAAGCGTGCGGCCTCAGCTATGACCAGGACGCGATTGCCGCTTTCATCGAAGAGAATGTCGCCGCTGATGATATGGGCTTCGCTTCGACGCTGCGGGGGATGACCAAATGGCAGCGCTCCGGTCTGAAGAGCATGTCTGCATCCGAGCGCACGGCGCACTGCACGCAGATCCGGCGGGTGGCAGTATCTTACGGATTCATCAAAGACTGAGGGGAGGAAATCTTGCCCAAGAAATACATCGAGAAGCGCCGGCGCGGCTTCTTCGGCTGGATCATGCTGGCGCTGTTCTGGGCGGTCAACGGCCTGATGGTCGTATGGCTGGGCGCAAGCATGGGGCGTTGGGGCGAGCAGGCTCAAACCCTGACGACGGAAGCCGAACAGGCCGGCTACGGCGCGGGCATGGCGGTGGGCCTGACCGTGATCCTCGTCGTGTGGGTCTGCCTGGCCGGCATCACCGGGCTGCTCGCCTACATGACCCGCGGCCGGAAGGAAATCACGGAAGTCGAAGAATAGCAGCGACGCGATGGCCGACCCCGCACTCGACATGATTATCCGCCACCGCGTCGGGCTGGAGCAGTACACGAACACGATCAACAACAGGATCCGCCGGCACCTGCAGCGGGTCCAAAAGGATATCGTCGACCAGATCAACCAGCGCGGGCCGTTCATCGACGAGCGCGGCGTCATCACGAAGCAGAAGAACCGGCGCCGCCTCACCCGCATGAATAAGGTCATCGAGGATCTGCTGGCCGAAGCGCATATCGCGCTCAGGAAGGACCAGCGGGACGGCCTCGTCGACCTGGCGGAATATGAAGCCGAGTTCGTCGAGCAGCTCTACACCAACGGCCTCGGGATCAACTCGGCCTTTGACCGGCCATCGCGTGAGCTGCTTCGCGCGATCGTGACCTCGGAGCCGTTCCGCGGTGACGTGCTGCGGAGCTGGGCCCAGCAGATGGAAGCCAACCAGCTTCGGCGGATCAAGCAGCAAATCCAGATCGGGCTGACCGAGGGCGAGAGCATCGAAGAGATCGTCCAGCGCCTCAGGGGCACGCGGGCGCTGAATTTCACCGACGGCCAGTTCGCCAAGGACAAGCGCAACGCCGAGGCGCTGACCCGCACGGCCGTGAACCATGTGCAGTCCCGCGCGCACGAAGAGGTCGTCAAGCACAACCCCAAGCTGTTCTCGAAGAAATACGAGTGGGTTTCGGTGCTGGACTCGCGCACGACGCCGATTTGCCAGTCCCGCGCGGGCCGGATCTACAATCAAGGCGAGGGACCGCTGCCCCCAGGTCATTGGGGTTGCCGAAGTGTGGTACGCTACTTCACCAAGTTCGAGGACGTCCCGGAGAGCCAGCCGAAATACGACGAATGGCTCCGCGACCAGCCGGCGGCGGTCCAGGATGAGGTGCTCGGGAAAAAGAAGGGCAGGCTGTACCGCGAGGGCCGGCTGAACCTGTCGCAGTTCATCAACGACGGGCGTATGCTGACGCTGGAGCAGCTCCGCGAACGCGAGGCGAAGGCGTGGCAGGCGCTATCGCGGCAGAATGCAGGATAACCGGCTGACAGGCCAATGAGCGACGATGCGCCGAAGCGCCGATTTCAGGTGGTCGACGGCGACAAGCCTTCGCCGAAGTATCGCAGCCGCAAGACGGGCGAGCCGGTTCACGTTCGCCCCTACAAGTGCGGCCATTGCTCCGAACAGCTCGGCTACAGCTTCACCGCGCTCATCCAGGTGCGCTTGGATGCTGTCGAGGAGAACGACAAGCTGCGCGGCGGGGCGTTGTGGTGGGCCTGCGCGCGCTGTCTGCACGCCAAGTATCGCATCCGCGGCCTGCCATAGCCCCGGGGGCGGGGTGGAAAATCGCGCGGACCGCGTTCAGGACCGGCGGCGCTCCTGCGCGCCATCAACATCCAACAAACGGCTTTCGATGGCGGGAAGTTTCTACACAGCGAAAAAAGGGGCGGGGGCGTTGCGGAAACCGGCCGGGGGCCGCGGCGCGATCGGCGCGCGCCGAAACGATGCGCGAAGGGGGACTCAGCGTGGGACCGCTTTCGTGGCTGGTCGCGTAACGCCTTGATATTCGGGCATTTTCCGCGAGGAATTGGCGGAGAGGGTGGGATTCGAACCCACGGAACGCTTGCGCGCTCAACGGTTTTCGAGACCGCCCCGTTCGACCACTCCGGCACCTCTCCGCGCGTGGCGCAACGGCCTCTGTCTCGTATGTATCGCTTCGCTCCCGCGCACGCAACCGGGGCAACCACCCGCAGCAAATTTGGACTGCCACCGCGCAGATCAATCGATGAGCGCCTTTAGCCGGTAAAGCTCTGCAAGCGCGTCGCGCGGAGTCATGCCGTCAGGATCGAGCGCGGTGATCTCCTCGCGCAGCGTCTTGAGCGCCGCGATCTCCTCGTCCGCGCCGTCATACGCCTCCTGTGCCGGCTCCTGCAGCGCCGCAGCGAAAAGCGGCAGATCGTCCATCGCCGCGCCGGCGCTGCTCCCCTCGCGCTCCAGCCGCGCCAGCACCTCCCGCGCCCGCTTCACCGCCGCGCGCGGCAGCCCCGCCAGCTTGGCCACCTGAATGCCGTAAGAGCGGTCCGCCGCGCCGGGTGCGACCTCGTGCAGAAAGACGATCTCGTCGCGCCATTCCTTCACGCGGATGGTGGCATTGGCCACCCCCGGCAGCCGTTCGGCGAGCACGGTCAGCTCGTGATAATGCGTCGCGAAGAGCGCTCGACACTGGTTCACATCGTGCAGATGCTCTGCGGCCGCCCAGGCAATCGAGAGCCCGTCATAGGTTGCGGTGCCCCGCCCGATCTCATCGAGGATGACCAGCGCGCGCGGCCCGGCCTGGTTCAGGATCGCGGCGGTCTCGACCATCTCGACCATGAAGGTGGAGCGCCCGCGCGCCAGATCGTCCGACGCGCCCACGCGGCTGAACAGACGATCCACCACGCCGATATGCGCCGACTTCGCAGGCACGAACGAGCCGGCCTGCGCGAGGATGGCAATCAGCGCGTTCTGCCGCAGATAGGTCGACTTGCCGGCCATGTTCGGCCCGGTCAGCAGCACAAGCCGCGCGGCGTCCTCGGAATCGGCCGATAGGGCGCAGTCATTGGCGATGAACGGGGTGCTTCCTCTCAGCGTCTGCTCGACCACCGGGTGCCGCCCGCCCTCAACGACGAATGCGCCGCTGTCGTCCACCCTGGGCCGTACATAATTGCGCTCTTCCGCGAGTTCGGCCAGCGCGCAGGCCACGTCCAGCCGCGCGATCGCTTCGGCAAGAGCGCTCAAGGCGTCCTGCTCAGCCAGCACCTCTTCGCTCAGCCGCCCGAAAATCTCCTGCTCGATCGCCCGCGCCCTCTCGCCCGCAAGCGTGATGCGCGTCTCGGTCTCCGCCAGTTCCGGCGTGGTGAAGCGCAAAGCGTTCGCGAGCGACTGGCGCAGACGGAAGGTCTCGTTGTGCGGCGGTTCGCGTAGGCGTTCGGCCTGCGTCGCGCTGACCTCCAGGAAGTAACCGAGGATGTTGTTGTGGCGGACCTTGAGCGATTTCAGCCCGGTTTCTTCGGCGTATTTGGCCTGCAGCCCGGCGATGACGGAGCGGCTGTCATCGCGCAGCTTGCGGTTCTCGTCGAGGTCGGCATCGTAGCCCGCGCGGATGAAGCCGCCATCGCGCGCTGAGCCAGGCAATTCGTCCTCCAGCGCCGCGGACAGCGTTGCGCGGACCGGCGTCTGCGAGTTCGTCAGAACTTCGGCAATCTCGCCAAGCTCGCCCGGCAAGGCGTCCGCACCGGCCAGCAGTTCGCGCAGCGCTGCAGCGCAAGCGAGCATATGCCCCACCGCGCCAAGATCGCGCGGACTCCCCCGTCCCAGCTTGAGCCGCGATAGCGCCCGCGCCCCGTCCGGCGCTTCGCGCAGCCTTTCTCGAAGGCCCGAGCGCAGGCGCGGCGCATCCAGAAGCAGCGCGACCGCACTGAGGCGCGCGTCGATCGCCTCCGGCGATGTCAGCGGCCGGTTGATCCGCGCGGCCAGTTCCCGCGCGCCGGGCGCGGTCACGGTCCGGTCGACCGCCCAGAGCAGGCTGCCCTCGCGCCCGCCGTTGATCCCCTGCGTCAGCTCCAGGCTCGCGCGTGTGGCCGCATCCATGATCATGGCGTCGTGGCCGGCGGCCTTGCGCGGTGGCCGGAGCAACGGCTTCGCACCGACCTGGGTGAGTTCGATGTATTTGAGCGCGGCACCCACAGCCGATAACTCGCCCGTCGTGAAGTCACCGAAGCCGTCGAGCACGCTCACTTCCAGCGCGGCCTTCATCGCCGCTTCCCCGGCCCGAGCGCTGAAATGCGCATCCGGCGTCGGCGTTATCGCCGCGGGGTGCTCGTCGAAAACCGCCTGAAGCTCAGCGTCCGCACTATCGGGCGCGAGGATTTCGCGGGGGCCAAGCCGCGCCAGTTCGCCGGGCAGGTCCGCCGCCGCCACCTCGCTCAGGATGAATTCACCGGTCGAGATATCGACCGACGCCAGCGCGTATCCCGCACCGCCGCCCGCCAGCCGCGCGGTGCACACCGAAGTGAGGAAGTTGTTTCCGCCCGCCTCCAGCAGCCCGTCCTCGGTCAGCGTACCCGGCGTAACCAGCCGCACAACCTCGCGCCGCACGACAACCTTCGCGCCACGCTTCTTCGCCTCGGCCGGATCTTCGGTCTGGTCGCAGACGGCGACGCGGTAGCCCTTCCCGATCAGCTTGTGCAGGTACTCCTCGGCGCGCGCGACCGGCACCCCGGCCATCGGGATGTCCTCACCCAGATGCTTGCCGCGCTTGGTCAGGTGGATGCCGAGCGCCGCGGCGGCCTCGACGGCATCATCGAAAAACAGCTCGAAGAAATCCCCCATCCGGTAGAACAGCAGATAGCCCGGATGGGCCGCCTTGATCTCCAGATACTGCGCCATCATCGGCGTGACAGCATCGGCGTCCGTCGCGGAATCTGCCTTTTTCACCGTGCCGTGCATGGGGACTGTCCCTCGAAAACGCTTAAGACCCCTGCGATAGGATGAAAATGATCTCCTTGAAGCGGTCGCAGGCGGTGTCTATGGTCACATTTTTCGATCCGCCACGCAGCGTCAGCACATGAGCGCTTCGGCCTAACCCACAGAAAATCCAAAAACCGATGTCCACGAAGTCCAAGGAAACGCAGTTCACCCGCCAGGAGGCGCTCCAGTTCCACCAAGAGGGCCGCCCGGGCAAGTTGGAGATCGCCCCCAGCAAGCCGATGTCCACCCAGCGCGACCTGAGCCTGGCCTATTCGCCGGGCGTGGCCGTGCCGGTTCAGGCCATCGCGGAGAAGCCCGACCTCGCCTACGACTACACGACCAAGGGCAACCTCGTCGCCGTGATCTCGAATGGTACGGCGATTCTCGGGCTGGGCAATCTGGGGGCGCTGGCCTCCAAGCCGGTGATGGAGGGCAAATCGGTCCTCTTCAAGCGCTTCGCGGATATCGACTCCATCGACCTGGAAGTCGATACCGAGGACGTGGACACCTTCATTCAATCGGTGCGCTATCTCGGTCCGTCCTTCGGCGGCATCAATCTGGAAGACATACGCGCGCCCGATTGCTTCGTGATCGAGCAGCAGCTCCGCGAATACATGGACATTCCGGTCTTCCATGACGACCAGCACGGCACCGCGATCATCGCCATTGCCGGGCTCATCAATGCCATGCACCTGACCGGAAGGGAACTCAAGGACATCAAGCTCGTCGTGAACGGCGCCGGGGCGGCCGGCATCGCCTGTCTGGAACTGGTGAAGGCGATGGGTCTGCCGCACAATCAGGCGATTTTGTGCGACTCGCGCGGGGTGATCTATCAGGGCCGCGAGAAGGGCATGAACCAGTGGAAGTCGGCCCATGCGGTCGACACGCCCGCGCGCACGCTTGAGGACGCGCTGGAAGGGGCCGACGCCTTCTTCGGCCTGTCGATCGCCGGTGCTGTGACGCAGGAGATGGTCAAGAGCATGGCCGACAAGCCGATCATCTTCGCCATGGCCAACCCGGATCCCGAAATCACGCCCGAGGAGGTGGCCGAAGTCTGCGACGACGCGATCATGGCGACAGGCCGGTCCGACTACCCGAACCAGGTGAATAACGTCCTCGGCTTCCCCTACATATTCCGCGGCGCGCTCGACGTGCAGGCGAGCACCATCAATGACGCGATGAAGATTGCCGCGGCAGAGGCGCTGGCGGAGTTGGCCCGCGCCGACGTGCCGGATCAGGTGGCTGCCGCCTATCAGGGCCGGCGGCTGCGCTACGGGCCGGAATACATCATCCCGGCGCCGTTCGACCCGCGCCTGATCAGCCACGTCTCGGCGGCGGTGGCCAAAGCGGCGATGGACTCCGGCGTGGCCTCACGCCCGATCGTCGACATGGACGGTTACAAGGCGCGGTTGTCGGAGCGCATGGACCCCACCGCCGGCTTCTTCCACATGATCTTCGAGAACCTGCGCGAGTCGCCCAAGCGCGTCGTCTTTGCCGAGGGCGAGGAGGAGCAGGTCGTCCGCGCCGCCAGCGCCTTCGCCGAAGCGGAACTCGGCACGCCCGTGCTGATCGGCCGCGAAGAAGGCGTGCGCGAGATGATGGATCAAGCCGGCATCATGCGCGAATGCGACGAGATTGAAGTCGTCAACGCCCGGGTCTCGGAGCACAACGCCGAATACGCCGAGTTTCTATACGCTCGGCTGCAGCGGCGCGGTTACCTCAAGCGGGACTGCCAGCGGCTGGTAAACACCGACCGCAACATCTTCGCGGCCTGCATGGTGGCGATGGGCCACGCCGACGCGATGGTCACGGGCGTGACGCGCAATTGGGAGACCGCGTACCAGGACGTGCGCAAAGTGCTGGATCCAAAGCCCGGCCATACGCCGATCGGCGTCTCGCTCATTCAGTGCCGGGGGCGCATGGTGCTGGTCGCGGACATCTCCGTGCACGAAATGCCCAACCCGACCGAGCTGGCCTACATCACCGTCGAAGCTGCTCGCGTGGCCCGCCGTCTGGGGTTCAAGCCACGTATCGCGCTGCTGGCGCATTCGACCTTCGGACATCCGACAGGCGAGCGCGGCGAGAGTGTGCGCGATGCAGTGAAGATCCTGGACGACTGGGGCGTGGACTTCGAGTACGACGGCGAGATGGCCGCCGACACGGCTCTGAACCGCAAGGCGATGTCGGCCTATCCGTTCTGTCGGCTGTCGGACACCGCCAATGTTCTGATCATGCCGGCGTTCTACTCGGCCAGCATCTCGACGAAAATGCTGCAGGAACTGGGCGGCAGCAAGGTCGTCGGGCCGCTTATCGTCGGGCTGAACAGGCCGGTGCAGATCGCCGGGCTCGGCGCGACCGATAATGATCTGGTGAACTTCGCGGCGCTCGCGGGTTACGACGTGGCGGGCTAACCGCGAGACGGGAAAAGCACCTGCAACCTGTTGGCACAAACCATCGCGTCAGGCATAGTCTGCGCATGACTCAGCCGTTCGGATCCGCGCCGCTCGAACCATTCCCGATCAAGGTGATCGCCGACGTGATGTGCCCGTGGTGCTTCGTCGGAAAGCGCCGGTTGGAGCGCGCGTTGGAGCGGCTGCCGCATATCGAGGCGGTCGTGACCTGGTGGCCATTCCTGCTGGATCCGACGATCCCGCCCGAAGGCATGGACCGAGGCGAATACCTGCAGAAAAAATTCGGCTCTTCGGATGGCGGCGAAATGTATCTCGCGTTGCGCGAGGTCGGGCGCGAGGATGGCATCGAATTCGCCTTCGACGCGATCGAGCGGTCGCCGAACACGGTGGACGCGCACCGCCTGATCTACTGGGCGGGCGATCCCAAGACGCAGGACGCCGTCGTCGAGCGGCTGTTTCAGCTTTACTTCCTCGAAGGCGCGGATATCAGCGACCCCGACGTGCTCGCCGATGCGGCGGCGGAGGCCGGCATGGATGCCGAAGCGGTGCGCGAAAAGCTCGCCGATGACCGGGACCGAGACACGATCCTCAAGATGGTCGAGGAAATGCAGAAGGCCGGGGTCAACGCCGTGCCGGCCTTTGTCCTAGGCGGCAAGCGCGCCGTGGTCGGCGCGCAACCGGTCGACCTGCTGCAGGAGCAGATCGAGTTGGCTGAAGAAGAATTCCGCGCCGAGCGCTACGAGCCGGATTAAAGGGGATAAGGGCCCAGCGATGAAGGCCCAGGCACAGGACCGCCAAGTGGCGGCGGCGCGCGGCCTGGTCGCGCATCTGGCGGATCATCTGGATCTGGATGCCTCGGTGCGGCTCTGGGACGGAACGCTGCTCCCACTGGGACGTGACCCGCGGGGCCCGCTGACGATCTCGATCGCCGCGCCGGGCGTTATAGCCTCGCTTCTCCGCTGGCCAACGCTGGACCGGCTGATCCGGCATTACGCGGCCGGTGACATCGAGCTTGAAAGCGGCTCGCTGATCGATCTTGGCCATCAACTCGAGGAAGGCGGGAGGCGCAAGTCCCTCAAGGGCGTCAGCAAGCGCCGGGTCGCGGCTGCGTTGCTGTCCTTCCTGCTCACTCGGGCGCAACCGCCGGGTGACGCCCGTGCTTTTGCCGGCGACGCCGATGGGTCGGGCCGCGCGCAGGCGCAGAACCGCGACTTCGTTCAGTTCCATTATGATGTCGGCAACGACTTCTACCGGCTCTTCCTCGACGAGCGGATGCAGTATTCCTGCGCCTATTTCACGGATCCAGCCAACTCGCTCGATCAGGCGCAGACCGACAAGCTGGAGATGATCTGCCGCAAGCTGCGCCTGGAACCGGGCGACCGGGTTCTGGACATCGGCTGCGGCTGGGGCGGGCTGATCTGTTATGCCGCGGAGCACTATGGCGTCACGGCGCATGGAATCACGCTGTCGCCCGCGCAGCTGGAAGTGGCAAAGGCGCGCATCGCCGCGCAGGGGTTAAGTGAACGCGTCACGGTTGGCCTGACGGATTACGTCGATATTTCCGGGACTTACGACAAGGTGGTCTCGGTGGGGATGTACGAGCATATCGGGCTGGCGAACATCGACAAATACATGCGCGCGGTGCGCCGCGTGCTGGCGCCGGACGGCTTGTTCCTCAACCACGCGATCTCGCGCCGGTCGAAGCGGAACCGCCGCCGCTTCGGCGCTCGCGCCGAACAGCGCGCCCTGAAACGCTACATCTTTCCCGGCGGCGAACTGGACGACATCGGCCACACCGTGCAGGCGATGGAACAGGCCGGTTTCGAGGTGCATGACGTCGAAGGCTGGCGCCGGCATTATGCGCGGACCACGCGGCTGTGGTGCGAACGGCTGATGGCGCGGCGCGAAGAGGCAGAGGCGCTTGTCGGCGCGCCGACCTATCGCATCTGGACGGCCTATCTGGCAGGGTGCTCGCTGGCCTTCGAGCGCGGATCCGCGCGAATTTTCCAGACGCTCGCCTCGCGCAGCGCGCGCGGCGACCCGCCGCTACCGCCTACCCGCGCCGATCTCTATCGCTGAGTGCAAATGCGAATGAGGCCGCTGAGCCCTTGCGCCCCTGAACCGGCGCGCGCAGGAGCGACAGGCCGGCCATTCCAGCGCATCGAGACCCCAACAGGAGCCAGGAAACGAGCCGATGTCTCACGCAATCCATGACGCCCCCGGCGAAGGCTATGTGATCGAGCCGCCCGCCGTCACGGCACTCCCGATTCACGACAGCGGGGCGCTGTTCCCGGTCAATCGCATCTTCTGTATCGGCCGGAACTATGCCGCCCACGCGGTGGAGATGGGGCACGACCCGGACAAGGAGCCGCCATTCTTTTTCCTAAAGCACGCGAGCGCGCTGGAGACGAGCGGCGCGTTCCCCTATCCGGCGAAGACGGCGGATGTGCATCACGAGATCGAGATGGTCGTCGCGCTGGAAAAGGGGGGCACGGACATCCCGGTTGCCGATGCGCTCGCTCACGTCTACGGCTATGCCGTTGGGCTGGACATGACAAGGCGCGACCTTCAGAGCGAAGCCAAGAAACGCGGCTGCCCGTGGGACGTGGCCAAGAGCTTCGAGAACTCCGCGCCTTGCGGGCCCCTCGTTCCAGCCTCGCGCATCGGGCACCCCAGCGAAGGAGCGATTACGCTCGACGTCAATGGCGAGCGCCGCCAGGACGGCGATCTCAACCAGATGATCTGGAAGGTGCCCGAGATGATCGCCATCCTGTCGGAGTATTTCACGCTCCGACCGGGCGACCTCATCATGACCGGCACGCCGTCCGGCGTGGGGGCCGTCCAGCGTGGCGACGTCATGCATGGGCGGGTGGCCGGCGTCGGCGAGATCGCCGTGAGCGTGGTGTGAAGGCCGTAACAGGGCAGCGACGGCCCGGCATCAAGCCAAAGACCGTCGTTGCCAAGAGGAAGAGAGCGATAGGTTAGTTGCGCTCCTTGTCGACCAGCGCGCCTTCGGTGATCCACGGCATCATGCCGCGCAGCTTCCGGCCAACTTCCTCGATCTCGTGCTTCTCGCTGGCCGCGCGGCGGGCCTTGAAGCTGGTCTGGTTGACCTTGTTCTCCAGCATCCAGTCCCGGGTAAAGCGGCCGGTCTGAATGTCCGCCAGAACCTCTTTCATCCGCTGCTTGGTTTCCGGTGTGATGACTCGCGGGCCGGAGACATATTCGCCGTATTCCGCCGTGTTGGACACAGAGTAGTTCATGTTGGCGATGCCGCCCTCGTAGATCAGGTCGACGATCAGCTTCACCTCGTGAACGCACTCGAAATACGCCATCTCAGGCGCATAGCCGGCCTCCACCAGCGTCTCGTAGCCAGCGCGCATCAGCTCCACAAGACCGCCGCACAGCACGGTCTGCTCGCCGAACAGGTCGGTTTCGCACTCCTCGCGGAACGTCGTCTCGATGATGCCCGCACGGCCACCGCCGATCGCTGCGGCGTAGGACAGCGCGAGATCATGCGCGTTACCGCTGGCGTCGCGGTCGACGGCCATCAGGCAGGGCACGCCCGCGCCGCGCTGATATTCCGCGCGCACCGTGTGGCCCGGCCCCTTCGGCGCGACCATCGCAACGTCGAGGTCGACGCGCGGCTCGATCAGGTTGAAATGGATGTTCAGCCCGTGCGCGAAGAACAGCGCCGCGCCGCCGCGCAGATTGTCCTTCAGATGCTCGTTGTAGATGTCACCCTGCAACTCGTCCGGCGTGAGGATCATAACCACGTCGGCGGCCTTCGCCGCATCGGCCACACTCATCACGGTCAGCCCCTGCGCCTCGGCTTTTCGCGCTGAGCTGGAGCCTTCGCGCAGGCCCACCACCACATTCGCGACGCCGGAGTCCCGCAGGTTGAGCGCATGGGCATGGCCCTGGCTGCCAAAGCCGATAATCGCGACATTCTTGTTCTTGATCAGGTTGATATCGGCATCACGATCGTAGTAGACGCGCATCTCTCTCGAAGCTCCTCGTTACGAAAATGTTCTTGGATTGAGGCCCGGCGTCGCCCGTCTTGCGCATGTCCGCCGGGCCAGCCGTGAGCCGTTCGGGCCGGCGGCATCTGCCCGGCCGTGTCCGATGCCGGCGGAGCCTAGCCATCCAGTGCGTTGCCAGCAAGCCAAATTGCGCGCGGCTAGAAGCTCTTGGTCATCAGCAGCCAGTTGTCGCTCTCCACCGACCAACCGTTCTTCACGATCGCGCGTGCCGCCGTCTGGCGGTAGCCGGACCGTTCATAGAGCCTGAATGCGCCGGTGTTCCTGTCAGCGACGATGACGCTCATTCCGCGCGCGCCGGTATCACTGCCGATTTCTTCGGCGAGCGCCAGCAACTGCCCGCCCAGACCGCGTCCGCGCGCCTCTGGCCGCACCGCCAGAACATTCACGTACCACGTCCCCGGCGCAAGGTTCTCCAACTCCTGCAGCGGCCGCAGGAGCGGCGGAAAATCCGGTTCAATTGGCTCTACCTGTTCGGGGATGGGATAGCCGATCAGGCAACCGGCCGTGCCGCCGTCTGCCTCGATCATGATCGCGTTGCGATAGGAGAAGCCTCCGGTCTCGCGCCGGGCGCGTGCCACGCCGACATCCCAGCCGCTTTCGCTCTCGCCCGCCATGCCACGCCAAAGATGCAGCGGAAGGCCCTCACCCGCGTTATTGATCAGTTCGGCCAGCAAAGGCGCATCCTCGGGCCGGGCGCGCCGGAACGGTCGCTGCAGATTGTCCATGGCGTCCTCCCTTTTTTGTTCTGTGCCGGAAAGGCTAACACGCCGCGCGCGCAATGTTCCGCTCTGATCATCCGTCTCGCGCAAAAGCCTTGACGACCACTGGAGCCGGGGCATCCTGCGGGCGCGAGCATCCACTCAGCCCAGACTCCAAGGGAGCCACCATGACCAAGGACTTTCCGGAAATTGCGGATGACGTTTCCAACGACGCGGCGGCGCTGCGCGAAGCGATCCCCGACCAGATGGCCGGCTTCGCCCAGCTCGGCGCCGCCACCTACAAGGACGGCGCGCTCTCGCCCAAGCACAAGGAGCTGATCGCACTGGCCATCGGTATCACCGTGCGCTGCGACGGATGCGTGTCCTACCACGTGCGCTCGGCTTATGAGAAAGGCGCGACGCGGGAGGAGGTCGCCGAGGCAATCGGCGTGGCCGTGCACATGGGTGGCGGGCCTTCGATGGTGTATGGCGGCGAGGCCCTGCGCGCCTATGACGCCTTCGCCAAGAAGGGCTGACGGCTCAATCAGCCGCTCACTCGTGGCGCAGCGCATCGATCGGGTTCAGATGCGCTGCGCGACGCGCCGGAAAATAGCCGAATATGATCCCCACCAGCGCGGAGAACAGGAACGCGACGACGACGATCTGAACATCGAGAATAAACGGGATGTCCATCGCCTGGACCGCCAGACCGGCGAGCGACAGCCCGAGGAGCACACCGATCACCCCGCCGATCAGCGACAGCACGACCGCCTCGACCAGAAACTGCATCAGCACCTGCGATTCCTTCGCACCAATCGCCAGCCGGATGCCGATCTCGCGCGTGCGCTCGGTCACCGAGACCAGCATGATGTTCATGATGCCGATCCCGCCGACCAGAAGGCTTACACCCGCGACCGCGCCGAGCAGGACCGTCAGGATCGAGGTTGTCTGAGTCTGGGTGGCGGCAATCTGCTGCATGTCGGCCACTGCGAAGTCATCTTCTTCGCCCGGGCTGATGTTCCGCCGCTCGCGGAGCAACCACTCGATGTCGGCCTGAACTCTGGGGGTCAGGTCCTTTTGGCTCGCTGAGACATAGATTGTACCAATGTCCGTATTGCCAGCGATGCGGCGCTGATAGGTGCGCATCGGCATGATCACGACATCGTCCTGGTCCCGGCCGAAGCCGGTCTCGCCCTTCTCCTCCAGCAGCCCGATCACCTCGCACGACACCTTGTTGACGCGAATGCGCCGTCCGAGCGGGTCGGTCGATCCGAACAATTCTCCGCGCACCGTCTCGCCGATGAGGCAGACGGCCTGACCACCTCGGATCTCGCCTTCCAGGAAGCGCCGCCCGCGCTGGAGACCCAAGTCCTGCGTGATGAAATAGGCATTGTCCGTTCCGATTACCGTCACGGAACGGCTTTGCGAGCCGAGCACCACGGTGGCCATGCTCCGCGACACGGGCGCGACGGCGCGGACATTGCGCAACTGGCTTCGCAGCGCCTCGATGTCGCGCGCGTCAAATGGCTGTGCCTCGGCGGTGGCGCGGCCGGGACCGAACTGACCGGGCCGAACGAAGAGGAGATTGGAGCCGAGCTTCTCCATCTCCGCTTCGACCCGCGCGGTTGTGCCCTTGCCGATCGTGACCATCGCGATCACCGCCCCGACGCCGATGACCACGCCGAGCAGCGTCAAAAACGAGCGCAGCGCGTTACGAAGGATCGCCTGGAAGGCAAGCTTCACGGTCTCGTAGAACATGCGCCCGCCTCTTCCTTGCGCGTGTCCGAGTCGATCCGGCCGTCCACGAAGCGGACCACCCGGTCGGCATATTCGGCCATGTCATGTTCGTGCGTCACCATAAGAACCGTGATGCCCTGATCACGGTTGAGCCGGGTCATCAGGTCCATGACTTCATGGCTGGTCCGGGTGTCGACGTTGCCGGTCGGCTCATCTGCAAGCAGCACATATGGGCGGGTTACGATGGCACGAGCAATGGCCACGCGCTGTTGCTGCCCGCCGGACAACTCGCCGGGCGTATGCCCGGCCCGATCACCCAGCCCGACATGCTGGAGAGCCTGCATCGCCAGGTGCAGCCTTTCCCTGCGCCCCATGCCGCGATAGATCAACGGAAGCTCGACATTCTCGATGGCCGAGGTGCGCGCCAGCAGGTTGAAGCCCTGAAACACGAAACCAAGAAAATTGCGCCGCAGGAGTGCGCGCTGGTTCCGCGTCAGGCTGGCGACATCTACCCCCATGAAGCGATAAGTACCGTCCGTCGGCTCATCCAGACATCCGATGATGTTCGCGACAGTGGACTTGCCGGACCCGGACGGCCCCATGATCGCGACGAACTCGCCCTCCTCGATACGCAGGTCGATGCCGTCCAGCGCGCGCACCTGCGCGTTTCCGGTACCATAAACCTTGGTCACGCCTGTTAACTCGATAAGGGGCGCTTTTGCGGCGGCCTTTGGCATGGAAGCCCTCTCACGAGGTGGTGGCGGCCGTGTCCACGATCACGCGCTGGCCCGGTTCGATATCGCCTTCAACGACCTGCGTGCGCCGACCATCGCTAGGTCCGATCGTCACCTCAACCTGCTTGGGCTCGTCCTCCGTAAGGACCCAGATCTGGCGCTCAGGCCCGGTGGTCGCTTGCCGGGTCGGCTCGCGCAGGCGCGGCGGCCCGGGGAGTAGCCGCCGGATGAAGCTGCGGTCATCTCCGGTCTTGTCCGGCTCGGGAACGTAGCGCAGCGCCTCGTTAGGAATCGTGATCACGTCATCAAGTTGCTGGACGGTGATCTCGGCCGTCGCGGTCATGCCGGGGCGCAGCAGCAGATCCGGGTTCTGTGTCTGGAGCACGGCCTTGTAGGTCACGACGCCCTGCACCGTCTCCGAACCGTAACGCAATTCTTTGATATGCGCGGTGAAGGTCCTGTTCGGATAGGCGTCTACGCTAAAGGTCGCGCGCTGCCCCTCCGCAACCTCGCCGACATCGGCTTCATCGACATCGACGCGGACCTCCATCTGCGTCAGGTCCTCGGCGATCGTGAAGAGCGTCGGCGCCTGGAAGCTGGTCGCGACCGTCTGGCCCGGCTCGACGTTCCGATCCAGCACTGTCCCCTTGATCGGCGAACAGATGCACGCCTTGGCGAGGTTCGTCTCGCTCAACTGCAGATCAGCAGCGGCGGCAGCAACATCGGCCTTCGCGCTTTCCACCTCCGCGATGGCCCGCTCATAGGCGGCCTGTGCAACCTCGAAGTCATGCTCCGAGACGACGCCCCGCTTCACGAGGCGGCGCTTGCGCTCATAGTCCAACTTTTTCTCCGCGAGTGTCGCCTGGGCTTCCTCAACCCGCGCCTTTCCCGCAGCCAGTTTCGCCCTCTGGCTTTGCACCGTTGCTTCGTATAGGGCAAATCCGTGACTGGCACACCTCCATGCGCCGATGCCGCCCTTTGCGATTTGGCAAGGCTGTACGTCTCCGACAATTTGCGATGCAATGCGGGTCAGTCCACGAGGAATCGATGATACGAACATACCGCATGAGTTCCGGCCGGATTGACGTCGCAGAAGGCGATGCGGCGCGCGACGGGGCCGACACAGCAACCTGGATCGACCTGTCCGAGCCGACGCCCCGGGAAGCAGAAAGGATTGAAAGCCTTTTGGGCGCTGCCATCCCCACGCATGAGGACATGGTCGAGATCGAGAAATCCAGCCGTCTTTACGCCGTACACGATGTTGCGGTGATGACGGTGCCACTGCTCATAAGAAGCGCCGGGCAATATCCCGAGACGACTCACGTCGCCTTCATCCTGACACCGCGCCGGCTCGTCACCGTGCGCTACGGCGAGCCGCCGTCATTTGCCGACTTCGCCGAGATCATCGAGCGGCGCCCCGAGGCGCTTGCCGGGCCGGGCATCGCCTTCGCCGGTTTGCTTGACGCCATCGTCGATCGCCTGGCCGACACGCTGGAGATGACCGGACGCGATCTCGACACCCTCGGCCGCTCCGTCTTCACCGGCAAAGCGACCTCCCGCGACCTGCGCGACCAGATGCAAAAGCTGGGCCGCTGCGGCGAGGTCATTTCTAAAGCGAGCGAGAGCCTCGTTGGAATGGCGCTGCTCGTAACCTTCGCGCGCGGGCTGGACACAGTGCAGGCCGACGACGAGGTCGCGCGCAAGGTGCGCACGGTCGGCCAGGACGTTGAGGTGCTCTCCCAGCATTCGGGCTGGCAGACGAACAAGAGCGCGTTTCTGCTGGACGCCCTGCTCGGCATGATCAACATCGAGCAGAACAGCCTGATCAAGATTTTCTCGGTGGTCGCGGTTGTGTTTCTGCCGCCCACGCTGATCGCCAGTGTCTACGGCATGAATTTCGAGCATATGCCCGAGCTGGATTGGTGGTTCGGCTATCCACTGGCCATCGTGGTGATGATTGCTTCGATGGTGCTACCTTACCTGCTGTTTCGTCGGAAGGGCTGGATCTGACATGGCGGCAATCGAACAGCTCGTATGCGCGCCCGACTTGCCGCTTCGACGACTCCGCACGAAAAGGCCTTGAAGCGATGGCGGAACCAGTAAAGCTCAACCGGATTGAGGCCTTCGTCTACCGCGTGCCGATCGAAGAGCCGGTTGCGACTTCCTTCGGCATCATGCGCGATCGCCCGGCTGTGTTCGTGCGAGTGGAAGACAGCGAGGGGGGCCACGGTTGGGGCGAGATTTTCGCCAACTGGCCGGCGGCGGGGGCCGAGCACCGCGCCAATCTGCTTGCCCGCGACGTTGCCGATACCGCGCTCGGGTTGCCGCTCACGCACCCTTCCGATCTTTATCGGGCCCTTACGGCGCGCACGCATACGGCCATGGTTCAGTCAGGCGAGTTCGGCCCGTTCCGGCAGGTTATCGCGGGACTTGATACGGCGGTCTGGGACCTGTTTGCGCGCCGGGCGGGGCTTCCCCTGTGCCGCTTTCTCGATGCCGGAGCCGCGATGCGCGTGCCGGCCTATGCCAGCGGGATCGCGCTTCGCGGCGCGGAGCCCGTGATCGCGGGAGCACGTGCGGCGGGCTTCTGGGCGTTCAAGGTCAAGGTGGGATTCGACACCGCGAATGAAGCCGAGGAGATCAACCGGCTGTCCGGGACGCTGACCGAGGGCGAGCGGCTGTTCGCCGACGCGAACCAGGCATGGAGCGGCCCAGAGGCTGCGAATTTTCTCGCGGGCGTCGCCGACGGCGCACTGGGCTGGCTGGAGGAGCCGTTGCCCGTGGATGCACCGGAGGAGGCATGGCGGACGCTGGCCGGACATAGCCATGTCCCCTTGGCAGGCGGCGAAAACATCGCGGGCCGGGAGGCGTTCGAGCATGTTATTTCCGAGGGTCTGCTATCGGTGATCCAGCCAGATGTCGCGAAGTGGGGCGGCGTGACGGAGTGCTTCGCAGTCGCGCGCGCCGCGCTGGCCGCCAGGCGCACCTACTGTCCGCATTTCCTAGGTGGCGGGATCGGGCTACTGGCTTCGGCGCACCTGCTGGCGGCCGCGGGTGGCGACGGCCTTCTCGAGGTCGACGTGAACCCGAACCCGCTGCGCGCGACAATCGCATCGCCCGCGACGCATGTGGGTGATGGCACCTGGACGCTCGACGCGGCGCCGGGGCTGGGGGTCGATGCTCTGCCAGACGAACTGGCGCGCTTCCAGACCCTGCGTGTGACCTGCCCGTGAAGCCGCGCTGCTTCCGCTCCAGCCGCGCGCGATTCGGGTCCAAGTCACGCGCCGCTGCCGTGATCGCCCCTGAGGGCCGGTGTGCAACTCTCAAGCCGCAGTAGCGTGACCGCCTGGCTTCGCCTATCCTGCGTTGGCAAACGCCGCTTAGGAAGTTCGCAACCATCTCGCGGCCAGAGCATCGGGTTCAATTCTTGGCCATCCAGCAGGCGCATCAGAGACGGATCGGACTGGGGCTGGAGCGGCTGGGCCTGCTCCCGTTGCGCTTCCCGATCCTGTTCCTCGTGCTGATCGCCGCGATCACGGCTGCGTCCGTCGTCGGCTACAACCGCCTGAAGGTCGAGGATTCGCTGACCGAGCTGTTCCGCACCGACACGCCGGAATTCCGCACCTACCAGACGCTGACCGAGCGTTTTCCCTCCAGTGAGTTCGACGTGCTCGTTGTCATCGAGGGCGAGGAACTGCTCACGCGCCCGGCGCTGCAGACCCTGCGCGACATCGTTCTGGAGCTGCAGTTCGTTGAGGAACAGCGCGGCATGATCTCCATGTTTTCCGCGCGCCAGCCGCCGACCGAGGCGGGCGAGATTCCACCGCCGCTGTTCCCGGCCGAGCTGCCAAAAGGCGAAGCATTCGACGAACTGATCGAAAAGGTGCGCGAGAACGAAATCCTGCGCGACAAGCTGCTCTCGCCGGACGGAACGCTGACGCTCATCGTTATCGCGCTCGATCAGGCGGCGGTGCGCGAGCAGGGACTCCGCGCGGTGGTTGGCGAGATCGAGCGGATCGTTGACGAGAACCTGCGCGGCACCGGCCTGACGGCCCAGCTCTCCGGCGCGCCGGTCATGCAGCTTGAAATCCGCAACGCGGTGGAGCGCGACCGGCTGATCTATAACGGGCTGGGCTTTGCAATTGGCGCGCTGATCGCCCTTGTTTTCTTCCGACGCCTGTCGCTGGTCGTGATCGCCGCCGGGCCACCGGCGCTTGCCATCCTGTGGTCGCTCGGCGCACTTGGCTGGATGGATTTCCGGCTCAACCTGTTCCTGAACGTCATGTCGCCGCTCATCATGGTCATGGCGTTTTCCGACACCATGCAGATCACCTTTGCCATGCGCGACCGGCTGGTAGCTGGCGACGACAAGCGCACGGCGCTGCGCTACGCGATCCTGCGGGTCGGGCCGGCCTGCGTGCTGACGGTGGCGACGGCAGCGGCCTCGTTCATCACGCTGTTGATCTCGGACTCCGCGCTGATCCGCACCTTTGGCGCGGCGGGCGCGCTCTCCTGCGTCATCGCCTATGTGGCGGTCATCACGCTGGTGCCGTTGCTCGGAATGCTCCTGCTCGGCAACGACCACAGCAAGCTCCGCGAAGACAAGGGCGGGCATGACCGGCCGATGCGGGCGCTGCGGGGCTTGTGCGAATGGATCGCGGATGGCGTGACGGCGCGGCCGATCTTCTTCGCTTCGTTGAGCGTGGTCCTGATCGTGACGATGGGTGCAGCGCATCTGAGCCTGGAACCGCACTATCGACTGGCCGATCAGGTGCCGGACCGCGAACAGGCGCTTGAGGCCAGCAGCCGGCTGGACGAGAAGCTGACCGGCGCGAACCCTGTGCACATCCTCATCGAATTCAAGGAAGGGCAGGACGTTTACGATCCGCACACGCTGGAGGTGGTCGGCAAGATCCACCGGCTGGTGCAGAGCGAGCCGAAGGTCGGCAATGTCTGGTCGGTCGAGACGCTGCGCGACTGGCTGCAACGCTCGGATGAATATTCCATCGCCAAGCTCAAGCAGTATGTCGAAATCCTGCCCGAGCATCTGGTCCGCCGCTTCCTCGCGGAGGATGGTCAAAGCGTCGTCGTCACCGGCCGCGTGCCGGATATCGACGCCAGCCGGCTGCTTCCGGTGATCGACTCCATCGACGCCAAGCTCGACGACATCCGCCAGGAGTATCCCGGCTTCGAGATTTCCGTCACCGGCCTGCCGGCGATCGCCGCGCGCAACAGCGCCGACATGATCAACCAACTCAGCCGCGGCCTGTCTGCCGAAATGGTGGTGGTCGCGCTCATGATCGCGCTCGCCTTCCGCTCGATTATCATCGGGGCCGTGGCGGCGCTGCCCGGCCTGTTCCCGATCTTCGCGTCGGGCGCACTGCTGGCCTTCACCGGCGAAGGGCTGCAATTCGCCAGCATCGTGGCGCTGACGGTCGCGTTCGGCCTGGGGCTGGACGCGACGATCCACTATCTCAACCGGCTCCAGCAGGAGGACCGCCCCGGAGCCGACCCACGCGAGGTCATCAAGCGCGCGACGGTTCTGATCGGCCCGGCGTTGATGCTCACCACCATCGTGCTCGCCTGCGGCCTCGCGGTCGCCATGTTCTCGGACCTGCCATCGCTGCGGCTGTTCGGGCGGCTTGCGGCGATCACGCTGATTGCCGCGCTGATTGGCGATTTGATGATCCTGCCTTCGGTTATGCTGCTGATCCGCCGGTTGCGCCGGCGCAGCACGCAAACCGCTGACCAAAGCGCTTCCGGCCTGTGAGGCGAACCCGCGCGCCGGCTTGACCCTGCGTTAAGGCCGACCACTTCCTGTTCGGAGACGGAAAGCAAAAGGACGATCCATGCCGCGCCTGACACGCCGCGATTTCCTGCTGTCCTCCGCCGCTGCCGGCCTGTCCGCGGCGCTGCCCGCCGGCCCGGTGCGGGCCGAACAAATCCGCACCAAGCGGATCCCCGCGACCGGTGAGGCGGTCCCGGCTGTTGGCATGGGCACATGGATCACCTTCAACGTCGGCGATGACATCCAGGCGCGCAACCAGCGCACCGAGGTGCTGCGCAACTTCTTTGAACAGGGTGGCGGCATGATCGACTCGTCGCCGATGTATGGCTCATCCGAGGAAGTAATCGGCTACGGGCTGGACAAGCTCGGGCCGCAGCCGGGCCTGTTCTCCGCCACCAAGGTCTGGACGCCGTTCGGGGACAGCGCCCGCGAGCAGGTCTCAACCTCCGAGAGGCTCTGGGGTGTCAAGCCGTTCGACCTGATGCAGATTCACAATCTTGTCTCCTGGGAAGCGCACATGGAGACGCTTCTGGAGATGAAGGCGCGCGGCCGCATCCGTTATATTGGCGTCACGACCTCGCATGGCCGCCGGCACGACGAGCTTGAGCGGGTCATGGAAACCCAGCCGATTGACTTCGTGCAGCTCACCTACAACGTCGTGGACCGCTGGGCCGAGAACCGGCTTCTGCCGCTGGCGCAGGAACGCGGGCTTGGCGTGATCGCCAACCGGCCTTTCCGGCGCGGCCAACTCTTCGACTGGTATCAGGACAAGCCGCTGCCCGACTGGATCAGCGAGTTCGACGCGACGAACTGGGCGCAGTTCTTCCTGAAATTCATCATCTCGCATCCGGCGCTGACCTGCGCGATCCCCGCCACCACGCGCGTGGACCATATGCTGGAGAACATGGGCGCGCTGCATGGCCGCCTTCCCGACCCAGAGATGCGCCAGCGCATGGCGGCCTATGTGGACAGCCTGTGATGGAAGAGTGGCTGAACTACCCGCTGGAAGACCTGCTTCTGTTCTCCCGGGAGACTTATCTGCGGCTGTTCGAGCTTTACCACCGTGACGTCTGGCCGGCGCATATTCTGGCCGCAGCGTTCGGCATGGCGATGCTGCCAGCTATGCTGCGGGGCCGGTTGCCGCGCATTCAGGCGATGCTGGTCGTGCTGGCGGCCATGTGGGTGTGGGTGGCTTACGCCTTCCATGCGCAGCGCTACGCCGAGATCAACTGGGCAGCGGACAATTTCGGCTGGCTGTTCGCGGCGCAGGCGGCCTTGATGGTGCTCGCGGCGATCTGGCCCGGCGGTCTGCGGCCCGGCGCGGTCTGGGCGCGCTGGACGGGCGCGGCGGTGTTGGTGTTTGCGCTGGTGGTTCTGCCCTTGGCCGGGCTCGCGCTCGACCGGCAATGGTACGAGGTCGAGTTCTTCGCGCTGACGCCGGACCCGACCGCGATTGCGACGCTCGGCGTGATGGTTGCGCTGGCGGAGGCGTGGCGCTGGCTGCTGGCGCTGATCCCGCTTGTGTGGTGCGTGATCGGCGGCGGCACGCTGCTGGCGATGGACAGCCCCGAGGCGTATCTGGTCTGGGGCGCGGCAGGCGTCGCGGCGCTCGCGCTCATCGCAGGCGCCCTCGTCGGGCCGCGGTCGACAGAATCAGCCTAGAAATCCAGGGGAAAAGATGGTGGAGCCAGGCGGAATCGAACCGCCGACCTCGTGAATGCCATTCACGCGCTCTCCCAACTGAGCTATGGCCCCGATTTGCGCTAAGCGCGTAACGCGAATGAATAAGACGTTGCGCGCGGCGGATCAAGAGGAACCTGCCACGCGCCGGCGCGATCAGGTTTCGTCCTCCTGGTCCTCGTTGATCGAGCCGCCGAGGAAGCCGGAGACATCGTCGTCTTCCGAGTCGTCGTCCGGCATAAGCGCGTCTTCGTCACTGCTGAGATTGCTTTCGGCATCGAGATCGTCAAGGTCTTCGCTCTCGATATCCGGGATATCCTCTTCGCTGGCCTCGGCCTCCTCGAGCGGGACGACCTCCACATCCTCGGTCTCGGGCGCGACCTCGGTGTCTGCCTCCTGCTCCCGCGCTTCGGCGGCGCGCTGGGCATGCGCCTGCGCGGCCTCCCCGGTCAGCTTGAATTCCGCACCGCAGACCGGGCAGATGATCGGGTCGCGGTTGAGATCGTAAAAACGCGCGCCGCAGCTCTGACAGGTCCGCTTGGTTCCGCGTGCGGCTTTGTTCGACATAATCGGTTCCCTGTGCTTTCGTCTTGCCGGAAGGTTGAGTTGTCTAGCGAGGCGACTTGGGCTTGTCAAAGGCGAATGCAAGGGGAAATCCATGCGTCCCCGCGGGCCTGATTGACAGCTTCACGCGCGCTCTGCTCTATACCGCCCGAAGTGTCGACATAGTGGCAGGCGCCCTGCCGCGCCGCGCCCAGATTTTGCGAGACCTCAGGCCATGCCCCGCCCCTTGATCGCCCGCAAGTCCACCGCGTTGAGCGGCGCCCTGCGGGTGCCCGGCGACAAGTCGATTTCTCATCGTGCGCTGATTTTCGGCGCGCTGTCGATCGGCGAGACGCACATTTCCGGCCTCCTCGAATCCGCCGACGTCCTGGCGACGGCGCACGCACTTCAGCAGATGGGGGTGCAGATGACCCGTGAGGACGGAAACTGGCGCGTCGTCGGGGTCGGCTGCGGCGGGCTCGCACCGCCAGAGGGACCGCTGGATTTCGGCAATGCCGGCACGGGCGTGCGCCTGATGATGGGCGTGATCGCGGGGCACGACTTCGCTGCGGAGTTGATCGGTGACGAGTCTCTGCAGCGTCGGCCGATGGGCCGCGTGCTGGACCCGCTCAAGCAGATGGGCGCGGAAGTCCACGGAGGCGACCGGTTACCGCTGACCCTCGTCGGCTCGGGCGATCTGGCGCCAATCACCTACCGCCTGCCGGTGGCCTCGGCGCAGGTAAAGTCGGCAATCCTGCTTGCCGGGCTGATGACGCCCGGCGAGACGACCGTGATCGAGCCGGAAGCCACGCGCGATCACACTGAGACCATGATGCGCCATTTCGGCGCCGAAGTGCGCATTGAACAAGTCACGGCCGAGCGCAGCATCACGGTGACCGGCGAGGCGGTTCTGCATGGCCGTGATGTCGAGGTGCCCGGTGACCCCAGCTCGGCCGCTTTCCCGACGGCGGCGGCCCTGATCTGCCCCGGCTCGGACGTGACGATCGAGAACGTGCTGGTGAACCCGACGCGCACCGGCTTATACGACACGCTGGCCGAGATGGGCGCGGATCTGCGCTTCGAGAATGAGCGGCGCAGCGGCGGCGAGAAGGTCGCCGACCTGCGGGTGCGGGCCGGGAAGCTCAAGGCCGTCAGGGTGCCGCCCGAACGCGCCCCGCGCATGATCGACGAATACCCGGTCCTCGCGGTCGTCGCCGCCACAGCCGAGGGCGAGACGCGCATGGAAGGGCTGGCTGAACTGCGCGTGAAGGAGAGCGACCGGCTCGCCGCAACCATCGCCGGGCTGACCGCTTGCGGCGTCACCGCCTGGGCGGAGGGCGACACGCTGGTCGTTCGCGGCGCGGAGCGCATTCCCGGCGGCGGCACCGTGGAAACGCACATGGACCATCGCATTGCCATGGCCTTTGCGGTTCTGGGTCTGGTGGCGGAGCAGCCGGTCCGCATCGACGACACCGCCATGATCGACACGAGCTTCCCCGGCTTCGCCGAGCGGATGCGCGCGATCGGCGCGGATTTCGACGATTCAGGCGGGTCGGAATGATTATCGCGGTGGACGGGCCTTCAGCGTCGGGCAAGGGCAGCGTTTCGCGCCGGATCGCTGCGCAACTCGGGCTGCCTTATCTGGACACCGGCCTACTCTACCGCGCCGTTGCGCGCGATATGCTGGATCAGGGGCTGCCGCTCGATGATGAAGATGCGGCGGTGCGGGCGGCAAAATCCCTCGACCTGGACGGCCTCGACGACCCGCGCCTGCGCGAGCGGCGCATGGGTGAGGCAGCCTCACGGGTCGCGGCCTCCCCGGCTGTGCGCGAGGCGCTTCTGGAACTGCAGCGCGACTTTGCCCACCGGCCCGGCGGCGCTGTGCTCGACGGGCGAGATATCGGCACGGTGGTTTGTCCCGGGGCGGATGTGAAACTATATATCACGGCAAGCGCGGAGGAGCGCGCGCATCGTCGCTATCTAGAGTTGCGCGATCGCGGCGAACACGTTGACGAGGACGAGATCTATCAAGACATTCTCAAGCGTGACCACCGGGATCAGGAGAGATCGGCCGCACCTTTGCGCAAAGCGGACGATGCGCACTTGCTCGATACCACGAATTTGGATATAGAGCAGGCATTCAAAGCTGCTTTGGGACTGATCAATGCGGCGCGCGCGCCGAGACGATCCGGGGATGGGTCGTAGCGGCGGGTGCCGCGCCTGCTATTTGCTTTCACCGGATAGCGGGGATGGGCGCGTAAATTCGCGCCCGCCACCGTCGTGTGGCGCTTTTCTCTCCCGGCAGTCTAAGGAAAGACGTTTCCGGCGCACGCAGCCAGGGTTGGCCAGTCAGCGCCGGTCAGGACCGAAATGCAACCGAGCCGCGCCGCAAGGGCCGGTTCCCGAACGAGATACAAGGGTTTTAAGGAGACTAGATGAACCCGGCACAGAGCCCCGAAACACAAACCGCCGAACTTAACCCGGCCCGCGAGGACTTCGCCTCGCTGCTCGAAGAATCATTTTCCGAAACGGAACCGCAGGAAGGCTCTGTCGTCAAGGGCACCGTTGTTGCGATCGAGAAGGATCTGGCCGTCATCGATGTCGGCCTGAAGACCGAAGGTCGCGTGCCGCTCAAGGAATTCTCCGTCGCCGGGCAGGAGCCGGATATCAATGTCGGAGATGAGGTCGAGGTCTACCTTGAGCGCATCGAGAATGCGCTGGGCGAGGCCGTCCTGAGCCGCGAGAAGGCGCGCCGCGAGGAAAGCTGGGCCAAGCTGGAGAAAAGCTTCGAGAAGGGCGAGAAGGTCGAAGGCGTCATCTTCAACCGTGTCAAGGGCGGTTTCACCGTCGATCTCAACGGCGCCGTGGCATTCCTGCCGGGCAGCCAGGTCGACATTCGCCCGGTGCGCGACGCTTCCAACCTGATGAACACGCCGCAGCCCTTCCAGATCCTCAAGATGGACCGCCGACGCGGCAATATCGTCGTCTCGCGCCGCGCCGTGCTGGAGGAAACGCGCGCCGAACAGCGCAGCGAGATCTTCGCCAACCTCGCCGAAGGCCAGGTGGTCGAGGGCATCGTCAAGAACATCACCGATTATGGCGCGTTCATCGACCTGGGCGGGATCGACGGGCTGCTGCACGTCACCGACATGGCCTGGCGCCGGGTCAACCACCCGAGCGAGATCGTCAATGTCGGCGACACCGTGAAGGTGCAGATCATCCGCATCAACCCGGAAACCCAGCGCATCAGCCTAGGCATGAAACAGCTTCAGGCCGACCCGTGGGAAGGCATCGAGGCGAAATATCCTGTCGGCGCCAAGTTCACCGGCCGTGTCACGAACATCACCGACTACGGCGCGTTCGTGGAGCTGGAGCCGGGTGTCGAAGGCCTGATCCACGTCTCCGAGATGAGCTGGGTCAAGAAGAACGTGCACCCCGGCAAGATCCTCTCCACAAGCGAGGAGGTCGAGGTGCAGGTGCTGGAAGTCGATCCCAACAAGCGGCGCATCTCGCTGGGCCTCAAGCAGACCCAGGAAAACCCGTGGGAGGCCTTCGCCGCCAGCCATCCGAAGGGTACCGAGATCGAGGGCACGGTGCGCAATATCACCGAGTTCGGCCTGTTCGTCGGCCTGGAAGGCGGCATCGACGGCATGGTTCACCTGTCCGATCTGGACTGGAACAAGCCGGGCGAGGAAGCCATCAAGGAATACAAGAAGGGCGACACGGTGCGCGCGGTCGTGCTCGAAACCGACCCGGAGAAGGAGCGCATCAGCCTCGGCATCAAGCAGGTCAGCGGCGATCCGTTCGAGGGGCTGTCTGGTCTGAAGAAGGGGTCGACCGTCACCTGCGAGGTGGAAGAAGTGAAGGATTCCGGCTTGCAGGTCCGTCTGGCCGACACCGATATTTCCACCTTCATCCGCCGGGCCGATCTGTCGCGTGACCGCTCCGAGCAGCGGCCGGAACGCTTTGCCCCGGGTGACAAGATCGACGCGGCCGTCACCCAGATCGACCGCAGCAACCGCAAGATCTCGCTGTCCATCAAGGCCCTGGAGATCGCCGAAGAGAAGAAGGCCGTCGAGCAATTCGGCTCAACCGACAGCGGCGCCTCGCTTGGCGAAATTCTTGGCGCGGCGCTCAACAAGGCCCAGGGCGAAGAAAGCGACACCAAGACCGACGGCGGCAAGAAGTAACGGGCGGCATGCCCGAGACGGCCTGACGAACGCGGCCCTGCGGGGCTGCGTTCTGATCTCTATCCGCTTGTGAAGGAGCGTTGACGTGACGCTGGACGCTGATGCCGTTGTCGAACGCCGCCGGCTGAAACGCCGTATCACCTTCTGGCGCATCATTGCTGTAGTAGCCATCGCGGTGGTGGCGGCCGTATTGTTCGCGCGGGAGCGCGGCGGAGCGGTCGGCGAGATGTTCGGACTGGGCGGCCACATCGCCCGCGTGAATGTCAGCGGCTTCATCTCCGACGACCGCAAGCAGCAGGAGTTGCTGCGCAAGATTGCCGAAAGCAGCACCGCCAAGGCCGTTATCGTACGGATCAACAGCCCCGGCGGAAGCACCGCGGGGGGCGAAGCGCTCTACACCGAATTGCGCGCGCTAAGCGAGAAGAAGCCGGTCGTCGCGGTCTTCGCCACCACGGCGACCTCGGCTGCCTACATGGCCGCGATTGCGGCAGACCACATCATCGCGCGCGCCAACTCCATCACCGGTTCTGTCGGCGTCATCGTCCAGTGGGCCGAGGTCAGCGAACTACTGAAAAGCTTCGGTGTCGACGTCAACCAGATCAAGAGCGGCGACCTCAAGGCTGTACCGAACCCCTTCGAGCCAACGACGGAAGAACAGCGTGAAGCCACCCGCACGGTGATGGAAGACAGCTTTCAGTGGTTCGTCAACAAGGTGGATGAGCGGCGCGACCTGAGCGGGTCGGCCCTTGCCGACATCCGAACGGGCCGCATCTACACCGGCGCGCAGGCCAGGGCGCTCGGTCTCGTTGATCAGCTCGGCGGGGAGCGCGAGGCTCGAAAATGGCTCAGCGAAGAACACGACATCCCTGAAAACACGAAGATCATTGACTGGAAGCCGGAAGGGACCGACCGTTTCAGCTGGGTCGATGTCGCTTTGGCCGGCCTTTCCCGCCTGGTCGGCATGGACCTCGCCACATCGTTTGAGGACGGGCGCACGCCCGGCCTCAAATCCATCAGGCTTGACGGTCTCGTATCCGTCTGGCAGCCTGAAAATTAAGGATGTTTTAATGACTTGTGCCCGGAAGCGGGTCGTGCTGCATGATAAAATCTGAACTGATAGAGAAAATCGCTTCTGAAAACCCGCATCTTTACCAGCGCGATGTGGAGCGGATTGTGAATACGATTTTCGAGACCATCGTGACAGCGATGGAGCGCGGCGACCGCGTGGAGTTGCGCGGCTTCGGCGCATTCTCGGTCAAGCACAGGCCGGCGCGCATGGGCCGCAACCCGCGCACCGGCGAGCAGGTGCCCGTTGACGAAAAATTCGTTCCCTTCTTCAAGACTGGTAAGGAATTGCGCGAACGGCTGAACCCCAGCCTCGCTCCGCGCAAGAAGAACGCCTCAAGGCGCCGCTGAGCCGAGGGGAAGCGGGGTCGCCCGCCAATCCGAGAGACCAAAACGATGATCCGCTTTTTTCGCCGTCTCATCCTGCTGGTGGTCGCCGTTGCGATCATCGCGCTGATGGTGGCGAACCGGCATACCGCCATGGTTGCCCTCGACCCGTTCGCCCAGGGCGCGCCGGCCGCGACCATCGAGGCGCCAATGTTCGTGTTCCTGTTCGCCGCATTGCTCGTCGGGTTTATCCTCGGTGGCATCGGCGCCTGGGCGAGCCAGAGCAAATGGCGCGACCTCGCCCGCCGGCGCACCAAGGAAACCTACCGCTTACGCAAGGACCGCGAACGCCTTGCCCGCGACCTGCAAACCGCTCAGGAAAGCGGCGGCACGGCGGTGGCCCCGCTATCCGCACGCTGATCGCGCCGAATTGTCCCTCTCGCCGGCCTCACAAGGCACTTGCGCAAGCCCCAAGCCTTCTGTGATAACAGGGGCATGGCGGTGCAGGTTAAAATATGCGGGATCAAGACCGAAGAGGCGCTCGAGGCGGCGATCGAGGCGGGCGCGGACTTCGTGGGCTTTGTGTTTTTCGCGAAGAGTCCGCGATATGTTGATGCCGAGACCGCGGGCCGCCTGGCCGAGCGGGCACGCGGACGCATCCGCACAGTGGCGCTACTGGTCGACCCCAGCGACGCCGACCTCGACCGAGTCCTGACCACCGTCGACCCGGACATCATCCAGCTTCATGGGGCGGAGACGCCGGAGCGCGTCGCCGAAATTCGGATTCAGGCCGCGCGTCCCGTTCTCAAGGCGGTGAAGGTCGCAACCGCGGCCGATATCGTAGCCGCGAGCGCGTTCCCGGCCGCGGATATGTTCCTTTTCGACGCCAAGCCGGCCAAGACCGCTTCGCTCCCCGGCGGTAACGGCGTGCCGTTCGACTGGCCGCTGCTGGCGCAGACGCCGCCCGACCGGCCCTACATGCTTTCCGGTGGGCTGACGACCGACAATATCTCCGAGGCGATCCGCGTGACAGGCGCCCAGGCCGTCGACACCTCCTCTGGTGTCGAGCGCGCCCCGGGCGAGAAAGACCCGGCCGCGATCCGCCGCTTCGTGCAGGCCGCCAAGGCCGTCACCGAGCGCATGCCCATCGAGGCCGCGTGAAACCATGCTGAAAGCGCCATTGGCGAAAGCCGGGATGCAAACTGCGCGACAAAGCCTCCTTCTCGCCGCGTTTTGCGCTGTGGTGTTCGCGTCGTCGGCTCTGGCCGACTCCTACTGGGACCATAACGGCTCGCTGATGCGGTTGCAGGCCGATGGTATGCAGCGTGTCTTCACTTACGAGGAGCCCCGCGCGCTCATGCGGCGCGCCGGTGTCACGGCCGGCACTGTGCTATTTGACGGCCGGAATGTCGGAGACTATTACATCGGCCGAGCGCGGCGCTTCTCGAAGTATTGCGAGTCGCCGCTTGTTTACGAGGTCGAGGGCCCGGTGACGGATAACGGCATGCGGATCGTCATGCGCGGCGAGCGCGAAGTCTACGCCAAGGGCTGCCAGCCGACCGGACGCTTCGTGGAAGACGTGCTCGTGTTCACGTACGAATGGTCGGATTAATTCCGATCCCGCAACCGGCCATTTGCTCGTCCACCAGATTCTGACATTTGCCGACAAAGAGAAACCCTATGGATCAAATCCCCAATACCTTCCGCTCCGGCCCGGACGAGCGCGGCCATTTCGGCGATTTTGGCGGGCGATTCGTCGCCGAGACGCTGATGCCGCTGATCCTGGAGCTGGAGCGCGCCTACGCGGATGCCAAGGCTGATCCGGACTTCCGCGCCGAACTCGACACGATGAACAAGCACTATACCGGCCGGCCCAGCCCGCTCTATTTCGCCGAGCGGCTGACCGAGCACCTTGGCGGCGCGAAGATCTACTTCAAGCGCGATGAGCTAAACCACACCGGCAGCCACAAGATCAATAACTGCCTCGGCCAGATCCTGCTCGCCAAGCGCATGGGCAAGACGCGCATCATCGCGGAGACCGGCGCGGGCCAGCACGGCGTGGCCGTGGCCACGGTGGCGGCGCGGTTCGGCCTGCCCTGCGTGATCTATATGGGCGCGACCGACATTGAACGTCAGCGTCCCAACGTGTTCCGCATGAAGCTGCTCGGCGCGGAGGTACGGCCCGTGACCTCGGGGCGCGGCACGCTGAAAGACGCGATGAACGACGCGCTGCGCGACTGGGTCGCCAATGTCGACAACACCTTCTACATCATTGGCACTGTTGCTGGCCCGCATCCCTACCCGGCGATGGTGCGCGACTTCCAGTCCGTCATCGGGCAGGAGTTGCGCGAGCAGATGATGGAGACCGAAGGACGCCTCCCCGACTCGCTGGTCGCGTGCATCGGCGGCGGCTCGAACGCGATGGGCCTTTTCCATCCGTTCCTGGATGAGCCGAGCACACGCCTGATCGGCGTCGAGGCCGGCGGCTATGGCCTGGACACGATGGACGGCCACGCCGCCTCGCTCAACGGCGGCAAGCCGGGCGTGCTGCACGGCAACCGCACCTATCTGCTTCAGGACGACGACGGTCAGATCATCGAGGGGCATTCGATCTCGGCAGGCCTCGACTACCCCGGGATCGGGCCGGAGCATGCCTGGCTGAAGGAGAGCGGGCGCGTCGAATACGTCGCCATCACCGATGACGAGGCCATGGAGGCGTTCCAGCTTTGCACGCGCAAGGAAGGCATCATCCCGGCGCTGGAGCCGGCGCACGCGCTGGCGCAGGTCATGAAGATCGCCCCGGACCTGCCGAAGGATCATCTGCTGGTGATGAACATGTGCGGGCGCGGCGACAAGGACATCTATACCGTTGCCGAGCATCTGGACATGGAGATGTAGCGCGTTTTCTTTCCACCGGCAAAACGGAAGCGTCGTCATTGCCAGACTTGATCCGGCAATCGAGCGGACAGTTTCCACAATAAATATGGATGCCCGTGTCAAGCACGGGCATGACGGGGTCCAAAAGGTCGGATACCAAGACGACGACGGCCCAAAAAGCGCAGAGAGCAAACCAATGTCGCGCATCGAAAATCGCTTCGCCATCCGCTGCCCCGCGCTCGTGACCTTCATCACGGCGGGCGACCCGGACTATGAGACCTCGCTGGAGATCCTGCGCGGGCTGCCGGCCGCCGGGGCGGACGTGATCGAACTGGGAATGCCATTCTCCGACCCGATGGCCGACGGCCCGGCGATCCAGGAGGCGTCCCAGCGCGCGCTCCGGGCCGGACACAAGATGAACATGACGCTGGAGATGGTGCGCGAATTCCGCAAAGGCGATCAGGAGACCCCGATCGTGCTGATGGGCTACTATAACCCGATCTATTTCCGCGGGCCTGAGCGGTTCGTCGCCGAAGCCGGGGAAGCGGGTGTGGACGGTCTGATCGTCGTCGATCTGCCGCCGGAAGCCGACAACGAGCTGTGCCTGCCCGCCCGCGCCGCGGGGCTGAACTTCATCCGGCTCGCCGCGCCGACGACCGACGATGCGCGCCTTCCGGCGGTGCTCGCTAACACCTCGGGCTTCGTCTACTACGTCTCGATCACCGGCATCACCGGCACGCGCACGCCCGATACCGGCGAGGTCGCGGCTAATGTCGCGCGGATCAAGTCGCATACGCCGCTGCCCGTGGCCGTGGGCTTCGGCGTGAAGACACCGGAACAGGCGGCCGCGATCGGCGCGGTGGCAGACGGCGTGGTGGTTGGCTCGGCGCTGGTGAACGCGATCGCGGAGAGTTTGGACGAACAGGGCCGCGCGACCGAGCAGACAGCGCCGGCGGTCTTCTCGCTCGTGCAGCAACTCGCCGCCGGCGTGCGCAGCGACCAGCGCGAAGCCGGCTAGGCGCGCCTCACCGCCGGGCGATCACGAAAGGCACTCAGCAAACGTTGGGGACGTCGAAGGACTTTGCGGCGTAGCGATCCCGAAGAGGGATGGCTCCCCGGGCCGGATTCGAACCAGCGACCAATCGGTTAACAGCCGATTGCTCTACCACTGAGCTACCGGGGAATTTGCCCTTCGCTGGAAAGAAGCATATAGCAGACACATCCGTGCGTCGCCAATCTAAACTTAGAGCACCAAGCGGCTCTTCGCAACGCCTAAGCGAATGAGAAATGTTGATAATCCCTCGGGCGGCACGCAGGATCGCCACACCATGACCGCCGAAGAGGGGCAAAAGGAGCAGCCGGAGCGCGAGCGCCGCGAAAAAGACCGCTCCACCTGGGCGCACAGGGTCAAGCTGGGCGGCCGGGAGATCGCACTGCCGCGCTCGCCGTTTCTACGGATCGGCCTGGGCATCATGCTCGTCATAGGCGGCCTGCTCGGCTTCCTGCCGATTGTCGGCTTCTGGATGCTCCCGCTAGGCCTGCTCGTGCTGTCCTATGACCTGCCCTTCGCGCGGCGCTGGCGGCGCCGCTTCGTGGTCTGGTGGCACCGCCGGCGCGAGCGGCAGAAACGAGAAGGCGACGACTGAGGCGTCACAGGGTCTGCAGCACGCCGATCAGCGCGACCGAATACACCAGCACCCCGCCAAGCACCAGCATGATCTGATAGTTGTTGCTCACCGTCGCGCTGGTCAGCCGCTTGGCATTCTGCAGCAGGTCGGGCCACGTGTAGGAGACGAAGTCACCCTGCGTCATTATCGAGATCACGCGACCGTTTTCGTCGACGATTGGCAGACGGCGGAAGCGTTCGTTCGACATGATCGCCAGCCACTCCAGCAGATTGTCGTCAGCGCGTGCCACGCGGGGTTTCTCGGTCATGATGTCGGAGAGCTTGGTCTCCTTCGGGTCGCGGCCCCGATTGACCAGCCGTTTGAGGATGTCGCGCTCGGTGACCATGCCCAGCACGCGGTCCTGTTCATCGACGACGATCACCGAACCATAGTCCCGTCCAGCCATTTCGGCCGCGGCTTCCGAGACAAGCGCAGCCGGCGGGAACGTAAGCGGCTCGGGTTTCGTCGCAAATTCAAGGCGGTCCCTGATTTTCATGGAACAATACCTTTCGTAAATCTTTGCGTTCCGACAAATTAGCATACGAAAGAACGTCGCTCACCGATCAGGAGCGAAATCGAATACACGATTAATTGATGGTAATGTTTTACAAAAGCGAGACGACCGTAACCCAGCCCGAGAGCATCAAGCCGCCCAGCAACGTGTAAAGGCCATTCCACGACAGCCCGACGCGCCAGGCGCTGACCCCGCCGATGCTCCCGGCCAGGAGCGTCGTCGCGGTATAAGGCGAACTGGCGCCGCTCAGCGCCCAGCCGGAGGTAATGGCAACGATGATTGCCGCGGGCGTGATCCCTATCGCCTCGGCGCTGGGCAAGAGCGGCGCCATCAGCGAGACCGACAGGATCGGGTTCATACCGACCAGCCCGGCCAGCGGAATGATCCAGACGATCGCCACGAGAATCGCCCAGGCGGGTACAGCAAGCAGGTCGAGGCTGGAACCGGCCATGAGCGGTAGCAGCAGCCGCGCGCCCAGCGTGCCGATGAAGCCCGCCATGACCAACAGAACAAGCTCGGAACGATAGTTGAACAGGTCCTCGGAATAGCCGACCGCCCGCTGCACGACCCGGCGCAGGGGCAAATCCCCGAGGTGCTGCATCGCGATCCAACCGGCCGCGAGAAGCGGCACCACGACCAGCACCACCGCGACCGCGCGCAAGCCCGTCACCGCCGACAGCCCGCCGACGGTAGACAGCAGAATCGCCAGCAGAATGAGCATCGGGATCAGACTGCGCCACGTCCCAACCCGCTGCACCGGCGGGCGCGGCCCGGACAGACGCGGTTTGAAGATCGTGTCCAGGGCCCAGCCCATGCCCGCGAGAATCACCGCGCCGATCAAGCCGAAACCAAACGCATCGCCCCAGGTAGCGCCCGGCACAAGGGTTGTCGAGATCGCCATCGAGAAGGTCAGCGGCGACCAGCAGAGCGTGGAGACGAAACCGCGCTGGATTGCCAGCACCATGCGCCGCAGTCGAACGCGCCGGACTTCCTCGTTGGCTTCGCGCCGGGCGCTCGCCTCCGCCAGCCCCCCGAGCAGCGCGATCGCGCCATAAAGAAGGATGATCCCGAACAGATGCCCCCCCGCCGTCAGCGCGGCATAGCGCCGGCCCGGGGGCTGATGCGCCAGATAACGCCCGCTCTCGGCGATCGAGGGAGACGTCGCAGAGGCGTTGCGCAGGCAGGCCGAGGCCGAGAAGAATGCGGCGATGAAGGCCGCGCTCTCCAGGCCCGCCTCAATGATCCGCAGCCAGTCGGATCGGGTGATGAGCGCCGCAATGAACAGGACCAGCCCAACCAGCACAAAAATGCGCCGGGACCATCCCACAAGCGGCGTCGCCAGAACGACGAACACGAGCACCGCCGCGGATGCGCCGTGAACGAATAGCATCGCGCCGTGCCACTCCACGCCGATAACAAGAAGAACGGTGGCGAGCAGAACGAGACTGAGAAGACGACCTTGTGGTTCTTCTCTGGCGTGGGCGTCTGTCTCAGCCATGAATGCGCAATCTCGTCCGGCGGGAAATGGCAGCGGGGCGGATCGCCCCCGAGGCGCAAAGCCTAGCAAAATTGCATAGCGGTTTGGCAATGGGATGCGCAAATGGTCATCGCCGTCCGGCGGGGCAACTTTGCCGCCAGGCCATGCGTTAATGTCATCCGAGGGCAACGCCGCGAGCGAACAGGCCGCCATGAAACTGACCTTTCTGGGCACGCGCGGATACATCGAGGCGGCGAACAGGCGGCACCGGCGCCATAGCGCGCTGCTGGTCACCTACTATGACACGGACGTCATGATCGACTGCGGAGCGGACTGGAAAGGCGAATTTCAGGAGATCGGGCCGGATGCAATCGTGCTCACCCATGCGCATCCCGATCATGCCTTCGGGCTGCAGGACGGGACGGACTGCCCGGTCTATGCGACGGCGGCAACCTGGTCATCCATCGAGGATTACCCAATCGATAATTGTACAGAGGTAAAGCCGCGGGTAAGGTTCGAGATCGGCGGCGTGAACTTCGAGGCGTTCCCGGTCATGCATTCGCTGCGGGCGCCGGCCGTGGGCTATCGCATCGAAGCGGGGCGCAAGACGATCTTCTACGTGCCGGATGTTGTTGACGTTCACGACCGGGAGGCGGCGCTCGCCGGCTGCGAACTGTTCATCGGCGACGGCGCGACGCTTACCAAAAGCTTGGTGCGCCGGCATGATGACAAGCTGTTCGGGCATACGACCGTGCGCGCCCAGATCGGCTGGTGCCAGGAGGCCGGCATACCCCGCGCGCTGTTCACCCATTGCGGCAGCGAGATCGTAGAGGGCGACGAGCGCACGCTCGGTCCAAAGGTCGAAGAGATGGGCCGCGAGCGCGGCGTGGATGCAGCCATCGCCCATGACGGCATGAGCGTGGTGCTACGCTGAAGGAGGTCCGCGTGCCGGAACTGCCCGATGTCGAGAACTTCAAGCGCTATCTGGACGCGACCGGCCTTCACAAGCGGATCGAGCACATCACGCTGACCAGCGAGAAGGTCCTTCACGGCGTCACTCGCCAGAAGCTCGCCGCGGCCCTGACTGGCCACGCGCTGAGCCGAACATATCGCCACGGGAAGCACCTGTTCGCCGAACTCGACGACGGCCCCTGGCTGATGCTGCATTTCGGCATGACCGGCTTTCTCGCTTATTTCCAGAACCTGGACGACGATCCCGAACACGACCGCCTGAGGCTGGACTTCGACAACGGCTATCACCTGGCCTTCGTGAACCAGCGGCTGTTCGGCGAAGTCGGCGTCGTGGAGGACCCCGCCGCATTCATCACAGAACAGGAGCTTGGTCCGGATGCGCTCGCGCTGGATGAGGACGCCTTCCGGCATGTGCTGGCGGAGCGGCGCGGCCAGGTCAAGTCCGCCCTCATGGACCAGAGCCTGATCGCGGGAATCGGCAACGTCTACTCCGATGAGATGCTGTTCCAGGCGGGCATTCACCCGAAAACGCTGATCAGCGATCTGGACGATGCCGCTGTTCACACGCTCTATGCGGCGATGATGAACGTCCTAAACGTTGCCATCGACAAGGGGGCCGGCTCGGCAGACCTGTTTGACAACCTTCCTCAGGGCTGGCTGCTCCCCCATCGGGATGAGGGGGCAAAATGCCCGCGCTGCGGCGGCGCGATCGAGAAGGTCAGCGCAGCCGGCCGGGGCGCCTATATCTGCCCGCAATGCCAGCCAGAACCCTAGCTAACGCCGCGCCGTGCGAGTCTCCTCCGCGGGCGGCGGGTCGTTTGCCTGCGCGCGCCGAAGGTCGTTGCTCTCGGCAATGCGTATGAGGATGACTCCGGCGATCACCGCGAGCGCCCCGATGGCCTTCAGCGGGGTCATCGGCAACCGCTCGGGCGCGAAAATGCCGAAATGGCTGAGCACCATCCCGGCCAGCACCTGCCCCGAGACAAGACAGACAAAATAGGCGCCCGCGCCCATCCGCGGGATGAAGAATGTCGCGGCGAAGATGATCCCGAAACTGACCATCCCGAGCAGGAAAAACAGCGGAAACCCGCGCGACAGCCGAGTCCACGTCCCGCCCTCGCCGAGTGCCACCCAGACCGCCACGGCCGTCACCGCGCCCACGACGAAGAACACCGCCGTCGCCAGCAGCGGCGAGCCAACCTGTTCGCCAAACCGGCCATTCATGGGCAGATACGTGCCGGCTACCACGCCGACGCCGAGCGCGATCAGGTAATATAGGGTCGTGGTGGTCATGCTTGCGCCTCCCGTTTCGCACGGCCGATGAACCCGGAACGCGCGAGCGCCACCGCGGGATGCCCGACCGCGTCACAATGCGTCACGGCACTATCTTGATCCGATGACGGAAAAGCGGCTGGCGTCACGATATTTGCCGCATTTCCGGACAGGATCACGCACGCAACGGAGGGATCGGCACATGCTGAACACGCACGCCGGGCGCGACACCGCGGAGACATCCGCCGAAGCAAAGCGCGTCGCAGAAACCAGGGCGGTGCGCGACCACCGGCTGGAAACCGGCGTGCGCACGCTCGCGGGCTGGCGGCGCAATCTTGTCGCCTTCGCCGTGGGCGGCATCTCCACGCTGGCGCTGGCACCGCTGCATCTTTGGCCGGTGATGTTTGCCACGCTGCCGGTACTCGCCTGGCTGCTGGATGGCATCGTCGCGCGCGCGCCGACCTTTGCCGCCCGCCTGCGCAGCGCGGCGATTCTCGGCTGGTGCTTCGGCTTCGGCTATTTCTTGGCCAGTCTCTACTGGATCGGCTTCGCCTTCTTCGTGCAGGCCGACCGATTCGCGTGGATGTCCCCGCTGGGCATACTTGTCATGCCCGCCGGGCTGGCCCTGTTCTACGCGCTGGGCCTGGCCATGGCGAGCGCAGTGTGGAGACCGGGGCCGGCGCGACTCTTCTTCTTCGCACTGGCCTTTTTCGCGGTGGAACTGCTGCGCGGGCACATTCTCACCGGCTTTCCCTGGAACGCAATCGGCTACACCCTGGCCGCGCCGGAGACGCTCATGCAGGCAGGGGCGCTCGTTGGCGTCTACGGCCTGAGCTTTTTCGCCGTCCTGGTCTTCGCCGCGCCGGCGACGCTGACCGACCGGACCGGCCGGGCCCTTCGCTATCTCATGCCCGCGCTCGCGGTGCTGCTGCTCGCCGGGATGGCGGGATGGGGCTGGTGGCGCCTCGCGCAACCCCTGCCACCGGACGTGGCGGGGCCGAAGCTGCGCATCGTGCAGGCCAACATCCCGCAGGCCGACAAGTGGAAGCCGGAGGCGCGCGACTGGATTTTCCAGCGCTACCTGCGCCTGAGCCGGGGCGGCGTCTCGCTGGCCGGGTCCGGTGTCACGCATGTCATCTGGCCGGAGGCCGCCCTGCCCTTCGTCTACCTGTTCGACGACGACATCGCGAAGGAGAGTCAGCGTGAAGCTTTCGACCGGCTGCTGCCGCCGGAGGCGATGCTGATCACAGGCGCGAACCGCGCCGAGACCGTAACCAACGGCGCGGGCGAGCGTGTCGTGTCAGACGTTTATAACAGCATTCTGGCGATCGATGACCGCGGCGCGGTGATCACAACCGCCGATAAATCGCATCTGGTTCCGTTCGGCGAATATCTGCCGTTTCAGGAGACGCTGGAGGCCGTCGGCATCCGCCAGCTTACCAACCTGCCGGGCGGCTTCGCGGCTGGCCAGGGTCCGAGAAATCTGGAGCTGGCGGGTCTGCCGCTGTTCACGCCCCTGATCTGCTACGAAATCATCTTCCCCGGCGCGGTCACGCCAAAAAATCGTCCCGCCTGGCTGCTGAACGTGACCGACGATTCCTGGTTCGGCGAGACGGCAGGCCCGTATCAACACCTACATCAGGCACGGATGCGCGCTGTCGAGGAAGGGCTGCCGGTCATCCGCGCGGCCAACACCGGAATTTCAGCCGTGATCGGCCCGCGCGGGACGCTGCGCAAGCGGCTGGCGCTGGGCAGCATGGGGGCAATGGACACTGCTCTCCCGGCCGCGGTCGGAGAGCCGCTTTACGCTCGCGCAGGCGCTCTCATCCATTGGGCGATTGCCATTGCCGGCCTGAGCCTGGCCCTGGCCCTGCAGCTGCTGACACCGGCGCGCGGCCGCCGATTCGGCGCCTGAATCCGCCACAGCGCTTAACCAGAATCGCGTCGAAACGGGCTTCTAGCCTTAACGATCAGTTGACGCTGTATTCCGGGCTATCTACAACCGTGAAATTGTGTACAGTAGCGCTGGGCACTAACGAGTGTGGGGGAAAGAGGAATGGCGCGTGATCGCGAGGCGCAGGCCGGCTACACGGCCAAAAAGACAACAGCAGAAATGACAGAGGCTCTGCCAGCAGCGGATGAGCGGACGACTGTCGCCGCCCGCAAGCCGCATCATATCGACGTGCATGTCGGCAGCCGCGTCAGGCTGCGACGCATGTTCATCGGCATGAGTCAGGAGCGCCTCGGCGAGCAAATGAATTTGACATTCCAGCAGATCCAAAAATATGAAAAGGGCACAAACCGGATCGGGGCCAGCCGCCTGTTCCAGCTTGCCGAGGTCCTGAACGTGCCCGTCGGCTTCTTCTTCGAGGGCCTTGAGGCACCCGCGCAGGGTGCTCAAGCCGCCGGATTTGCCGAACCGAATTCGGAGTCCTACGTGATGGACTTCCTCGATAGCCGCGAAGGCGTCGAACTCAACAGGGCATTCGTTCGGATCAAGGACCCGAAGGTCCGCAAATCGATCGTCGATATGGTCCGCGCCATGGCCGACGCCGAGCAGGACGAGGCCGGCTGATCAAGCACCATTGACCCGCTAGGCGCGGCGCGTTGTGCGCTGCTGCCGCTTTTTGGGCCTGGCACGGCGGGCGTCAGGTTCATGGATTTTCACGTCTGCCCGTCCGAGTAGCTTTCAAGGAGGTCCGTGTGAGTCACAGGAACTATCTCTTCACGAGCGAATCGGTTTCGGAAGGCCATCCCGACAAGGTCTGCGACCAGATTTCTGACGCCGTTGTCGATGCATTTCTCGCCGCTGATCCCGGATCGCGCGTTGCTTGCGAGACGGCCGTCACCACGAATCGCATCATTCTGTTGGGCGAGACCAAGGGGCCAGAGGAAATCGATCATGACACGCTGGTCAGGCTCGCACGGGAGACCGTGCGCGAGATCGGCTACGAGCAAGCTGGCTTCCATTGGCGCGACGCCGAGGTCTCCTGCTACGTCCATGAGCAGTCCGCGGACATCGCCATGGGCGTCGACCGCGACAAGGAAGAAGACCAGGGCGCCGGCGACCAGGGCATCATGTTCGGCTACGCCTGCAACGAGACCGACTCGCTGATGCCAGCGCCGATCGACTATGCCAACAAGATCCTGCTGAACATGTCCAAGGCGCGCCACTCTGGCCGCATCCCGGAACTCGGCCCGGATGCCAAGAGCCAGGTGACGCTGGAATATGAGGACGGCAGGCCGGTCCGCGCGCAGTCCGTTGTTGTCTCCACGCAGCACACCGAGGAAGCCACCAACGAGCGCGTGCGCGAAATCGCCCGCAGCTTCGTGGAGGAAGTGCTTCCGCCCGGTTGGATGCCGGACGAAGCGCATTTCTACGTCAACCCGACCGGCCGCTTCGTGATCGGCGGACCGGAAGGCGACGCGGGCCTGACCGGCCGCAAGGTGATCGTCGACACCTATGGCGGCGCGGCGCTGCATGGCGGCGGCGCGTTCTCGGGCAAGGACCCTTCAAAGGTGGACCGCTCGGCGGCCTACGCCGCGCGCTACGTGGCCAAGAACGTTGTCGCGGCCGGGCTGGCCGAGAAGTGCACGATCCAGCTCGCCTATGCGATCGGCGTGGCCAAGCCGCTGGCGATCTACGCCGATCTGCACGGCACGGGCAACGTGGATGAACTGAAGCTCGATGCGGCAATCCGCGAGGTCATCGACCTGAGCCCGCGTGGCATCTTCAACCACCTGCAGCTTGGCCGGCCGATCTACAAGCGCACGGCCGCCTATGGCCACTTTGGCCGCGATCCGGAGCCGGATGGCGGTTTCTCCTGGGAGAAGCTCGACCTCGTGGAACCGCTCAAGGCCGCGCTGAGCTAACCCGCCGGGCGCCCCGGCTGCGACCATGTCCGCAAGCGACCGCCAGCCACTCGGCGAACGCAGTTTCGGCCGGCGCAAGGGGCACAAGCTCTCGCTGCGCCAAAGTCGGCTCGTCGATGAGTTGCTCCCGCGCTTGCAGCCCGACCTGTCGCAGCCGCCGCCCGACCCGCTGACGACGCTGTTTGCGGCGCCGGTCAGCGAGGTCTGGCTGGAGATCGGCTTCGGCGCGGGCGAGCATCTGCTCTGGCAAGCCCGCGCCAACCCGCATGCCGGGCTGCTCGGATGCGAACCCTACATCAACGGGGTTGCGAAGGTCCTGACGGCCGTAGAGACGCATGACCTGCGCAACGTCGCAGTTCACCCGGACGACGCGCGCGATCTGCTCTCCTGGCTGCCCGAGGCATCCATCGCGCGCGCCTTCATCCTGTTCCCCGATCCGTGGCCGAAGCGACGCCACCGCAAGCGCCGCTTCCTGCGGGAAGAGAACATCGCCGCTTTGGCGCGCGTGATGCAGCCCGGCGGGGAACTTCGCTTCGCCACCGACATCGGCGATTATGCCCGCACGGCGCTGCTGGCCTTCATGCGCGAAGGGTCCTTCGCGTGGACGGCACAGCGCCCGAGGGACTGGCGCGAGCGCCCCGACGACTGGCCGCAAACCCGCTACGAGGCCAAGGCGATCGCCGCTGGCCGGGCTTGCGCCTATTTCCGGTTTCGCCGGCGCTGAATTCGCAAATACCTGAACCGCCCACAATTTTGCCAAGATAAATACCGCGCAGCCGTTGCATATTCGCGCGGCTTCGCCTACCTTGAATGCAAGTTTCCACCGATCGGAACCGGCGGGTGGGCTCCTTGACGGGGTCCGCTCTTTTTGTTTGTGGCCCCGGCAGCAATCGCCGATTTGTATCACCACAGGAGACGGTTTCCTTGGCGACACGTCAGGCCGACAACGCAAGCTCAACCCGTACGGAGCGCCGCTTCGTGGAGGAGACTGGCGCGGCTGCGGAGGTCGCTGCGCTGGCCGAGCCGGTGCTGGAGGACCTGGGGCTGCGGCTGGTACGGGTGCTGGTTTCCGGACGCGACGGCGGGACGGTGCAGGTCATGGTCGATCGCACCGAAGGCGAGGTGACAGTCGAGGACTGTGCGGACGCAAGCCGCGCGATCTCACCGCTTCTGGACGCGCATGACCCAATCCCGGGGCGGTACAATCTGGAAGTCTCCTCGCCGGGGATCGACAGACCGTTGGTGCGCCCATCGGACTTCGATGAATGGGCAGGCCATGAGGCCAAGGTCATGCTTCGAGAGCCGGTGGATGGACGCAAGCGGTTCCGCGGCGTGATCGACGGGTATGACGAGACCACGGACGAAGTGCGGCTCGCCGTGACGCTGGAGGGAAAGAGCGAACCCGACATCCTCGGCTTCCCGGTCTCGCTGATCGAGAGCGCCAAGCTCGTCATGACTGACGCACTGATGGCCGCCTCGAAAGCGCGCCGCATGGGCAGCGACGATGATGGATCGGACGCGCCGAACGGCGCGGAAACGGAATGAACTTGAGCTTTTCTTGAGTGGAGCAAACGTAAATGTCACAGCAAGGTGTAAGCGCGAACCGGCTCGAACTGCTGCAGATCGCCGATGCGGTCGCGCGCGAAAAACAGATCGACCGCGAACTGGTCATCTCCGCGATGGAGGACGCCATCCAGAAGGCGGCCCGCGCGCGCTACGGTGCGGACAGCGAGATCCGCGCGGAGATCGACCCGAAAACGGGCGAGACCCGCCTGGCGCGGCTTTTGCGCGTGGTTGAGGAGGTCGAGGACGACTCGACCGAAATTTCTCTGGAAGAGGCCCGCGCCCGCAACCCGGAAGCCGAGATCGACGACTATATTGCCGAGCCGCTGCCGCCGCTCGATTTCGGCCGCGTCGCCGCGCAGAGCGCGAAACAGGTCATCGTCCAGAAGGTCCGCCAGGCTGAGCGCGAGCGCCAGTACGAAGAATACAAGGATCGCATCGGCGAGATCGTCAACGGCGTCATCAAGCGCGTCGAATACGGCAACGTGATCGTCGATCTGGGCCGCGCCGAAGCGATCATCCGCCGCGACGAGACCCTGCCGCGTGAGCAGTTCAAATACGGCGACCGCGTCCGCGCCTATATATACGACGTGCGCCCGGAGACTCGCGGCCCGCAGATTTTCCTGTCGCGGACGCGGCCGGAGTTCATGGCCAAGCTGTTCATGCAGGAAGTGCCGGAAATTTATGACGGCGTCGTCGAGATCAAGTCGGTCGCGCGCGACCCTGGCAGCCGCGCCAAGATCGCCGTCGTCTCGCATGACTCCTCGATCGACCCGGTCGGTGCCTGTGTCGGCATGCGCGGCAGCCGCGTGCAGGCAGTCGTGAACGAGCTTCAGGGCGAGAAGATCGACATCATCCAGTGGTCGCCCGATGCCGCGACCTTCATCGTAAATGCGCTTGCGCCTGCCGAGGTAGTCAAGGTCGTGCTCGACGAGGAGGCCGAACGCATCGAGGTCGTGGTACCCGACGACCAGCTCAGCCTGGCGATCGGCCGGCGCGGCCAGAACGTGCGCCTCGCTTCGCAGCTCACCGGCTGGGACATCGACATCATGACCGAGGCGGAAGAGGCGGAGCGCCGGCAGAAGGAGTTTGCCGAGCGGACGCAGGCCTTCATGGACGCGCTGGACGTGGACGAGGTCATCGCCCAGCTTCTGGCTTCGGAGGGCTTCGCAAGCATCGAAGAGATCGCCTATGTCGAGCTGGACGAAATCTCGGGCATCGAGGGCTTCGACGAGGACACCGCACAGGAGATCCAGGACCGCGCGCGCGAGTATCTGGAACGGCGCGAGGCCGAACTCGATGAGCGCCGGAAGGAGCTTGGCGTGGCGGATGCTGTTGCCGAATTGCCACATCTGAACACCGCGATGCTGGTCGCGCTGGGCGAAAACGACATCAAGACGGTGGAAGACGTCGCCGATTGCGCGGCCGATGACCTGCTCGGCTATGACGAGCGCACCGAAGAGGGGCGCCAGCACATCCCCGGTCCGCTCGAAAACTTCGACCTGGGCCGCGAGGAGGCGGAAGACCTGATCATGCGCGCGCGTGTGGCAGCGGGCTGGTTCACCGAGGAAGAACTCGAAGCCGATCGCCGCGCCGCCGAAGCCCAAGCGGAGGCCGAAGCCGCGGCAGAAGAAGATGAATCCGAAGCAAAAACTGTAGCGGAGGGCTGAGAGAAAGGGTGAATTCGGTGGCGGAACGCGCTATATCTAGTCGTGAAGTCACAAGGCGCTGCGCCGTCACACGCGAAACGCGCCCTGAACATGAACTGTTGCGCTTCGTCGCTGATGCCGATGGCGTCATCTGTTTCGATCTGAAGCGGAAACTGCCAGGGCGCGGTGTCTGGATCACGGCATCGAAGCCGATCCTGGCCGAAGCGGTGAAGCGTAAGGCCTTCAACCGTTCGCTGCGCCGAAATGTACAGGTGCCGGCAGAACTGCCGGATCGTGTAGAGGATGCGCTGCGACGGGACGCGCTGAACCGTCTGTCACTGGCGAATAAGGCTGGACAGGCGGTGGCGGGTTTTGCAAAGGTCGCTCAGGCGATAGACAAGGGCAAAGCCGCCGCGCTGATCCATGCCGAGGAGGCCGCGCCGGATGGCTGTCGGCGCCTTGATCGGAAATTCATCGCGCAGGGCGGCGATGAAGACAAAGCGCGCGCCGTACGGATTTTCCGGTTCCCTTTGGAGGTCTTGAGCCAGGCGCTCGGGCGGGACAACGTCAACCATGCCGCGGCCTTGCAGGGTGGCGCCGGTACCAGCTTCATTGCGGCAGCGATGCGGCTGTGTCAGTTCACAGGAGACGGGATCGCGCAAACAGGCGGTCCTTCGAGGGGCGAAACATCGGCCGGAAACGCAGAACCGGCGAAACAGGATACTGAATGAGCGATACCAAAGAGACCGAAAGCGGCAACAAGCGCACATCGCGCAAGACGATGACCCTGAATCTCGGCAAATCCGTCGAGCAGGGACGCGTGCGCCAAAGTTTCAGCCACGGCCGGTCGAAGTCGGTGCTCGTCGAGAAGAAGCGCAAGCGCACGGCAGCGCCGCCCGCGCCGCAGGCCGAGAGCACGAAACCCGCGGCGCCCGCGGCCGAGAAACCGGCCGAGACCAAGGCGCGCGGCGATGGCGAGGCGCGTGCAGAACCCAAGGCCGAGGCCAAGCAGACGGAAAAGAGCGAGCGCGTCCTGCGCCAGCTTTCCGAGGAAGAGCGCGATGCCCGTATTCGCGCACTGAACGAGGCTCGCAAGCGCGAGGAAGCCGAACGCAAGGAACGCGAACGCCGCGCCGCCGAGGAGGCGGAGCGCGAACGTCAGCGTGCGGCCGAGGAAGCCAAGCGCCAGGCGGAGGAAGAGGCCAGGAAACAGGCCGAAGCCGCCGAGGCCGAAGCGCAGGCACCGGAAGGTGCCGAGGCGCCTGAAGCCGAGCCGGCCCAAGCCGAGGCCAAGACTGAAGTGCAGCAGGCCGAAGCCGCCGAAGAAGCTCCGGCGACCGAGACCGAGGCGCCGGCCGAAGCGCGCAAGCGTCCTGCCAAACCGGCCGAAGAAGCTGAGGAAGAAACCCGCAAGGGCAAGGGCGAGGCCCGTGGCAAGAAGGGCCGCGCCGAACAGCGCCCTGCGCCCAAACGCCCGGCCGGCGAGGAACGCCGCGCCCGCTCGAAGCTGACCCTTGCCAACGCGCTCGACGACGATCAGCGCGAGCGCAGCCTTGCCTCCCTCCGCCGTCACCGCGAGCGCCAGAAGAAACAGGCCGCTGCCGCGCGCGAGGAAGGCAAGAAGATCAAGCGCGAGGTTCAGATTCCCGAGGCGATCACGATTCAGGAGCTGGCCAACCGCATGACCGAGCGTGCGGTCGATGTCATCAAGTTCCTGATGAAGCAGGGCCAGATGCACAAGATCAATGACGTGATCGAAGCTGATCTGGCCGAGCTGATTGTCATTGAATTCGGGCATACGCCGAAGCGCGTCTCCGAGGCGGACGTGGAGGAAGGCTTCCTTGGCGGCGAGGACCGCGAGGAAGACCTCGAGCCGCGCGCCCCGGTCGTCACGGTCATGGGCCATGTTGACCACGGCAAGACCTCGCTACTCGATGCGTTGCGCAAGGAAAACGTCGTCGCGGGCGAGGCTGGCGGTATTACCCAGCATATCGGCGCCTACCAGGTGGAGACGGAGTCCGGCCATCCGGTGACATTCATCGACACGCCGGGCCATGCCGCGTTCACGTCGATGCGCGCGCGCGGCGCGAAGGTCACCGACGTAGTCGTGCTGGTCGTGGCAGCGGATGACGGCGTGATGCCGCAGACGATCGAGGCCATCGACCACGCGAAGGCCGCCGGTGTGCCGATCGTCGTTGCGATCAACAAGATCGACAAGCCGGATTCCGACCCGAACCGCGTGCGCACCGAACTGCTGCAGCACGAGGTGATCGTCGAGAGCATGTCGGGCGAGACGCTTGAGGTGGAAGTCTCCGCGCTCAAGCACATGAACCTCGACAAGCTGCTGGAGGCAATCCAGCTTCAGGCCGAGCTTCTCGAGCTTAAGGCCAACCCGGACCGTCCGGCCGAGGGTGTCGTGATCGAGGCGAAGCTCGAACGCGGCCGCGGCCCCGTGGCAACCGTTCTGGTCCAGCGTGGCACGCTGAAGGTCGGTCAGGTCGTTGTCGCCGGCCGCTCTTGGGGCAAGGTCCGCGCACTTATCAGCGATCGTGGCGAAAACACCGTACAGGCCGGCCCATCGCAGCCGGTCGAGATCCTCGGCCTCGACAGCGCACCGGAGGCGGGCGACCAGTTCGCGGTCGTCGAGAACGAGGCGCGCGCCCGCGAGATCACGGATTACCGCCAGCGGAAGCTGCGCGAGGTGAAGGCGGCCGGCGCCGGCACGCGGGGCTCGCTCGAAAAGATGATGAGCCAGCTCGGCGAAGAAGGCGCCAAGGAGTTCCCGCTCATCATCAAGGGCGATGTGCAAGGCTCGGTCGAGGCAATCACATCCGCGCTCGAGAAACTCGGCACCGATGAGGTCGAAGCGCGCGTGGTCCATGCCGGCGTCGGCGGCGTGACCGAGTCCGACGTAACGCTGGCCAAGGCTTCGGACGCGGCGGTTGTCGGCTTCAACGTCCGCGCCAACGCGCAGGCCCGCCAGGCTGCGCGGCAGGAAGGCATCGAGATCCGCTATTACAACGTGATCTATGACCTGGTCGATGACATCAAGGCGGCCATGTCCGGCCTGCTGGAGCCAACCCTGCGCGAGACCTTCCTCGGCAACGCGGAAATCCTGGAGGTGTTCAACATCACCAAGGTCGGCAAGGTCGCCGGTTGCCGCGTGACTGAAGGCAAGGTGGAGCGCGGCGCGGGCGTGCGCCTGATCCGCGACAATGTCGTTGTGCACGAAGGCAAGCTCTCCACGCTCAAGCGCTTCAAGGACGAGGTGAAAGAGGTCCAGGTCGGCCAGGAATGCGGCATGTCCTTCGAGAACTACCAGGACATCCGCAAGGGCGACATCATCGAGTGCTACCGCGTCGAGAAGGTGGAACGCTCGCTGTAAGGCGGGCGCGCCTCGACGCCATCAGGCTGGCCGCTCATGGAATGGATCATCCGCCTTCTCGGCGCGTTCTATATCCTGGGCGGCTTTCTGCTTTTGCGCACCGCTCGCACGGAGTGGCTGCTCGACAGGGCGATCGCGCAAATCAGCCTGCAATCGGCGCCGGGCCGCTGGGAGGTGCTGTTTCTTCTGGCCTTCGGCGTGATCTACCTTTCGGCAGGTGTGGCGCTTTTGGCGCTCAGCATCTGGGGCGTATGGCTGCTGGGCGCCGGGCTTGTGCTGCAGGCGGCCTATTACCCGCTGTCGTGGCGTCTCGCCGATGATACAGAACGCGCCGACCGCCCACGCTGGCGCGCCACGCGAAACGCCGGCATCTTCAGCGCAGCGGCGTTTGCCCTGTCGGCCTATGCCTATCGCCTGGGCGTGCTGGCCTGAGGCGAAACCGGATCAATGGAGGCGGAAATGGCGAAACGCTCGGCCGCAAAAGGCCCGTCCCAGCGCCAGCTTCGCGTCGGGGAGCTGTTGCGGCACACGCTGGCGGATATTCTGCTGCGCGGCGACATCGCGGACCCGGAGCTTAACGAGCTGCGCATTACGATCTCGCAGGTCTCGCCCAGCCCGGACATGCGCCACGCCACGGTCTACGTCCAGACGGCACAGGACCAGATGAAGCAGGCACTTGAAGTGCTGTCGCGTCACAAGAAGTTCCTGCGGGGCGAGCTTGGCCGGCGCGTCGAACTGAAATACGTCCCCGAATTGCGGTTCGCGGCGGACACGTCGATTGACACGGGCGAGCGGATCGACGCAATTCTGCGGTCTCCCGAGGTCGCGCGCGACCTCGACTAGCGGCGACTGCCGAAACGATAATCACGAGACATTTTCAGAAACTCATGGCGTCAAAACCGATCAAGGGCGGATCACGAAGCAAGCGCGCGGCGGTCAACGGCTGGCTGGTGCTGAACAAGCCGGTCGGGCTGACCTCGGTCGCGGCACTCAACAAGGTCAAGCGGCTGTTCAATGCCCGCAAGGCCGGACATGCCGGCACGCTCGACCCGCTGGCCACCGGGGTCCTGCCGATCGCCTTCGGCGAGGCCACGAAAACTGTCCCTTACGCCGTGGACTCCGAGAAGGGCTACCGCTTCACCGTCTGCTGGGGCGCGGAAACCACCACTGACGACAGCGAAGGCGAAATCGTCGAGGAGAGCGACAAGCGCCCCACTCGCGACCAGGTCGAGGCCGCGCTGGACGACTTCCGCGGTGAGATCGAACAGACGCCGCCGCGCTTCTCGGCGGTGAAGGTCGAGGGCGCGCGCGCCTATGATCTGGCGCGCGAGGGCGAAGCGTTCGAGTTGCGCTCGCGCACGGTGGACGTTCACCGGCTGGAAATCGTCGAGATCCCCGACCGCGACACTTGCGTGTTCGAGGCCGATTGCGGCCGCGGCACCTATGTCCGCGCGATTGCCCGCGATCTGGGCCGGGCCCTGGGCTGCCTGGGCCATATCTGCGCACTGGAGCGCACGCGGGTGGGCGCGTTCCGCATCGACGAGGCCGTGACGCTGGACGAGGTGGAATCCGCCGCAGAGGCCGAGCCGGGCGCGCTGCAGGATCTGCTCGCGCCGGTCCACACGGCGCTTGCGTCCCTGCCGGAAATCCGCCTATCGCAGCAGGACGCGGCCCGCGTGCGCCGCGGTCAGGCCGTATTGCTGCGCGGACGCGATGCACCGATCCTGAACGCAAAGGCCTTTGCCACCACGCGCGGTACGCTCGTCGCGCTGGGCGAGGTCTCACATGGCGAGTTCACGCCGGAAAGGGTCTTCAACCTGCCGGTGCCGTAAGCCAATGAAACGGCGCTTGACATAGCGCGCATTCTCGACACATTCACCCCTTGCACGCTTGCTGGACGACATCCCGGCTCGCCGTGCGGACAACCACCGGAATTGAGGAGTTGACGATGTCGATTACACCGGAACGCAAGAAGGCGCTCATCGACGAATTCGGCACCAAGCCGAACGACACGGGGTCTCCCGAAGTGCAGGTCGCAGTGCTCACCGAGCGCATTGCGAATCTGACCGAGCACTTCAAGACGCACAAGAAAGACAACCATTCGCGGCGCGGCCTTCTCAAGCTGGTGAGCCAGCGCCGCCGCCTTCTTGATTACGTGAAGGCGAAGGACCGTCAGCGTTATCTGGACCTGATCCAGCGGCTCGGCATTCGCCGCTGACGGCAAAACGCGACGCCACAACATGGCCTGTCCAGGCGAGAAGCTGCCGCCCACCGGGAGCGATTCCGGGCGGCGGCCAATTCGCTCTATGATGGACAGCAAAATCGCGGTACACCATCTATGCTCGCAAGAGACAGCAAAAGACTCGCGCCCGGCAGTCCGGCCGGGCCAAGGTAATTGGAAGCTCAATGTTCGACATACATCGCAAGGAAATCAGTTGGGGCGGACGTCCGCTCATCTTCGAAACGGGCCGCATTGCCCGTCAGGCAGACGCCGCCGTCATGGTGCAGTACGGCGAGACCTCCGTACTGGCAACGGTCGTCGCCGAGAAACAGCCGCCAAAGGGCTTGGACTTCTTCCCGCTCACCGTTCACTATCAGGAAAAAACCTACGCCGCCGGCAAGATCCCGGGCGGCTTTTTTAAGCGCGAAGGCCGGCCGACCGAAAAGGAAACGCTGACTTCGCGCCTGATCGACCGGCCGATTCGTCCGCTCTTCGCCGACGGCTTCAAGAACGAGACGCAGGTCATCGCCACGGTCCTCTCCCATGACATGGAAAACGACCCGGACATTGTCGCGATGATTGCGACCTCGGCCGCGCTCACGCTCTCCGGAATTCCCTTTCTCGGCCCGATCGGCGCAGCCCGCGTAGGCCATATCGAGGGCGACTTCGTCTTGAACCCGTCGCTTGACGACATGGCCGAGAGCAAGCTGGACCTCGTCGTGGCCGGCACCGGCGAAGCGGTGATGATGGTCGAGTCGGAAGCATCCGAGCTGCCGGAGGAGACCATGCTCGAAGCCGTCATGTTCGGCCACGAGCATTTCCAGCCGGTCATCGACGCGATCATCGAGCTGGCCGAAGCTGCCGCCAAGGAGCCGTGGGAGGCGCCGGAGGCTGCCGAGTCGGAGTACAAGAACAAGGTGGCCCAGTTCGCGAAAGAGGACCTGTCCAGCGCCTACAAGATCAGCGAGAAGCTCGCGCGGCAGGATAAGGTTGCCGAAGTCAAGGCGAAGGTCACGGCGGAGCTGGTTCCCGAAGATGACGATGGCACGATCGCCCAGGCGGTCTCCGAAGCCTTCAAATCGGTCGAGAAGGACGTTGTCCGCGGCGACATCATCAAGACGAAGAAGCGGATCGACGGCCGCGATCTGGACACTGTCCGGCCGATCAGCTCGGAAGTCGGCGTGCTGCCGCGCACCCACGGCTCGGCGCTGTTCACACGCGGCGAGACGCAAGCGCTGGTTGTCGCCACGCTCGGCACGGGTGAGGACGAGCAGTTCGTGGATGCGCTGGAGGGGACGTACAAGGAAACCTTCATGCTGCACTACAACTTCCCGCCGTTCTCGGTTGGTGAGACGGGCCGCGTCGGCAGCCCCGGACGGCGCGAGATCGGCCACGGCAAGCTTGCCTGGCGCGCGCTGCACCCGATGATGCCCTCGCAGGACGCTTTCCCCTACACGGTGCGCATCGTCTCGGAGATCACCGAGTCGAACGGCTCATCGTCCATGGCCACGGTCTGCGGTTCGTCGCTGGCGATGATGGATGCGGGCATCCCGATCAAGAGCCCGGTGGCGGGCATCGCGATGGGCCTTATCAAGGAGGACGACGACTTCGCCGTTCTCTCCGACATCATCGGCGACGAGGACCATCTCGGCGACATGGACTTCAAGGTCGCCGGCACCGCCGACGGCGTGACCTCGCTACAGATGGACATCAAGATCACCGGCATTAACCGCGACATCATGCAGGTCGCGCTGGATCAGGCGAAGCAGGGACGCCTGCACATCCTCGACGAGATGAAGAAGGCGCTCGACGCAGCCCGACCGGCCGTGGGCGCGCATGCTCCGCGCATCGAGATCATCCACATCCCGACCGACAAGATCCGCGAGGTGATCGGCCCCGGCGGTGCTGTCATTCGCGCCATCGTCGAGGAGACCGGCGCCAAGATCGACATCAGCGACGACGGCACGGTAAAGATCGCCGCGGCGAACGAGCAGTCGATCGCAGACGCCATGAACCGCATCAAGGGCATGACGTCCGAGCCGGAGGTTGGCGAAATCTACAAGGGCAAGGTGGTCAAGGTCGTTGACTTCGGCGCCTTCGTGAACTTCTTCGGCTCGCGCGATGGCCTGGTCCATATCTCCCAGCTTTCCGCAGAGCGCGCGAAATCGGTCGGCGATTACGTGAAAGAAGGCGACCAGGTGTATGTGAAGCTGCTCGGGTTTGACGACCGCGGCAAGGTGCGCCTGTCCATGAAGATGGTCGACCAGGAGACCGGCAAGGAAATCAAGAAGGAAGACGCCGCACAGGCGTAACCTTCGCGGAAAATCAACGCATCCGGCGCAATAATGCCGGATGCAGACCTTGCGGACCGCTTTGAGCATGATGGGACAGGGCAACACAAGGCGCGTTGGCCTGCTGGCGAGCCTGATGATTGGCATCGTGCTCATCGCTGGGCCGGTCGCGAACGCCCAAGAGGCCGGCGAGGCCGCATCACAGCGGAAGGACTCCCGCCCTTACGACAAGGAACTGTTCCAGCTTGCTGAAGTGCTCGGTGCGGTCCACTATCTCCGCGCGCTGTGCGGCGCCGACGAGGGCCAGAAATGGCGCGACCAGATGCGCGGGCTGGTCGACGCCGAAGGCGCCTCGGCACTGCGCCGCGCGCAGCTCGTGCGCAGCTTCAACAAGGGCTATCGCGGCTATGGCCGGACCTACCGCCGCTGCACCGATCTCGCACGCCGCTCCATCGAGCGGCTGATGAAGGAAGGCCGGACGCTCGCCAAGCGCATACTCGATACGGCGGGCTGACCACAGTGCGACATCTTCTGAATTAATCGTTAATTTGACCAACCCATGCGTGCAGACGCGCGCAGCGCTATTCTGCCGGCGTTCATCTTCGCCGTGCTACCGTTCGCGAATCGGCGGGTAAAGCCTAATTCGCTGCACGGTGGCGACGACGTCATGGAGCGTGAGCCGTGGATACGCGCTGGTTACAGGATCGGCTGGAAAGCCTGCCCCCGGAGTTGGAGGCAGAAGAAACCGAGGCGCTGCGCTATATCGCGGAGGCGTGGGACGAGGCCAGCGGCGACGGCATCGACCCCCGCGTGCTTGCCAACGCGGCGCTGTTCGCGGCGTTCTCCCAACTTGTCGAGACCTATGGCGAGAGCGCGGTCATCAGCATGGCCGAAGGCCTGAAAGCGCGCGTGGAGCGCGGCGAGTTCACGCTCAAGCGCCGGCTGCAATAGGGCGCGATTCGGAAAGGGGCAGGTTCTCGAACAAGCCGCGCGTTGAACCGCACGCTCACGCCACGATCAACTGCCCGATTAGCAAGACGCCGAATCCGACCAGCACGCCGCCCGCGATCTGGTTGATGCGCTGGAGCCGGTCCTCGTCCAGCTTGTGCCGGACGATCGAAATGATGTGGGACAGACCGATCCACCACAGCAGGCTGCCGCCCATCACTGAAAGCACCAGCGTGAACGCCTCCAGGTAGGACGTGAGCCCGCCCGTCAGCGACCCAAGGCCGCCGAAGATCGCGAACATTCCCAGGATTGCGCCGGGGTTCGTCACCGTCAGAAAGAAGCTCTGCGGGATCACACTGGCATGGGGTACGATGCGCCAGATCTGATAGCGCATCATCGGCCGGAACATGTCGGGGATGGTCTCGGCGATCCGCCGAAGCTCAGCCCAACGCGACCCCTGCGCCCCGGTGCGCGGCGCGGCGAAGTAGAGCCGCACACCGAACAACAGCAGGATGGCCCCGCCGATCAGTTGGATGGTCGTCCGATAATCGGTCGTGACGTTGGAGATGGCCGTGACGCCAAACGCAGCGGCGGCAGCGATAAGCCCGTCGCCAAGCACGGCACCAAAGCCAGCCGCGACACCAGCCCAGAAACCACGCTCCAGCGTGCGCTGGATGCATAAGACGTTGACCGGCCCGACCGGCGCGGCGACGATCACCCCGATTACCAGCCCGGTCACGATCAGCTGCGTCTCGGAAAGGACCGTCTGCACCAGCGATGCCGTCTCAAAAATCATAGCCTCTTCGGCCCTGAACTCTCTGGGCCCCGCCCATAGCTCAGCGCAGCAATCCCGCCTTGCGCTTTCATCAGCGCATGGAGATAACAGAAGCGTCTAACCATCCGATGACAAGGCCGACGCTTTCCCCGCCATGCCAATCAACGATTCGTGTCTTAACGAAGTCCGCGCGCTGTGCCTAGCGATCACCCTCGCCGTGACCGGCGCGCCCACAGCTTTCGCCGAAGAGAGTGCGAAGGCACGACATGATGCCCGCCCGCCGGTTCAGCGGGATGTAACCGCCCTCCCCGCCCCGGTGCAGGACATGCGTGTCTCGATCCTGCGCGCGGCCAGCTCCGGCAATCTGGAGGAGATGCGCTACGTCCTGGAGCGCAACGAAATCATGCCCGTGCTGTCGGCCGGTGAGAAGGTCGACAAACCGCTCAAGCATTGGCGCGACATCTCCGGCGATGGGGCGGGTCTGGAGATCATGGCGGTGCTGATCGAGATCCTGACCAGCGGTTACGTCGTCGCGAAGCAGCCGGACACGGAGATGTATGTCTGGCCGCATTTCGCCGCGCGCGGCGTGACCGACCTGACACCGCCCGAGAAGGTGGAGCTTTTCCGGCTCGTCTCACCGAAGGAGGCAGAGCGCATGGCTGAGGACGGCTACGACCATTACCGCCTCGGGATCGGCGCGGACGGCACCTGGCATTTTTTCTATGAGGGCGGGTAAGCTGGCGCGGCTCGTAGGACGCAGTCATTGCGAGCGAAGCGGAGCCGAAGTCCGGCGCGCAGCGACGACGCAATCCGGCGTCTCGCCCTGCCGCCGCTTTGCTTCGGCCCTGCGGGCCCCGCAATGACCTAACCTGCCCCTTCCGGCGGCAGCGCCTCAAGGAAGCGGGCGGGCTTGCCCGCTGGTGGCGCTATCAGTTCGCCATCACGCATCACGGCTTGCCCCCGGACGACCGTACCGACCGGCCAGCCCTTCACCTGCTTGCCCGTGTAGGGGCTCCAGCCGCAGCGGCTCGCAAGCCAATCTTCCGTAATCTCTTCCCGGCGTCCCATGTCGACCAGCGTCAGATCCGCGTCATAGCCCGCCGCAATCCTCCCCTTGCCCGCGATGCCGTAGACGCGCTGCGGCCCGTGGCAAACGAGGTCGACGAAGCGCTGCAGCGACAGCCGCCCGGCATTGACGTGATCCAGCATCACCGGCACCAGCGTCTGCACGCCCGGCATTCCGGACGGCGACTCGGGGTATCGCCGCGCCTTTTCATCGAGCAGGTGCGGCGCATGATCGGAGCCGATCGTGTCCACGGTCCCGTCAGCCAACGCAGCCCACAGCGCCGCACGATGCGCCGCGTCACGGACGGGCGGATTGATCTGCGCTTGCGTGCCGAGCCGCTCATAATCCTCCGGCGCCTGCAGCGTCAGGTGGTGTGGCGTGACCTCCACGGTCGCCACGTCCTTGTTTGCCGCCAGAAGCGGCATCTCGTCGCCGGTGGTTACATGCAGGATGTGAATGCGCTTGCCATGCGCGCGCGCCAGCCGCAGCAGCAACGCGGTGCAGTCGCGCGCCGCCTTCGGATCGCGCCAGACCGGATGGCTGGCCGGATCGCCTGGCCGCCGTTCGCCAAGCCGATCGGTCAGCCGCGCCTCATCCTCGCTGTGGAACGCCGTGCGCCGCGTGATCCGCGCAAACACGCGCGCAAGGTCCGGCTCCTCCGCGATCAGCAGGTTACCTGTCGATGAGCCCGCAAAGACCTTGACCCCCGCCACGCCGGGCAGCCGCTCCAGCGTCGCCAGTTCGCCCAGATTTTCCAGGCTCGCCCCGATGTAGAAGGCATGGTCGCAATACATCCGCCCTTCGGCCCGGCGCAGTTTGTCGGCCAGCGCCTCGGCGGTTGTCGTCGGCGGCGATGTGTTGGGCATCTCGAAGACGGTCGTCACGCCGCCCATCACCGCAGCCCGGCTGCCGGTCTCCAGGTCTTCCTTCTGCTCCGCGCCCGGTTCGCGGAAATGCACATGGCTGTCGATCACGCCGGGCAAAACATGCAGCCCGCGCGCATCGATCACCTCCGCGCCCGCCTGCGCGCCGATCTGCCCCAGCCCGGCGATCTTGCCGTCGCGCACGCCTATGTCGCCCTCCCACACGCCATCGTGATTGACGATGGTTCCGTTGACGACGACGAGATCATAGCTGGAGGTCATGGGTTGACTTACGTTTACGAGTGCGCAGCGCGCTCTTGATGCTCAGAAGCGCTTACGCAATCATGCCCTAAGGTTCAAGGGAGGAGAGCGGTTCATGAACAACGGGTGCTTGGCGATTCTGCCCGATCGCGGCGTCATCAGCGTCACCGGGGAGGATGCGACGCCGTTCCTGCACGGGCTCGTCACGCAGAACATCGAGAACCTGAAGCCGGGTGAGGCGACCTACACCGCGCTGCTGACGCCGCAGGGCAAGGTGTTGTTCGATTTCCTCGTGCTGCGCCATGAGGGCGGCTATCTGCTGGACTGCGCGCGCGCGGCCCTGTCCGATCTCACGCGCCGCCTTGGCTTTTACAAGCTGCGGTCGAAAGTGGAGATCGCCGACAAGTCGGAAGAGTTGGCCGTTGCCGCCCTTTGGGACGCGCCCGATGAGGCCGCCGCGCCCGCTGGCGGGCACGCGTTCGCCGATCCGCGCGCGGAAGGCCTGGGCCGGCGGTTGATCGCGTCCGAGGACAAACTGCGCCAGGCGGCCGAAAAGCAGGGCTGGGCCCTGGCGGAACCGGCGGACTACGAAGCGCACCGGATCTCGCAGGGCGTGCCCGAGGGCTTCAAGGATTACGAGTCCGGCGAGGTGTTCGCGCATGACGCCTGCATCGACCAACTCGGCGGCATCGACTTCCATAAGGGCTGTTATGTCGGCCAGGAGGTCGTCTCGCGGATGCATCACCGCGGCACGGCGCGCAAACGCTTCGTTGCGGTGCGCGGCCGGGGCCTGCCCGAGCCGGGCGCGGCCGTGACGGCGGGCTCGACCAATCTTGGCAAGCTGACCTCTGTGGCCGGCGGCCGCGGCCTCGCGCTCGTGCGCATCGACCGCGCGGGCGAGGCGCTGTCGCGCGGCGAGGCGATCAAGGCTGGCGAGATTCCGGTGGAACTGGTGCGGCCGGACTGGGCGGCGTTCGACTTCCCCGTGCCGGCGGAATGAGCGCGCCGCGGACCGTTGAGTGCGCCTGGACGACGAGCGACCCGCTCTACATCGCCTATCACGACGAGGAATGGGGCGTGCCGAAAACTGATGACGCCGCCCTGTTTGAAAAGCTCTGTCTGGAGGTGTTTCAGGCCGGGCTGTCGTGGCTGACCGTCCTGCGCAAGCGCGAGGCGTTCAACGCCGCGTTCGACGGGTTCGACGCCGAGACGGTGGCCTGCTACGGGCCGGAGAAGATCGACGCGCTGATGGCCGAGCCGGGCATCATCCGCAACCGGCGCAAGATCGAGGCGGTGATCAACAATGCAGGAGCCTATTTACGCCTGCGCGAGACCGCGACGCTTGCTGATTTCCTGTGGGATTTCGTCGATGGCGAGGCGATCCAGAACCGCTTCACCGATCCGGCGAATGTGCCTGCCGTCACGCCGCTGAGCGAGCGGCTTTCACGCGCGCTGCGCGAGCGCGGCTTTCGCTTCACCGGCCCAACGCTGGCCTACGCCTATATGCAGTCGATCGGAATGGTGAACGACCACCTCGTCACCTGCCCGCGCCACGATGCCTGCGCCCGGCTCGCCAAGGTCTTTTAGTCCTCGTCGCCGTAAGGCTCGGGCGACTCGCTCGCGCGCGGATGGCCGATCAATTCCAGGTAGCGGCGGAACGAGATCGCCGCGCTGGCATAGGCCTCCTGGTGCTCCACGCTCCAGTAACGCAACTCCGAAAGCGGGATTTGCTTGCCGGTAACGGCGCAGCGCACGAAGTCGCCGGGGATCACAACGTGATACTCCCCGTCGTCGTAGCGCAGACGCGCCTCTTTCGTCAGACCGAAGGATTTCTCGTAACGATTCATGCAGGTCCGGGATGTTCTGATGCCGTTTCAACCACGATAACGCGCCGCGCGCCAAAGTGCGAGAGCGATCAAAGCAGCTTGCCCTGTTTGGCCGGACCAGCCGATCGCGACGCACCGCGCTGCCCGCCTGCTCTGGCGGGGTTCTGCCCCTTGCCTTCGATATGTGCGCCGACCGTGCCATCTGCAAATTCGATGTCGACGCGGGTGAGGGCCTGCGCCGCTTCGGCCGTGCGTACGGCGTGCCCCTCCGCGTCGCGGACCAGCGCGAAGCCGCGCGCCAGAACACCCTTGTGGCTCAGAGCGCGCAGAAGCTGGGCCTGCGCGTCGAGCCGCTGCCGCTCGCGCTTGACGGTGGCGACCGTCGACCGGCGCAGGCGCCCCGTCGCCACGTCCAGTCGCTCGCGCGCCTGGACCGTGCGCTGCGTGAGCAGATCGGGCCGCAAACGTCCAGCCCATGCCGCCAACTGCTGGCGTTCACGACTAACACGCTCGGCGAGAGCGCGTAACAGGCGCCCTTTGACAACGTCCAGTCGCTCGCGCGCCTGCGCTGTACGCTGCGTCAGAAGGCTGGGCCGCAACCGCCCGCTCCAGGCCTGCAGTTCGCCGCGCCGCTGCGCGACATAGGTATAGCGCGCCCGCGCCAGCCGCTCTGCCGCCGCATCGAACCGCTGCCGCGGAAGCGAAAGCAGATCGGTGAGCCTTGGAAGCCCACGCGCCAGCCCGCGCAACTCGCGCCGGTGACTCTCAAGGGTGCGCTGGATCGCCAGCCGTTGACGGTCCCGCAATTCGACGACACGCGCCAGCAGGTCGGAGCGCCGCGGTACGGCCCATTCGGCCGCCTTCGTCGGGGTTGGCGCGCGCGCATCCGCCACCAGGTCGATCAGCGTCCAATCGGTCTCATGGCCGACGGCCGAAATCACAGGAATGTCGCTCGCTGCAACAGCGCGCACCGGCGCTTCTTCGTTGAAACCCCAAAGATCCTCGATACTGCCGCCGCCGCGCGCGACGATCAGCAAGTCCGGCCGGGGCAACGGATCGCCGGGCGCGAGCGCATTGAAGCCGCGCACCGCCGCCGCCACCTCGCCCGCGCAGGTCTCGCCCTGCACGCGCACGGGCCAGACAATGATATGGCTGGGAAACCGCTCATCGAAGCCGTGAAGCATGTCGCGGATCACCGCCCCGCTCGGCGAGGTCACAATCCCAATCACGCGCGGGAGGTAGGGCAGTGCCTTCTTGCGCGCCTCGGCGAACAGCCCTTCAGCCGCCAGCTTCCGCTTGCGCTCTTCCAGCAGCGCCATCAGCGCGCCAGTGCCGGCAGGCTCCAGTGCCTCGATAACGATCTGGTATTTCGACGAGCCGGGATAGGTCGTAATGCGCCCTGTGGCGATGACCTCCAGCCCTTCCTCGGGCTTGAATTTCAGCTTCGACGCCGTGCTGCGCCAGATCACCCCGGCGAGCACCGCCCGCTCGTCCTTCAGGTCGAGATAGACATGCCCCGAGGCCGGCCGCGAGACCCGCCCCACTTCCCCGCGCACACGCACGAAGCCAAAATTGTCCTCCATCGTCCGCTTGATGGCGGTGGAGATTTCGGAGACGGAGTACTCCGCGACGTTACTTGCGGGCGCAGGCCTGGGCAAGGGACCTCCTGTTCCTTGGCGCGAAGGCTTATCTAACATAAGGGTTCTCGGGACCATCGCCAAAAGCACGGCGATGAAAACGGCCCTCCGGTTTCGCCGGCGCGGTTTTCCGTTTAGAAAAAGCCCAGTGCCGCAGGCGGCGGCAAAGGTGAAAAGCGATTTGTCCTCATGAAAGTGCTTCTGATCGGCTCCGGCGCCCGCGAACACGCACTCGGCTGGGCGCTATCGAAAAGTCCCGTGCTTACGCAGCTTTATTGCGCACCCGGCAATCCGGGTCTCGCGGAAATCGGCGAATGCGTGGCCCTCGATGTGGACGGGTATGAGGATATTGTCGCGTTCTGCCGGGAGGAGACGATCGACCTGGTTGTGGTCGGGCCGGAAGCGCCGCTGGTCGCCGGGCTGGGCGACGCGCTGGAGGCGGCGGGCATTCGCGTCTTCGGACCGTCGAAGGCTGCAGCCCAACTCGAAGGCTCGAAGCGCTTCACGAAAGACCTGTGCGCCGAGGCCGGCATCCCGACCGCCGATTATGCCGCGTTCGACACCGCCGAGGCCGCCCGCGCGCATCTGAAAGAACGCGCCCTGCCCGTCGTTATCAAGGCGGACGGCCTGGCCGCCGGCAAAGGCGTGGCGGTCGCAAAGACCCAACACGAAGCCGAGGCCGCCATCGACGCCTGCTTTTCCGGCGCGTTCGGGCAGGCGGGCGCGCAAGTGGTTATAGAGGACTGCCTCCAGGGGGAGGAAGCGAGCTTCTTCGCAATCGTCGACGGCGAAACCGTGTTGCCGTTGGTCGCCGCACAGGATCACAAGCGCGCTTTCGACGGCGACACCGGCCCGAATACCGGCGGGATGGGCGCGTATTCTCCCGCGAAGATCATGTCGCCTGCAATGTGCGACCGCGTCATGGACGAGATCATCACGCCGACCGTAAAGGCGATGGCCGCGCGCGCGACCCCCTATCGTGGCGTGCTCTACGCCGGGTTGATGATCACGGCGGACGGGCCCAGGCTGATCGAATACAATGTCCGTTTCGGCGACCCGGAGGCGCAGGTGCTGATGATGCGCCTGCAATCCGACCTGCTGCCGGTCCTGCTCGCGGCGTGCGACGGCAGGCTGCACGAGGCGGATATCGCCTGGCGCGCCGAGACGGCCTTGACCGTCGTGATGGCGACGCGCGGCTACCCCGGCGCCTATGAGAAAGGCAGCGAAATTCGCGGGGTCGAGGACGCTGCCGGGATGGCTGACGTCGAGGTGTTCCATGCCGGAACGAAACGCGAAGGCGGAAAGTTGATCGCTTCAGGGGGACGTGTCCTGAGCGTCACCGCGCTCGGCAAAACGGTGCGCGAAGCGCATGCCCGCGCCTATGAGGCGGTCAGCCGCATCGACTGGCCGGCAGGCTTTTACCGGCAGGATATCGGCTGGCGCGATGTAGTACGGGAAACCGCCGGAGAACCGGCCAATGGAAAGGAACGCGTTGATGGCCAAGGATAGCGAGCCGGCCGCCGGCAACGGCGGAGATGTCGCGGCGCACGGCGGGGCACAGCACGCCGTGGAGACCGGCGCGCCGTCTGGCATCGGCCTTGCTCTCGGCGGCGGCGGCGCGCGCGGACTGGCCCACATCATCGTGCTCGAAGCCTTCGACGAACTAGGCGTGCGCCCGGGCATCATTGCCGGGACCAGCATCGGCGCGATTTTCGGCGCGGCCTATTCAGCCGGCATGAGCGGAAAGGACATCCGCGACTACTGCGTCGCGCTGTTCTCCAACCGGACGGCGGTCATCCGCCGGGTGATGAACGGCAAGACCGGCAAGCTGTTCGCGCTCTGGACACCGCGCAGGCCGGCGATGTTCGATCCCGTCGTGCTGCTGCGCGCCCTCGTGCCGGAAGAACTCGACTGCAAGTTCTCCGATCTCAAGATCCCCCTGAAGGTGATGACATCGGACTTCTACACCCAGAGCGAGTTCGTCATCGAAGCCGGGGATGTGCTGCCCGCGATTGCGGCGAGTTCCGCGTTGCCCGGCCTGCTCAAGCCGGTGCGCATCGAGGAGCGCATCCTGATTGACGGCGGCTTCGTCAATCCGCTGCCCTTCGACATCCTGCGTGACGACTGTGACTACACCGTCGCGGTCGATGTCAGCGCCGGTCCGGAGTACGGCCGCACGGACATGCCCTCCGCTCTGGAAGCGATCATCGGGAGCACGCAGATCACGCTGAACTCGATCCAGGCGGAGAAGTTGCGTGCCGGCGCGCCGGATGCACTCATCCGGCCCGACGTCTGTCAGTACAACGTCCTCGACTTCTTCAAGATCGCAACGATCCTGGAGGAATCCGAGCCGATCCGCGACGAGGTCAAGCACGCGCTTGATACCTATCTCAATCGCGTAGGAGCTTGAAGAAGCGCTGAAGCAGCGCGCGCGCGCGGGTTTCGGCGATCCCGCCATACACGTCCGGCGCATGGTGGCAGGTTGGCTGCGCGTAAAAGCACACACCGTTTTCGACCGCGCCCGCCTTCGGGTCATAGGCCGCAAAATAGAGTCGCCGCAACCGCGCGAAGGAGATCGCCGCGGCGCACATCGTGCAGGGTTCCAGCGTAACGTAGATATCGCAGGCGGGCAGACGCTCGCTGGCCATCACGCGGCACGCTTCCCGGATCGCAATGATCTCGGCATGGGCAGTGGGATCGCGCCACTCCAGCGTGCGGTTGCCTGCACTAGCGATGATGCCGCGCTCGTTGCAGACGATCGCCGCGCCAACCGGCACTTCGCCGCGTGCGGCAGCGGCTTGTGCCTCGGCGAAGGCGCGGTCCATAGGGCTGTCCTGGCACGGCTCGGGCATGACGACTGCTGGGCGACCCGCGCCGCCCGGCTCACTTCAGCGGCTGGCCCTTGCTGGCGTCGCCATTGGTGATCGCAGCAGCAGGCGCGGGCTTCTCCTCGGCGCGCGATTTCGATGCGGCCGACTCTTCCGGTTTGACCTTATCGCCGCCCAGCTCGCGTAACAACGCATCATGGCCGCGCAGCATCGGCTCGATCTTTTCCGGTGACAGATCCTCGCCGCGGCGCTCATCAGCCGGATCGCTGGGACGCTCTTCCGCCTTGTATTCGAGCATCTCCCGCTTCGGCGCAAGCACGTCGCTGGCCCGCACCTCGCGCGGCTCGTCCATTTCCGGCGTATAAGCTCCGGCCTTGAACAGCGCTTCGATCGCCTTGGCCACGCGCCGCGTGATACGCTGGCCCTCTTCCTCGCTGATACCCTCGGCTGTGCGCGATTCGTTCACCGCACCGACAAAACCGGCAGCCATCAGCGCCACCTCGATCTGGTAACGATAGTTCTCCTGCGTGCTGTATTTCAGCCGGTCCCAGACATCGAGGATCAGCCTCTGAAGCTCTTCGACGATCGTGCTCGACCCGAAGAAGTCGATCGACTTGGAGTCACCCGCGTCCATCGCCCCGATCACCAGCGGCGTGTTTTCGCTCCGCCGCAGCGTGCTCAACGCCTCGTAGACCTCCTCAACCGAGCGAATCACGCCGACAAGGACCTGTGGATCCGTGAGTGCCCGAGGCCGCTCGGCGAGCATGATTCGCAGGCGGCGCATCTGCGTTTCTGCCCCAGCACTGTCCGCGATGGTCAACTCATCTGATTCGGTTTCGCGAATCAGCAGGTCACGCAGCCGCGGCATGACATAGATGACATTGTACGCGCCGACATCCAGATCGGCGAGCACCTTGCGCGAAACGCCCTGGTCGCTTTCCAGCAATCCTGACCAGAAATTGATGTCGAGCAGCGGCGACAGGCCGAAATAGGCCATCAGCTCCTTTTCCTGCTCTCCGAAAGCCTGATAATGTCGGGTGAAAACACTATATGCGAGCAGAACTTTCTGGGTCCGATTGACGCCTTCGGACTCTCCGTTTCGATTAATGCGCAGCAATTCGCGGATACGCGCAGCCTGTAAGGCATCGCGCAGGGTATCCACGGCCTTCACAATATCATCGCGCCGCATGGCTGGCCCCCATCTGGCGTTTCTTTTCAGGTAGACTTGTGCCCGTACAAGCCTACAACCAGAGACCGTGGCGGTAATATGGGTCGAATTCATGGCAGGCAAGAAATCAATAAAGCCTGAGGAGGGGATGCGCGTCGCCAAGCGAATCGCACATGCGGGGCTGTGCTCCCGACGGGAGGCCGAGCGGCTGATCGCTGAAGGCCGTGTGGCCGTGAACGGTCGCGTGCTTGAAAGCGCGGCGCTGGACGTGATGCCGGACGCGCGAATCACCGTGGATGGAAAACCGCTGCCCGAACCGCAGCCAACGCGCGCCTGGCGCCATCACAAGCCGCGCGGACGCGTGACCACCCATCGTGACCCGGAAGGCCGGCCGACCGTGTTCGAGGCGCTACCCGAGGACATGCCGCGCGTGGTCTCTGTCGGTCGGCTCGACATGAACACCGAAGGGCTGCTGCTGCTGACGACCAACGGCGAACTGGCGCGGCATCTGGAGTTGCCAGCCACCGGCTGGCTGCGCCGCTATCGCGTGCGGGCGCGCGGCAAGGTTGATCAGGCCGCCCTCGACAAGCTCAAGGACGGCGTGACCATCGAAGGCGTGCGCTACGGCGCGATCGAGGCGCGTATCGACAAGGTGCAGGGCGCGAACATCTGGCTGACGGTCGGTCTGCGTGAGGGGAAAAACCGTGAAATCCGCCGACTGATGGAGCATCTCGGGCTGTCGGTGAACCGGCTGATTCGCGTGTCCTTCGGGCCATTCATGCTGGGCGATCTGCCGGTCGGCGCGGTGGAAGAGATCAAGCCGCGCGTGCTGGCCGATCAACTCGGGCCCGAGTTGGCACGGCAATTCGCTCTGGGCGGGCGGACCGGCCATGCCAAGGCAAAGCCGCCGGAGCGCGGCAAGCCGCCGCGGCGCAAGGCAGCGGCGCGGGGCGCGCGGCGATGAGGATCGTCGGCGGCCGCCTGCGCGGCGCGAAGCTGGCCACGCCGCAGGACCAGCGCCTGCGCCCGACGAGCGACAAGGTGCGCGAAGCGATCTTCAACATCTTGGCGCACGGCATCGAGGACTTCGAGATCGACGGCGTGCGGGTCATCGACCTGTTCGCGGGCACGGGCGCGCTGGGCTGCGAAGCGCTGTCGCGCGGCGCGGCTTTCTGCCTGTTCGTTGACAACGCGCCCTCATCACGCGGACTGATCCGACAGAACATCGAGAATCTGGAACTCACGGGCGTCACGCGCCTGTTTCGGCGCGATGCCACGCGGCTAGGGCCGGCGGGGTCAATGAAGCCGTTCGATCTGCTGTTCGCGGACCCGCCTTATGGGCAGGGGCTGGCGGAACGGGCGCTCACCGCGGCAGCCCAAGGCGACTGGCTTAAGCCCGGGGCCGTCTGCGTGATCGAGGAGCGCGCGGATGCCGGGTTCGCCGCGCCGGAAGGCTTCACGACACTGGACGCGCGCCGCTATGGGGATACCGCCGTTCACTTCCTGCGGTTCGAGGGCTAACGGGCGAATTGCGTCATTGCGAGCGAAGCGACGCAATCAAGCTTTAAGCGCCAGGCACGACGCTGGATTACTTCGGCCCTTCGGGCCTCGTAATGACGGTCCAATACGCCCGAGTCACCGCCGGCCGAACAGCCGCTCGATATCGTGCAGCTTGAGTTCGATATAGGTCGGCCGCCCGTGGTTGCACTGGCCGGAATGCGGCGTCGCTTCCATCTCGCGCAGGAGCGCATCCATCTCGGCAGGCTTAAGCCGCCGCCCGGCCCGCACGCTGCCATAACAGGCGATCTTCGCGCAGATGTCATACAGATGCTGCTCAAGGCTGAAGGCCGCGCCGTGGCCGCGCAGTTCGTCCGCCAGATCGCGGATCAGCCCCTTGATGTCACCGTCGCCGAAAAGGGCCGGCACACCGTGAACCGCCAGCGCGCCGGGACCGAACCGCTCGATCATCAGGCCGAGCCGGGCGAAATCCTCCCCCTGCGCCATCATCAGGTCGATGTCGCTCTCGTCCATCTCGACGATCTCGGGGATCAGCAGGCCCTGACTTTTCACGCCGCCATTCGACAGGGCGGCTTTCAGCTTTTCATAGACGAGGCGCTCATGCGCGGCGTGCTGATCGACGATGACGAGCGAATCCTCGGTCTGCGAGATGATGTAGGCGGAATGGACCTGTGCCCGAGCCGCGCCGAGCGGATGGTTCGCCGGTTCGCCGGTCGGCTCGGCGGCATCGGCGCTGGGACGGTCGAGTTCGGCGATGGGCCTCTGCCAGTCGGCGGCAGCGTAGGCTGGCTGGCGGGGAGCTGAAAAGCCGTTGGGCCTCACGCGCTCAAGCGTCTCCGCCGCGATCGTCTGCGTCGTCCGCTGGCCGGCTTCGGCCCCCAGCGCGCGGCGCAAGGCGCCATGCACGAAGGCGCGGACCAGCCCGGCGTCGCGGAAACGCACCTCCGCCTTGGCCGGATGCACGTTCACATCCACGCGCTCCGGCGCGACCTCCAGAAACAGCACAAGCTGTGGGAAGCGTCCGCGCGGCAGGAAATCGGCATAGGCCGCGCGCACCGCGCCGAGCAGCAGCTTGTCGCGCACGGGCCGCCCGTTCACGTAGAGATACTGCGCCTGCCCGGTCGCGCGGTGGAGCGTCGGCGGCGCGGCATACCCGGCGAGCCGCAGACCCTCGCGCTCGGCCTCCAGCGCCGTTGCGTCGGCCGCGAATTCCGCGCCCACAATGCGCTCCAGCCGATGACGGATGGCATCATCATCGCCCGCGGCGGGCAGCTTCAGGCCGGTGCGCTCGCCGGTCGTCAGCGTAAAGCCGATTTCCGGGTGCGCCAGCGCGATGCGCTTGACCACATCCGCGATCGCGGCGTTTTCCGCGCGCTCGGATTTCATGAATTTCAGCCGCGCGGGCGTGGCGTGGAAGAGCTCGCGGACCTCGACGACCGTGCCGGCGTTCAGCGCGGCGGGCCGCATCTCGCCCTTAGCCCCAGCGGTGACCGCGATCTCATGCGCGCTGTCCGCCCCCGCGCGCCGGCTGGTAATCCGCAGGTCTGCGACCGCGCCGATGGATGGCAGCGCCTCACCCCGAAAGCCGAGCGTGTCGATATGCGCGAGATCATCGCCCGGCAGCTTCGATGTCGCGTGGCGCTCGACGCATAGCGCGAGATCGTTCGCGTCCATGCCCACACCATCGTCCGCCACGCGGATCAGAGACGAGCCGCCGCCCGCCGTCACCACGTCGATCTGGCGCGCGTCCGCATCAATCGCGTTTTCGACGAGTTCCTTGACCACGCTGGCGGGCCGCTCGATGACCTCGCCCGCCGCGATGCGATTAATCAGCCCCGCGTCGAGCTGGCGAATGTGCTGAGTCGCGCTCATCGGATGCGGCCAGGTATTCCCGTGTCAGCTTCTTGCCAAGCTCCACACCGGGCTGGCCGAACGGGTCGACCCCGAGCAGGTGCCCGGCGAGAATCGTCTCGACCATCATATGCATGAGCAGGTGGCCAAGCGTCGTTTCGTCGGGATTGTCCACATCAATGACGCGGACCGGACGCCCCGCCTGCATCAGCGCATCGCCAATGGCCTGCTGCTGCGCGGACACCAGCTCGCTGACGCGCCGGCCGGCGAGGTTCTCGGCCCCGGCCATTTCCGCGAGATCGGCGGGCATGGGCGGGTCGTCGCGGCCATGCGCGGGCCGGATCAGTGTGATCATGTGGTCGGGCGGGCCGTCCATGAAAAGCTGGAGCTGGCTGTGCTGGTCCACGGGTCCCAGCGCGGCAAGCGGCGTCGTGCCCTTGCCGTCCTTGCCGAGGCTTTCCGCCCAGAGCTGCACATACCAGCGCGCAAGGTGCGACAGCCGGTCGGCGTAGGGCATCATCACATTGACGCGCACGCCCTTGTCCTCGGCCAGGGCAACGGCCGTGGCCGCGCCGACTGCCGGGGCGAAGTCCGCGGCCGACTGGCTTTCAAGCTCGTCCAGCACCTGCCGACCGCCATCGCGGATCGCGTGCGCATCGAGCCCGCGCGCGAGCGCCACGATCATGCCGACATTGCTGAACACCGAGAATCGCCCACCGATTTCCGGGTCATGGTCGAGCAGCGGGACGCCCAAGCCCTCAAAGAGCTGGCGCAGCGGGTTTTTCGTGCCCTCGCGCGCAGGCTCGCTCAGCCCGAGGAAGGCGCGCGGGATCATGTGTCCCATGTCAGCGCGGCGCATCCAGTCGAGCGCGCTCAGCGCCTGCATCAGCGTTTCCGCCGTACCGCCGGACTTGGAGATCACGAGAAAGCGCGTGGTTTCCGGGTCGAGCAGGTTCAGCCCGTGCTGCAGCGACAAGGGGTCGAGGTTGTCGTAAAAGCGCACGCGCGGCAGCGTGTTGGCCGCAGGCCGCTGATCGCCGGGGATGCACCAGCCCGCAAGCCGTGCGAGCGTCTGCCCGCCCAGACTTGAGCCGCCGGTCCCGAACACCACCAGCGTCTTCGCGCCGTCGAACAGGCGCTCAAGCGCGGCGCGCGTCGTCTCGATGTCCTGGTTTTCGCGCGCGATCCCGAGCATGCGGTAGCCGCCCTGGCCCAGGCTCTCGCGCAACTCCGCCAATTTCGGCTCCAGAGCGTGCAGCCGCGCATCCAGCGCAGCGTGCGCCAGCCCTCGCGCGCCGATACGCTCGTCCAGACAACCGGTGATGTCGTGGTGAAAGGTCATGGTGCCCGCCATCTCGCGCATTGCTGCGCGTCCTCTGTGAATGACGCGCTTTTAGCAAAGCCGCTCGGGGAAATAAACGGCCACGGCGTCAGCCCCGGGGAGCGGCCTCCATCCGGGGCTGGCCAACGATAACCGTGATGAGCTGCTCTGGCTTGAGCAGGTCGGCGGCCACCCGCTTGATGTCTTCCTGCGTCACCGCCTCGATATAGCTGTTGCGACTGTCGAAATAGTCGATGCCAAGCTCATCGAGCTGCACGCCGAGGAGTTGCTGCGCGATCTTGCCGCTGGTATCGAAACGCAACGCGTAGGAACCGACAAGATACTGTTTCGCGTATTTCAGCGTTTCGTCGCTGACCCCATTCTCGGCAATATCAGACAGCACCTCGCGGATAACCTCGATGCTCTGCCCCACGGCCTCGTTCTTGGTAGCGACGCCGCCGATCATCATGCCGGCATGATCCAGGGGATAGAGATAGGTGAACACGGAATAGGCCAGCCCGCGCTTCTCGCGCACCTCTTCCATCAGCCTGGAGGCGAAGCCGCCACCGCCGATGATGTAATTGAGGACATAGGCCGCGTAGAAATCCTCGTGGTGGCGTTTATAGCCCGGCAGGCCAAAGCGCACCGTGGACTGCGGCACATCCATCGTGACGATTTCCGGCTCGGGCTTGCTCGCAAGCTTGGCATCGGCGACCTCCCGCAGCGTCGCTTTGGCCGGCAGCCCGCCGAACATCTCATCCAGCATCGGCGCCAGTTCTTCGGCCGTGATGTCGCCGACGACCGCAACCTTCAGGTTGCTGCGCGCGAAGGTGTCACCCATCGCGTCCCGCAAATCCTGGGCGGTAATCCCCTCGACTGTTTCCAGCGTGCCCTTGGTCGGGCGGGCGTAAGGGTGGTCGGTGAAGGCCAACTCGAACCATTCGCGGGTAGAGACCTTGCCCGGGTCTTCCTGCGCAAATTTCAGATCGGTCTGAATGGAGCCGCGAATGCGTTCCATGGCATCCGCATCGAAGCGCGGCTCGCTCAGCGCCAGGCTCAGCAGGCGCGCGGCCTCGTCCTTGTTCGCGGTCAGGGTCTGCAGGCGCCCGGTAAAGTTATCACGCCCGGCATCAAAGCTGAGGCGGATCGCCAGGTCCTCGAGCCGCTGCTGGAAAGCTTGCGCGTCCATCTCGCCCGCGCCTTCGTCCAGCATCCCGGAAAGGAAATGCGCGCGACCCGCCTTGTCGTCCGGGTCCTGCTTGGCGCCCGCGCCGTCAAAGCCGAACTCCATCGTGATCAGCGGGATCCGGTGCTCCTCGATAAGCCAGGCTTCGATACCGGAGGGGCTGACGACTTTCTGAATGCGCATGGCGTTGGCCGCGTGGCTTGTGGCGAAAAGGACGGCGACGAAGGTTAGGACGCTAAAGGCTTTGACGCAAAGCGCCGCAATCGCTCGCGATCGGAGCATGGTTCAACCTCGCTGGGAATGAGACGCGCCGCTGCGCCGCCTCACTGGATTGTTGTTGTCGGTCCGGCAGGCGGCTGGGCCGTCTGCTGCCTGTCTTCGGCCACCGCCTGTGGGTCAGGGATCAGCTTCGCGGTGACGGAGCGCTCGGCCTGCAGATATTTTTCGGCCGCCGCGGCAACATCCTCCATCGTCACCTGCGCGAGGCGCTGCGGATGCTTGGCAATGTCCTCAACGCTGCGGCCTGTCGCGAGCGCGTAACCGTAGATGCGGGCCATGCTGGTCTGGCTGTCATAGTCGTAGACCAGCTCGGCGATCGCCGCGCGGCGCGCCCGCTCCAGCTCGTCCTCTGTCACGCCGTTTTCAGCGACGTCGCTGATGACCCGATCCAGCGCGGCCTCGACATCCACGATATCGGTCTGCGGTGTGGCGACCGCATAAATACCCAACGAGCCATAATCGCGCGTGATGCCGGAGAACCAACCGCCGGCGGTCGTGGCCAGCTTCTGCTTCACGACCAGTTCCTGGTAGAGCCGACCGGTCGGGTTTTCGCCGACGATACGCATGAGCAGCTCCAGCGCCTCGGCCTCAAGCCCCTCATCCTGCGCATAGCTCGGCGCGAGATAATAACGGTAGAGCGTCGGCTTGGCCGCACGCGGGTCCTTCAGCATCACCTCGCGCGGCGCGCGCGGCTCTGGCTCGGCCGGCCGGCTGCCGCGGCTGACCTCGTCGCGGCGCGCGATGTCGCCGTAATGCTTACGGGCAAGCTCCAGCACCTCTTCGGGCGCGACATCGCCCGAGACGACAAGAACGGCGTTGTTCGGCGCATAGAACCGCTCATAGAAAGAAAGTGCGTCCCGGCGGTCAAGCTGACGGATTTCGGTGTCCCAGCCGATGATCGGCGTGCCGTAGGGGTGTGCCAAGTACAGCGCGGCCTTTGCCTGCTCCATCAGGATGTTTGCGGGGTCGTTGTCGACGCGCATGCGCCGCTCTTCCAGGATCACGTCGCGCTCCGTCACGACATTTTCCTCGGCGAGACGAAGATTGACCATCCGGTCTGCCTCCATCTTCATGACGTCGCCGAGCCGATCCTTCGGGATGCGCTGAAAGTAGGCGGTCACGTCCTGTGATGTGAAGGCGTTGTCCTGCCCGCCCCAGCGCGCGACCATCTTCGAAAATTCGCCCGGGTCGAGCTTTTCCGTGCCCTTGAACATCAGGTGTTCAAGGAAGTGCGCGATGCCGGAATGTCCGGGCGGTTCATCCGCCGCCCCGACCTTGTACCAGACCATGTGCGTGACGACCGGCGCACGATTGTCCGGGATGACGACGACGTTCATGCCGTTGTCCAGCGTGTAGCTGGCGACTTGCGGTGCGCTGCCGGCGAGTTCGAGGGCGCTGGCGCCGGGCTGGTCCTCTGCGTGAGCGTTGGAGATTGTCATAATCGCGATCCCCATGGCGATAAGGGTGGCGAAGCCGGAAACGCCGATACGGTCAAGAAGGGAATTGCGCGTCGCGCGGGCGGCGAACGCGCGTGGCATGCGACTGCCGGTGCGGTCCATGATGGCTCCTCTGCTGCGGTGTGCAGCGCGTGATTGCATCAGGTCTGGAAAAAATGTAGCGCGCCGGCGACAAGGTGCAAGTTAACAGCACGTCATCAAGAAGAACGATTCAGCGCGTCAGCCGGCGAAAAGAAGGAAGGCGCGCCAAACGCGACGATCTGGCACGCCTTCTTGAGCGTCGGAGAGTTACTCTGTCTGCCCGTCGGATGCGGAGCCGCCACCAAGGGCTTCGCTAAGGGCCTTGCCGAGCTGGCTGCGGCAGCGCTGCTCTTGGCCCATATTCTTCCGGAATTCCTCGATGCCCGCATCATCAGACCAGTCGCCCTCGCGGCAGTAGCGTTCACGCTCTTTCTCGGCCTGTTCGGCCTTGCGCTTGGCGATCAGGTCAGGGTCTTCCGGCCACTGCTCTTCCGCCGTGGCCACCTGGCGCTCGCCCGGCTCGGGCAGCTTCTCGGTGGTCGGCGGCACCACGAGCGGCGGTTTTTCCTCCAGATCCGGCTCGGGCGGCGGCTTCGAGGTTAGGTTGACGCCAGCCGCCTCAAGGATCGGCGCGTCAATCTGCACGTCGGTGCCCGCGCAGCCGGACAGCAGCATGGCGAGTCCGCCCACCGCTCCAATGCGCGCCAGCCTGATGCTTGTGCGCCGTCGTGCCATGAAATACGCCCCCGAGCGTCCTGCGAATCAAATCGTTAGTTACTTGAGGAATCGGAACGCTTTGCGTCGATTTTATGGCCCGGCGCCACCGTGTCGTAAAGGAGGCCGATGACGCCGACCGCGATCGCTGCGTCCGCGATGTTGAATACGTACCAATAGTAGCCATAGGCGTGCAGCGAGATGAAGTCAGCAACCGCGCCATAAACCGCCCGGTCGACAGCGTTGCCGATCGCCCCGCCCACGATCAGGCCCAGGGAGATCGCGAGCAGCCGGTTATGCGTCCGCGCAATCCAGACGGTGAGCACGACCGCCGCGACGACCGCCAGAGCGATCAGCACGTTGCGACCGAAATCGGTGTTCTGCGCGAGCAGTCCGTAAGAAATGCCTGGGTTCCAGAGCATGACCAGGTCGAAGAACGGCGTAACAGCGACACGCCCGCGCTCCGGCAGCTCGTAGACATGGACGATCCACCACTTCGTGACCTGATCGAGCACGAGCGCGACGAGCGCCACGCCCAGCCCCAGCCGAAACCACGGGCCCAGGGACATCGCCGCCCCCTCAGGCGCCGAAGCGCGCGTCGTACTGGCGCACAGCCTCCGCGTCGCGCGGCGTCAGGTTCGGGAATTCCGGGTCGCTCCCGACGTCCGGCGATATCTTCCACGAGCGCGCGCATTTGCGCCCCTGCGCCAGTTCGGGCACGACCGCAACGCCCTCGACCTCCTCGAAGCGATAGGCGTCCGCCGGACCTTCGCCATGCTTGAGTGTTGCATCGCTGGTGATCGCGATTTCCGCCCAGTCCATGCCCTTCGCGGCCTCATAGAGCGCATCATCGCTGATATAGATCACCGGCGCGGCCTCCAGGCTGGCGCCGATGCGCTTCTCGCGCCGCTCGATCTCCAATGCCCCGGTGACAACGCGGCGAACCTTGCGAATTTTCGACCAGCGTTCCGCCAGTGCCTCGTCGCGCCAGTCCGCCGGCACCTCCGGGAACAGGCGCAGATGAACCGACCCATCCTTTGACGGGAAGCGCGAGAGCCAAACCTCTTCCATCGTGAAGCACAGGATCGGCGCGAGCCACGCCGTCAGGCAGGAGAACAGCTCATCCAGCACGGTCAGCGCGGCGCGCCGCTTCACGCTGTAATACGGCTCGCAATAGAGCGTGTCCTTGCGGATGTCGAAGTAGAACGCGGACAGGTCGATGGTCGCGAAGTTGTAGAGCGCGTGGAACACCCTCTTGAAGTCGAAGGCGTCGTAAGCCGTGCGCACCAGCTCGTCCAGTTCGGCCAGCCGGTGCAGAATATAACGCTCCAGTTCCGGCATCTCCTCCGGCGCCACGCGCAGATCATCCTCGTAATGCGCCAGGTTGCCCAGCATGAAGCGCAGCGTGTTGCGCAGCTTGCGGTAGGCATCCACGCTTGACTTGATGATCTCCTGCCCGACCCGGACGTCCTCCGCATAGTCCGCGCTGAGGGCCCAGATGCGAAGGATTTCCGCGCCGTTCTGCTTGATCACATCCTGCGGCGCGACGACGTTGCCAAGCGATTTCGACATCTTGCGCCCGTCCTCAGCCATGACGAAACCGTGGGTCAGCACGGTCTCGTACGGCGCGCGGCCGCGGGTGCCGCAGCTTTCCAGCAGGGAGGACTGGAACCAGCCACGGTGCTGGTCCGAGCCTTCGAGATAGAGCGAGGCGGGCCATTGCAGGTCGCGGCGCTTTTCGAGCGTGAAGACATGGGTCGAGCCGGAGTCGAACCAGACGTCCAGGATGTCCGTCACCGGCTCCCACTCCGCCGGGTTCTTGACCAGCCCGTCGAGGAACCGCTCGCGCATGCCATCGGCGAACCAGGCGTCCGCGCCCTCCTGCTTGAAGGCATCGGTGATGCGCTTGACCAGCTCCGTCGAGCCGTCGAAATCGCCGCGCGGGATGTATTCGCCCGTCTCGCGATGCACGAAGATCGTCAGCGGCACGCCCCAGGCGCGCTGGCGCGAGATCACCCAGTCCGGACGGTGCTCGATCATCGAGCGCAGGCGGCGCTGACCGGCGGCGGGCACGAAGCGCGTCTCGTCGATCGCCTCCAGCGCCATCTCGCGCAGCGTCGACTGCTTGCGGCGGCCCTTCACCTTGATCTTCTGGTCCATGGGGATGAACCACTGCGGCGTGTTGCGGAAGATCACCGGTGCCTTCGACCGCCACGAATGCGGGTACTGGTGCCGCAGCTTGCCGCGCGCGGCGAGCATCCCGGCCTCTATCAACGCGGTGATGACCGCGTCATTGGCGTCGCCGAACTTGCCCTTGTCCGTGATGACGCGCTTCGGCTCGTCGCCGCCGAAAAGCGGGACATCCTCAAAGTAATAACCGTCCTCGCGCACCGTGTGCGGCACTTCGGGGATGCCGGCTTCGGCAAAACTCTTCCTGTTGGCGACGAACAGGTTGTAGTCGTCCGCACCGTGGCCGGGCGCGACATGGACAAAACCCGTGCCTGCTTCCTCGGTCACGAAATCGGCCGGATAGAGCCGGACCTCGAAATCGTAGCCGCTCTCGTGGAACGGATGGCGGCAGACGAAACCTGCCGGGTTGACATCGCGCACGCGCTCCCACGCTTCAACCCGCGCAGCGTTTTTCAGGCTCTCCGCGAGGCTGTCGGCCACGATCAGTTTCTCGCCGACGGCAGCCCAGTTGCCCTCTGGCGCTTCAGTGATTTCGTACAAGCCGTAGGAAATGTCCGGCGAATAGGCGATGGCGCGGTTGCCGGGGATCGTCCACGGCGTCGTCGTCCAGATAACGATCTTCGCGTCCGCCAGCCCCTTGGACGCCGCATTTTCCTGCAGCGGAAACTTCACGAAGATCGTCGGGCTCTCGTGCTCGTAGTACTCGATTTCCGCCTCGGCCAGCGCGGTGCGTTCCACCACCGACCACATCACCGGCTTCGACCCCTGATAAAGGGCGCCCGCCATTGCGAACTTCATCAACTCGTGGGCGATGACGCTCTCGGCCTCGTAGCTCATGGTGAGGTAGGGCTTCTCCCAGTCGCCCTCGACGCCGAGGCGCTTGAATTCCTCGCGCTGGACCTCGATCCAGTGATCGGCGAACTCACGGCACTCGCGGCGAAAGTCGACGATCGGCACCTCGTCCTTGTTCTTGCCCTTCTTGCGGTACTGCTCCTCGATCTTCCATTCGATCGGCAGGCCGTGACAATCCCAGCCGGGCACATAATTCGCGTCCCGCCCCATCATTTGCTGCGAGCGCACGACTGCATCCTTGAGGATCTTGTTCATCCCCGTGCCGATATGGATGTGGCCGTTGGCATAGGGCGGGCCGTCATGCAGCGTGAACGGCGGGCGGCCCTTCGCCTCCTTGCGCAAACGCTTGTAGAGGTCGAGCTTTTCCCAGCGCGCCAGAAATTCGGGTTCGCGTTTTGGCAACCCGGCCTTCATCGGGAAGTCGGTCTTCGGCAGAAACAGGGTCTCGCGCCAGTCGCGCTCGGACGGCGCTTCGGCCTCGGCTGCGCCTGTTGGGGTCTTGACGTGTTCCATCGTCCTGGTGGCTCTTTACATGCGAGTTTTTGCGAAAGTAGCGCGGCGTTTGCGCGCGTTGTATCAGCCGCGCGGGCAACAATCCAGCCGCTTACCCAAGGTTTTCCGCTGCGCGTGCTGCGCTATTGACCGACGACGCCAGCGAGCATGCGGTGCATCCGGCCCTCGCTGTCCGCATCCAGCACCAGCCGGACAGGCAGGATATGTGATGCCAACTTGAGCGCGCCAACCGGGGTCCGGCCCTCGGGCATCCGCACCCAGTCCTTTTGCGTGGTCACCAGACGCGCTTCCGCCTGCTGCGCGTGAGTCAGGAGCTTTGCGGCGTCCTCGGGCGTGTAGTCGTGATGGTCGGGGAAGGCATACCGCCCCGTGATCCGCGCGCCGAGTCGCTCCAGCGTTTCAAAGAACTTTGCGGGCCGCCCGATTCCCGAATAGGCGATCACCGGGCCGGCTTCGAGCCAGCGCGTGTCGGCATCCGCCACGAGCCGGCCGCGCAGCACCGGCAGTTCCAGCCGCCGCGCCAGCTCTTCGCCCGCGCCCCCCTCGCCGATGAGCAGCAGCGCATCCGCGCGCCGCGCCTGAAAGCCGAGCGGCGCACGCAGCGGCCCCGCCGGGATCACCGCGCCGTTGCCCACCCCGACGGCGGCATCGACAACGACCAGCGAGAAATCCTTTGCGAGCTGCGGATTCTGGAAGCCGTCATCCATGATGATTGCGCCGGCGTGCTGGCGCTCGATCAGCGCCGCGCCGGCCTTACGGTTCCGCGAAATCACCGTTGGCGCATGGCGCGCCAGCAGCAGCGGCTCATCGCCCACCGCGCCCGCGTGGTCGCGATCCGGGTTGACGAGGTGCGAGCCTGCGCGCGCGCCGCCGTAGCCGCGGCTGAGGAAGGTCGGGTACACCTCCATGTCCTGCAGCATTTCCGCGACTGCGATGGCCGTCGGCGTCTTGCCCGCGCCGCCGGCCGTGAAGTTGCCGATGCAAATCACGGGGACATTCGCGCGGTAGGGGCGGGCGAGCGCGAACCGCAGCGGCGTTATCGCGCCGTAGAGCCAGGCCAGCGGCGTCAGCGCGGCCTTCGTGAGCCAATCCCGCGTGGACGTGCGGCGGTCAGGCGCGTCCGACCACCACCCCGGTGCATCACGAGGCATGGCGCGTATCCGCGCGGGCTTCCGACGCCGCGGCCTCGCCCGACGCCAGCCCGGACGCAGCAGCGACGGCCCCGCTGGGCAGGATGCGCTGCGTCGGGCGGACGGCGTCGTCTTCGGCGTAGGGCGCCAGCGCGGCCAGCGTACGCTCCAGCGCGCCTTGAAGCTCGGCGGCGGCCGCGCGGGCGGAAGCACGCATATCCTCAAGCGCCTGCGGGTCGGCCAAAAGCTCCGCGACCGTGTCCGCAAGGTCCTGAGCACTCGCCACCTCGCGGCAGCCGCCGGCCTTCATAAGCGCCTCGAAGCTCTGGGCGAAATTCTCGTGGTGCGGTCCAGTGATGACCCCGGTCTCAAGCTTAACCGCCTCGATCGGGTTTTGTCCGCCATGCGGCACGAGCGAGCCGCCGATCAGCGCCAGCGGCGAGACGGCATACCAGGTGCCCAGTTCGCCAAGTGTGTCAGCGATGAACAGCTCGGTGTCCGCGCCGGGCAGCGGCGTGCGTGAGCGCCGCGCCGCCGAGACGCCCCGCTGTTTCGCCATCTCCAGGATCGTCGCGCCACGCTCGGGATGGCGCGGGACGATCACCGTAAGCAGGTCGGGAATACGCGCGCGCAGCCGCTCGGCGGCCTCCGTGACGATCTCGTCCTCGCCCGGATGCGTGCTTGCCGCCAGCAAAATTGGCCGGGCCGCCAGCGCCGCAGCAAGTTCGCCTTGCAGTGCCTCATCAACGGGCGGCGCGGGTGCATCGGCCTTCAGGTTGCCCAGAGTGTGAACCGTATGGGCGCCAGATTTCATGAAGCGACGTGCCAGTGTCTGGTCCTGCGCCAGCACCATGTCGAAGCGCGAAAACAGCGGTCGGCTCATCCCCGGCTGCTTGCGCCACCGCTTGAACGAGCGTGGCGACATGCGCGCATTGACCAGCACCATCGGGACACCGCGCGCGTGGGTTTCCATGATGAGGTTCGGCCAGATTTCCGACTCGGTGAAAGCCGCCAGCTCCGGCTTCCAGTAATCCAGAAAACGACGGACGAACTGCGGCGAATCCAGCGGGGCGAACTGGTGCACCGCGCCTTCGGGCAGACGGTTGCTCGCGATGCGCGCGGAGGTCACGGTGAAGGTAGTCAGCACGAAACGGATATCGGGGTAACGCTCCCGCAGCGCGTGCATGAGCGGCAGGATCGCGTTCGTCTCGCCCACGCTCGCCGCGTGGAACCACCACAGCCGCCCCGGTGGGCGCGTGCGCCCCGGCCTTCCGAAGCGCTCACCGAGCCGCTCACCGATCTCCTTGCCCCGTGCCACGCGCCGACGCAGGAGCGAGCCGGCGGCCGGGCGCGCCACCCGCGTCAGCAGCCGATACGTCTTCAGTGCAAGGCCGGGCCGTTCGGGGTTCGCGGCGCTGACCGGCTCGGCCAGATGTGCGCTGCCGCCCGCCAGGGCGTAGGCTCGCCGCGTGACGGCATTGACCCGCTGCTCCAGATCGCGCCGGCTCGCCTCAAGCTCCTCGTCATCCGCATCCTCGGGCACGCGCAGCGGGTCGCCCATCACCATCGCGAATTTCGAGAAGGGCAGATTGAGCGTGAAGCGGCTCCAGCTCCTGAAGGCGATGGTATGCCGGGTGGCGAAACCCATCGGGATGATCGGTCGGCCAGACGCGCTCGCAAGCGCCACCACGCCGGTACCGGCCTTGCGCGCTGGGCCGGGCGGCACATCGGCGGTCATCGCCACGTTGACGCCATCCTGAAGGCTGCCCAGCGCGGACCTGAAGGCAGTCGCTCCGCCACGATCCTTCCGGCGTCCGGCAGCGCCGGCGCCGCGGATCAGCTCGATATCGAAATGGCGCACGGCCTGTGCGATCACCTCCGCGTCACCATGGCGCGCGATCATCATCTTCGCCGGTTGATGCGCCGGCTTCATTGTCGCCGACATCAGGAACTGGCCGTGCCAGGTCGTAAAGATCGCGGGCGCCAGCTCATCAATGCGCCGGTCCATGTCTTCCGGCACACGGATTACCTTCGAGGTGTCGCGCACGAGCGCAATGTACCGCGCGGCAAACCAGCCAAGAGCCTTCTTCAGAGCCTGTGGTGTGGAACGGCGTTGCGCCATGAAACACTCACGATGATCGCGGCATTGCCGACGCGGCGGGCGCGTTTTTCTCAATCGGTTTCCGAAACCGTCCCGCTTTCGGGGTCGAGAAGCCGATGAATATGCACGATGAAGTAGCGCATATGGGCATCATCGACCGTCCGCTGGGCGGCGTCCTTCCACGCATCATAAGCCTGTGCGTAGTTCGGATACATCCCGACAATATCGAGTTTTGAAACATCCTTGAACTCGAGACTGTCCAGCGATTTCAACTCGCCGCCAAAAACGAGGTGAAGAAGCTGCTTCTTCGGTTGCTCTCTCTCCTGCTCCGGCATGGCGTCTCTCGCTCCGCATTTTCGTCTCGCCGGCTACCGAACGGCGGCCAACAGGCGCTCGTGGAGGCCGGGCGGCGCGGCAATAGTTCCGTCCAGAAGGGGTTTGCTCTGGTTGAAGCGATACCGCGCGCCGTCAGTCGATGTCACCCGTCCGCCTGCTTCTTGCACGATCAAGGTTCCCGCCGCAACGTCCCACTCGCTCTTTCGGCCCTTTGCGATAAGACCGTCGGCGCGCCCCGCCGCGACGAGACACATCCGGTATGCAATCGAGTAGACGAACGTCGTCCTGACGTCGGGCTCCCCCGGCTCATGCCAGCCCGCGCGCTTCGCGACCCCTTTCGGCGCAAGGATGAGGGCGCCGTGCAGGTCGTGCCGCGGCGACACCTGCGCAGGCTTGCCGTTCAGCTCCGCGCCGTGTCCGCTGAAGGCGGCGAACAACTCATCCCGCGCCGGATTATAGACCGCCGCTGCAACCGGTTCGCCATCCTCGACAAGTGCCGCGGAAATTACCCACTGATCCCGGTCCTGAATGAACGCCCTCGTCCCGTCGATAGGGTCCACGATCCAAACGCGCCTGGCGTCAAGCCGTTCCGTCTCATCTATGGTTTCTTCCGAGAGCCAGCCATAAGCGGGGCGCGGCGTGCGCAATTCAGCGTGAAGCTGTGCATCGACGGCGAGGTCGGCGTCCGTCACCTCGCTTCCGTCGCCCTTGTGGTAGACAGGTGTGTCGCGTCGAAAATACGTGAGCGCGGTCGCGCCGGCGTCGCGGACCGCCCGGCGCAAGAGATCATAGTCTTCGGAAAGCTCCGGCAGGCGATCATCGCGCGCGTCTTTCGAAGAGGTCATCGCTTAAAAGCTCGTCCTTCGCGCTGGGGCGCTGCACGTTCTCAGACGCTCAACGCAGCCTCGGCCACCAGCGCAATGAAGATGATCGCGCCGAAATCCCGGTTCGACCGGAATCGTTTCAGGCAATTGTCGCCATCGTTCACGTCCAGCGTCATGATCTGCCAACCCAGATGCGCCGCGCCGAGCGCCAAGCCGACGAGGAACACGGGCCCGCTACCGGCCAGCAGCCCCGCCGCCGCGATGCCGGCAATCGCCAGCCCATAGAACAGCACCATCCACGGCTTCGTCCGTTCGCCGAACTTCAAGGCCGTCGATTTCAGGCCGATCAGCGCATCGTCTTCCTTGTCCTGGTGCGCGTAGATGGTGTCATAGCCGATCGTCCACGCCATGCAGGCAGCGTAGAGCAGCACCGGCGCGAGATCGAGCCGGCCGAACACCGCCGCCCAGCCCATCAGCGCACCCCACGAGAATGCCAGCCCCAGAACCGCCTGCGGCCAGTGGGTGATGCGTTTCATGAACGGATAGACCGCGACGATGCCGAGTGAGGCGATGCCAAGCACGATCGTGAATGGATTGAACTGGATCAGAACCAGAAAACCGGTGAAAGCCAGCGCGAGCATGAAGATCTTGGCGGCTGTCTCGCTCACCTGGCCGCTCGGCAACGGGCGCGAGCGCGTCCTTGCCACGGCGGCATCGACATCCTGATCCACAATGTCGTTGTAGACGCAACCAGCCCCGCGCATCACGAACGCGCCGATCGCGAACAGCGCCAGATACCACAAATTCGGCAGCCGGTCGCCCGCGGCGACCGCCGCCAGCGCGGTCGACCACCAGCACGGCCACAGCAGAAGCCATGTTCCAATAGGCCGGTCCGCCCGGATCATGCGCAGATAGGGGCGCGTCGGCGCGGGCGCCCAGCTATCGACCCAGTTGCCGCGCGGGGCATCAGCGACGGATTCGGTATCCGCTTGCGTCATCAGCCTGGCTCGGTCAGAGGTTGGACATTCAGCGGCCGGAACGGCACGCTTTTCTGAGCCGGATAGTGGCCTCGCGGGCGCGATTGAGCAAGCCCTAGCGGCCGCGACCCATGAACAACCGCAAAACGAGCGACCGTGACGCAAACGCACAAAGAAAACCGCATTGCCAAGGCGCCGCGCCTGTTCGTTGCGGCCGATCTCGCAGCAGGCGCGGAAGTCACCTGCGAGCCGGGCCAGGCGAATTATCTGGTGAATGTTCTCCGGCTGCGGGCCGGTGCGGCCGTGCGCCTGTTCAATGGCCGCGATGGCGAGTGGCTGGCGGAGATCACGACGGCCAAGCGGGGCAAATGCACGCTCCAAATCCGCGAAACGCTGCGCGCGCAGGAAACGCCGCCGGACATAGACTACCTGTTCGCGCCGCTGAAGAAGGCCCGGCTGGACTACATGGTTCAGAAGGCAACCGAGATGGGCGTCGCGGCGCTGCGCCCGGTGATGACGGCCTATACCGTCGCCGATCGAGTCAACCTGGAGCGGATGCGCGCAAATGCGATCGAGGCGGCCGAACAGTGCAATATCCTCTGGGTGCCGGAGGTTTCGGAGCCGCAGCCACTTCGCGCCGTGCTGGCCCACTGGCCGGAGGAGCGGCGATTAATTTTTTGTGATGAGGCCGCGCCGATCGCCAGCCCGGTCGAGGCTCTGGGAGCGGTCGCACCCGGCCCCCTGGGGGTTCTCGTCGGGCCGGAAGGCGGCTTCAACGCCGAGGAACGCGCCGTTTTACGCAACGCCTCGTTCGCTGTCCCGATCTCGCTCGGCCCGCGCGTCATGCGCGCCGATACCGCCGCCGTGGCCGCGCTGGCGCTGGTGAATGCCGTGCTCGGCGACTGGCGATGAGGTGATGCCATCTTGTATACTGTTTCACTGAGCGCCAAAACGGCAGGGTGCGTCATGCGCGCAGCTTTCGCGTCACTGAGGCCGTCGGCCGGGCTGACGAAACACAATAATGGCGGTCGCCGCATCGCCCGCAGATAACCTGGAGAACAGCACCCATGTTGGCTCAAGACGAGGACGCCATCGCGCGGCCCATCGAAAGCCGCGATGAGCTGGTGGCGTATCTGGAAGCCGGCTGCAAGCCTCGCACGGACTGGCGCATCGGCACCGAGCACGAGAAGATCGGCTTTCGCCGCGACGATCTGCGCCCCGTCCCCTACGAGAACGACCGCAGCATCCAGGCGCTGCTGGAAGGCGTTGCCGAGCGCTTCGGCTGGGAGCAGGTGATGGAGGCGGGCAATGTCGTCGCGCTGAAGGACCCCTGCTGCGAGCATGGCGGCAATATCACGCTGGAGCCGGGCGGGCAGTTCGAGTTATCCGGCGCGCCGCTGACGAACATTCACGAGACCGCAACGGAGGTAAGCACCCACTTGCGGCAGGTGCGTGAAGTGGCCGAGGCGCTCAACATCGGCTTTCTGGCCATCGGCTTTTCACCGAAATGGACGCTGGCTGAGACGCCGGTCATGCCGAAGCAGCGCTACAAGATCATGCGGCGCTACATGCCGAAGGTTGGCCGCCTTGGGCGCGACATGATGTTCCGCTCGGCGACCGTGCAGGTCAATCTCGACTTCTCCAGCGAAGCCGACATGGTCAAGAAGCTGCGGGTCGGCCTGGCGCTGCAGCCGCTCGCGACGGCGATGTTTGCCAACTCGCCCTTCACCGACGGCAAGCCCAACGGTTTCCTGTCATACCGCAGTGAACTGTGGCGCGATACGGACCCGGACCGGACCGGGATGCTGCCCTTTGCCTTCGAGGACGGCATGGGCTTCGAGCGTTACGTGGATTACGCCCTCGACGTTCCGATGTATTTCATCAAGCGTGGCGGCGAGCAGCTCGATGTCGCCGGCGAGTCCTTCCGCGACTTCATGGAAGGGCGCCTGCCCGCGCTGCCCGGTGAGCGCCCGGCGATGGCGGACTGGTCCGACCACCTCACGACGCTGTTCCCGGAGGTCCGGCTCAAGCATTTCCTGGAGATGCGCGGCGCCGACAGCGGCCCGCAGCCGCGCCTGTGCGCCCTGCCGGCTCTGTGGGTCGGACTTATGTATGACCAGACCAGCCTCGACGCCGCCTGGGACATGGTCAAGAAATGGACGCATGAGCAGCGCGAGACGCTGCGCGACGAGGTGCCGCGCCACGGGCTGAACGCCCGGGTCGGCCGGCATAAGGTCGGCACACTGTCACGCGAGATGCTGGCGATCGCCCGCCACGGCCTGCAGGCGCGCGACTTCCGCGACGCCGACGGCAACGACGAGTCCAGCTATCTGGAACCGCTCGAGACCATCGTCGCGGAGAACCGCACGCCCGCGGAGTGGCTGCTGGAGAAGTATCACGGCGAGTGGGACGGCGACATCGACCACCTGTTCGAAGAAATCGCCTACTGAACGCCCCGCGGGTCAGGCCGCGTGCTGCGACCCGCCCTCCGAGACCAGCTTGTCGATCAGATCGCCCGGCTCGCTGGTGCGCTGCAGGCTGACCTCGCTGGCCTCGCCTTGGGCGTCCGCCTCGACCGGTTCCTCCCGGCTGGTGCCGAGACGTGCGCGAAGCAGCTCGGCCAGCGTGACGAACGGATTGCGCTCGGCCTGCTTGACGAGCTCCGGGTCGTCCAGCTTCTTGACGATCTCGAAGAACGGCTCGCGCAGGCGGTGTTCCATCGCACCCATCACCATGATGGCGACATAGGGCAAGAGCGCCTCGACCGTGGTGCGCTCCAGTTCGAACTTTTCCTGCTGGGTGCGGATGATGTGCTCCAGTGTCTCGCGATCTCCGATAAGGAAATCAAGGATCCGCTGACCTTCCGATGCCGAGCGCGGATGACCGAAGATCTGCGTCGTCGTCAGAAACCGGTCATAGCGGCGCGCCGAGAACAGATCGAGCAGGTCGATCACGCCCTGCCGGTCGCTCGTCCGCCGGCCCAGAGCGTCAACAAGCGGCTGCCCAAGGCATTCAACACATTTGGCGGTCGCCTCTTCCGAAAGGCCGACCAAGGCGCCCAGATTCGCGAAGACACGCCCATTCTGAGCGCCGGCTATAATTCGAAACAGCTTCATGGGTTCGCTTCCCGTTCTGTCGAAATTGGTTCGAGTGCCCGCGCTCGCTCGGCGCGGCGTTTGCTAACGCGCACGCAGGACCAACCGCATCGACGCAGGGAACTTGGGGAGATGCGAATCACACTTTGACGTAGAATGGTAATGGTTCGCGGCAGGGTTGTGTTGAAACTGAGCCCATCATGAACAGGCATTGTCGGAAAGTCTTTCCGACTGTTGCGCAAACGCAACGACAAGCCGGACTATTCCGCCGGTGCCGGCTCCGGAGCGGGCGCGCTGTGCGCGGCGCGTTCGAGGCTGCAGATATAAAGATAACACGCTGTGGCAGCGATGATGCCGAAGCTCATGCCCCCCAGCACCTGCCCGGCGAGGACGCCATAGGGCCCGAAATACTGGCTGGCGATCGACACCGGGAGCATCGTGCCGAGCGTCGCCCGGCCCCAGTTGAGAATCGTTGCGTAATGCGGCCGGCCGAGATTGTTGAACGCGGCGTTCGACATGAACAGCAGCCCCAGCACGCCAAAGCCGGGACTGAGCCAGACGCAAAAGAACGCGATCACCCGGACGGCATCGCCACGGGCATTGAAGGCGTGTGCGATGTACTCGTGAAAGCTCGCAAGAATCGCCCAGACCGCGAGCGCGTAGATCAGCACGACGATGACGCCGTTCAGGAACGCGTGCCGTAGCCGGGCATACTCCCGCGCGCCCAGATTTTGGCCGAGCACTGGTCCAATCGCGCCTGAGAGTGCGAAAATGCCCGCAAAGGACACAGGTATCAGCCGGCTCAGCACGGCCCAGCCCGCAACCGCGCTCACCCCGAAAGGCGCCATAGAGGAGGTCACGTAGGCATTGGCAATGGGTGTCGCGAGATTGGTGAGCGCGACCGGCGCGGCCACGCCCGCGATCGTCAGCGCATCCGGCCAGAACCGGCTGGGCTTGGGATAGGCAAGCAGCCCGTGCACAAGCACAACGCCATAGAGCCCGACCAACGCCATCGTTGTGCGCGCCAGCGCCGAGGCGATCGCCGCGCCGTCCACGCCAAGCCCCAGCGCGAAGATGAACAGCGGATCGAGCAGCCCGTTGATGATGGCGCCCGACAGCGTGACGTACATCGCCCGTTTGGCATCGCCCACCGAGCGCAAGAGCGCCGCGCAGTTCATGCCCACGACGAGCAGCGGCGTGGCAACAAGAACAATGCGCAGATAGGAAGACGCAAGCTCAAACGCCCGATCTTCCGCACCAAGCCAGCCGAGCAGCACTGGCACGCTGAGCCACAAGACCAGCGACAGGACCGACGCAGCGCCGACTGCGAAAATGAGCGCATTGATCGCCCGGCGCCGCGCCCGCGGCTTCTTGCCTGCTCCGAGAGCTGGCGAGACGAGCGCGGTTGCCGCGATGGACAGAGCCACGCCCAACGCCACGGTGAAGAACAGCACCGAGCCGGCATAGCCGATGGCCGCGGCGACCTCGATCTCGCCCAGCAGCCCGAGGAAATAAAGATCGGCGAAGTCGACGAGAAACACCGCCATCAAGCCGATGCCCGACGACCCGCTCATCACCAGGATATGGCGCATCGTGGAGCCGCGCGTGAACTTGCCGCGTTCGGGCCGCGGCGGCCCGGATGCGGGCGGCGGCGTGCGCGTTGGCTCGAACGAGCTGTGATTGGACATCCGGTCGACAACCTTGCGGGGTAAGCGGAGCGACAGATCGCGCTCCCCGCAGTACGTGAGGCTGCGCGATGCGTCTCACAAGCCAGCGGCAAAAATCGCTGAAAAGAAAACGCCGGAGCCCACGGCCCCGGCGCAGTGCGCCCCGAGAAAACACCGCTTTAGGGGCCGTTCACGCGAACGCGCATGAAATAGGAATTGTTCCGCTCATTGCTTTCTTCGGTCCGGTCTTCCGGGTCGGCGACCGCGACGAAGCGGCGTACGCCCTCACGCCATCCTTGTTGCAAAACGCCCCCACCCGCACGCATGCGGTCGCGGTCTCGTCCGGCGCGAGCGATTCCAGCGGGCGGAAATCCTTGTCGAAAAAGCTCCGGTCATCGACGTCCGAACGCCTCGAACAGGGGCGCATCCACCACCAGCGGCGCGCGAACATCCGAAATGTTCTTGATAACCAGCGTCCCCGTCACGATCGGCTGGAACGCGTTGCATGTGCCGCTGGCTTTCAGCTCGACCGAGCGGATCACGAGATCGGGCAGATTGTGGGAGGCCTTTGCCGGATCCGGCTGCACGACGGCGATAACGGCCAACGGCCTGGCCGGCAGGTAAACCCAACGCGTAAATGGAATCCTTTCATAAAATTTCCTCGGCGGGGATTGCCTATCTAAGGCGCATCGGGCGCGGTCGCCACATGAATTCCCAGATCGCGAACGCATATGCCTTGGCGGCGCTCGACGAGCTGCACACATACCGCGAAATTCGCCGACCATGCTTGCATGGCAGCGCAGATGCGAGTATCTCAAGAGCAGGCGGCCGCATTAGCTCAGTTGGTAGAGCAACGCATTCGTAATGCGTGGGTCGGTGGTTCGAGTCCGCCATGCGGCACCATCCATGCCCCAAGAGACATCCGTTAATGCTCTCGCCGCTTGCGGGAGACGTGTGCCTCGGAATGCGCGATCCGCGACGAGCGCTTAACGGCTATGCATCAGGCTGGACGCAGCACGGCCAAGAGCGTGCTACACCACCGGCAATCGACATCCGGACATCCCACTGCGTCTGAAGGGAGGCAAGCGTAACCCCGCTCAGCACCGATCAGCCGGCAGCCCGCTTGCGCCACCGCGACGTGCTGGCGATCGCCGGGCCGATGATCTTCTCCAACGTCACAACACCGCTCATCGGCGCGGTGGACACCGCCGTGATCGGACAACTCGGAGCGGCGCATCTCATCGGCGCGGTGGCCGTCGGCGCGACCATCTTCACGTTTTTCTACTGGGCCTTCGGCTTCCTGCGCATGGGCACGACCGGCCTGACCGCGCAGGCCAGCGGCGCGGAGCGCAACCGCGAAGTACTGGCCACGCTCTATCGCGCGCTGCTGGTTGCCGGTACCGCGGGCGTCGCGATCATCATGCTGCAATGGCCGATCGCCGAAGCGGCCTTCGCGCTCATGGGTGCCTCGCCCGATGTCGACGAGGCCGCCCGTACCTATTTCGCCATCCGCATCTGGAGCGCGCCTGCGGCACTGGCAAACTACGCGTTGGTCGGCTGGTTCATCGGTCTGGGGCGCGCGGGCATGGCGTTCCGGCTCCAGCTTCTGCTCAACCTGACGAATATCGCGCTGGACGCGCTGTTCGTGCTCGCCTTCGGCTGGGGCGTGGCCGGTGTCGCAGCGGGCACGCTGATCGCGGAGACGGGCGCCGCGCTCGTGGGGCTGGCGGTGGCGCTGCGGGCATCCGCCGGGCTGCAGATACGGCTCTGGCGCGTGTTCAACGCTGCCAAGCTGCGGCGCATGATCGCCGTCAACGGCGACATCATGATCCGTACGCTCAGCCTGCTCTTTGCCTTCTCCTTCTTCACGGCGCAGGGCGCGCGGGCCGGCGACCTCATCCTGGCAGCAAACGCGATCCTGATGCACTTCCTCTCGGTCTCGGCGTATTTCCTTGACGGGATAGCCTATGCGACCGAGGCGCTGACCGGGAAGGCCATAGGCGCGCGCAATCTGGCCCGCTTTCATGATGCGGTGCGGCTATCGTCGATCTGGGCTGCGGGGTTGAGCCTGGCCGTCGGCGCGGTGTTCTGGCTGGGCGGCGACACTGTCATCGACGCGATGACCGTTAACGAAGCCGTGCGCTCTTTGGCGCGGGACTACCTCGTCTGGGCCGCCCTGGCGCCCGTTATCGGCGTTGCCTGCTTTCAGCTCGACGGGATTTTCATCGGCGCGACACGGACTCGGGACATGCGCAACATGATGCTGGTCAGTCTGGCAGTTTACTTGCTGGCCTGGGCCGCGTTAACGCCGCCATTCGGCAACCACGGGCTGTGGGCCGCACTGATGGTGCTGTTCATCACGCGCGCCTTGACGCTTGCCATCCGTCTTCCCGCGCTCAAGCGCGATGCCTTTGCGCGTGTTTTGGCCGGCGCGGCTACGCCGCAGGCCTGAATGCGTCGGGTATATGTTGCGGCGCAGATCGTGGACAGATCAGGACCGCATCAAAGGTGATGTCACGATCCGCGTATTCAGGGTGCTCCTGGAGCCAGATTTCCGCGGCGCCAGTCATGCGGATCTGCTGGCGGACAGTGATGGCCTCACCGGCTGTGGCGTGGGACGTTCGGCGCTTCACCTCCACGAATGCAAGGCTCTGTCCGTCGGCCACGACAAGATCGAGTTCGCCGGCCGCCGTTCGGTAACGGCGATCCAGCAGACGAAACCCCTTGCGCTGCAGAATCTGCGCTGCGATCGCTTCCGCGTCGATGCCCTTCAAGTAGGACGAAGGTGCTTTGCGGCGCTTGCGGGTTCGCAGGGCGCTCGACTGGTTGTTACCCGGGTTCACGGCGTTTGTTGATTCTTCGACTTCGAGCATCAATTGCCCCATTCAAATCCAGGGACGCAAATCCGCGATCATGCGTTTTGCAAACCACCGCACGACGAGCGCCACCCGTGTATCGATGATCCGGGAATCGCCCGCCGCCCGCTGCTTTCTCATTAGGCCGAACGTGTCAGGCCCCCAAGCTAGTGGTCCTGATCCCGGCGCTGCGCCACCATCAAATCGTAAACACGTTTACGTTGAACGTTTAACACATCCGCAACCCATCGAACAGCGTCGCGCGGGGACATCGTCCTCGTCGCCTGCTCCAACTGTTGCAAAATCAGCTCATCGCTAACCTCGCCTTGTGTCGTCGGCGGCTCTACGAGGACGACAATCTCACCCTTGAGGGCCGGTCCTTCGAGTTCCGCGAGAAGCGCCTCGGCCGTTCCACGATAATGCGTTTCGAAGCGCTTGGTGATCTCGCGGACGATCGTAACCTTGCGTTCGCCGAGCGTATCCGCGATGTCGCGAAGCACCGACATCAAACGGGCCGCGCTTTCATAGAAGATTAGCGTTGCCTCAACTCCGGCCAGTTCACTGAGCCGTTGCCGGCGCGCTGCCGCCCTCGGCGGCAGGAAGCCTGCGAAGAAAAAGCTGTCGGTTGGGAGCCCACTGACCGTCAGAGCGGCCACGGCCGCAACCGGGCCCGGCACCGTATGCACTGGCACACCAGCCTCAACCGCGTCTCGCACGAGCTTGTAACCGGGGTCGGAAATCAGCGGCGTGCCGGCATCGGAGATCAGCGCCACCGCCTCCCCCGCGCGCAGCCATTCGAGCACGTACGGCCGGATACGCTCGGCACTATGCTCCTCATAGACACGCAAGTCCCGGCTGATCCCATAATGCGAAAGCAGCTTGCGCGCACGCCGGGTGTCCTCGCACAAAAGCCTGTCCGCGCTGGCCAGCGCTGCAAGCGCCCGCAGGCTGATATCGCCGAGATTCCCGATGGGCGTGGCGACGATATGCAGCCCGGGCGCCAATCCCTGGTTCAGCAGCGCTTCGAGCTGGCTGTCCGTGCGCCTGGAGATCCGCGCGCCGCGGTTTGTGCCGTGTTCGTTCTCGCTCATGGAACAGCGGTATCACAACCGGATCGCGAAAGGGAACGGCCAGCCGCGCCCGCAGAGCCGTCGCCACAAAGGGGCCATAGCTGTCTGCTGACATACGGCGCGAATCACAATCTGACGGTATGCGCCGTTCGCGCGGGCTAAAATCTCAAAACAGCTTATCCGCAAGGGACTTGATGCCAGCCACTGCCCATCCAAGCCCCGGCCTTGCGCCTCGTCCCGAGGTCAACGCCAAGCCGCTGATTTCAAATCTTGCAAGCCGGTTGTCGACGCTGATGGGCCTTCTCATTGCGGCGCTGATGTTGACCGGCTGCACTGTCGGCGGGCCGAACTCCATGCCCGGCAGCCAGGTGACCGCGTCGAGCGACACAACCGGATCGCCCACGCGGAAGCGACCCTCGATCAAGGTGGCAGTCCTGCTGCCGCTCTCGGCCGAAGGGAACACCAAGAAGATTGCCGAGGCGATGAAGCGCGCCGGGGAACTGGCGCTGTTCGACTTCAAGAACCCAGAACTCCAGTTGATGACGAAGGACACCCGAGGCACACCGGAGGGCGCGAAAGTCGCCGCGGAACAGGCCGTTCAGGAAGGCGCGGAACTGATCATCGGCCCGCTTTTTGCCGAGGCGGTGCAGGGTGCGGCACCCGTCGCGCGCAAGGCGGGCGTGCCGGTCATCGCTTTTTCCAGCAACCGCAAGGTTGCCGGCAATGGTGTCTACCTGCTGAGCTTCCTGGCCGGAAGCGAGGTGCGCCGGATCGTCTCCTACGCCATGACGCAGGGCCATCGGCGCTTTGCGGCGCTGATCCCCGAAAACGCCTTCGGCAAGATCATGCAGGAGGCGTTCGAAACGGCTGTGCGCGACACGGGCGGGCAGATCGTGGCGCTGCAGACCTACAAGCCGGACGCCAACAGCATGCTCAAGCCGGTCGAACAGGTCGCCGCGCTGGCGAAGAAGGGTAGCGAGCAACCGCCCCAGTTCGATGCGCTGTTCATGCCCGGCAGTTCGGACACGCTGCCCGCGCTGGCCCCGCTTCTACCCTACTTCGAGGTGGACACCGCGTCGATCCAGATCCTCGGCTCAAACGGCTGGGACTACACCGGCATCGGCCGCGAGAAGCCGCTACGCGGCGCCTGGTTCCCGGCAGCCGACCCGAGTGGCTGGCAGGACTTCACCAAGCGCTACGTCGAGACCTACGGCGACCCGCCGCCACGCCTGGCGAGCCTTGCCTATGACGCGGTGAGCCTCGCGGCCACACTGTCGGAAGGGTCGAAAGGCAACCGCTACACCGCCGACCGGCTGACACGGGATAGCGGCTTTTCGGGCGTGGATGGCTTGTTCCGGCTGCGGGACAACGGACTGTCCCAGCGCGGGCTGGCGATCCTTGAGGTGCAGCGGTTCGGTGCAAACGTGGTCGATCCGGCGCCGCGTACGTTTGCGGGCGCCCAGTTCTAGCCGGTCGCAGCGGCCGGTGCGCTTTCCACCGGGTTCAGCGCGTCGGCAAGCTTGAGCGCGATCTGGTTCAGCAGCAGCCGGCCGTCATCCGTGACGCGAACGCGCTCATCCACAACAGCGATCAGGCCGAGTGCGCGCAAGTCCTCCAACGTCGTCGGCGCGATATCGTGCCCGCTAAGCCCGCGCAGCCGCGCACGGGAGACACCGTCGGCCAACCGCAGCCCCATCAGGAGCATCTCCTCAGCCTGCTCCAGCGAGGCGAGCGTGGTCTGCGTCTCGATACCGTGGCCGTCCCCTTCGACCTGTTCCAGCCATGCAGCCGGGTCGCGGACCGTCTCCGTCGCCAAGCGCGCGCCATCCGCCAAAGCGATCCGGCCATGCGCGCCCGGTCCAACGCCGACGTAATCACCGTAGCGCCAATAGATCAGATTGTGCCGGCTTTCCTCGCCCGGCGCGGCGTGGTTCGAGACCTCATAAGACGCAAGTCCGGCCTCGGCGCAAAGCTCCTGCGTCGCTTTGAACAGCGCGGTCGCGGTGTCGTCGGGTGGCGTGTCGAGCTTGCCCGCCGCGTGCAGGCGATAAAAAGCGGTGCCCGGCTCGATCGTGAGTTGGTAGGCTGACAGGTGCCGGACGCCGAGCGCGAGCGCCTCGCGCAGTTCATCGCGCCAGGCCTCGACGGCATGGCCCGGCCGCGCGTAGATCAGGTCGATCGAGACGCGCTCGAAATGAGCATGCGCGACGTCCACAGCGTTGCGCGCCTGACCCGCGGAATGCAGCCGTCCAAGAAATTGCAGCGCGTCATCGCGCAGCGACTGCACGCCAAGCGAAACGCGATTGACGCCAGCCGCGCGGTAGCCGGCGAAGCGCGCGGCCTCCACGCTCGACGGATTGGCTTCCAGCGTGACCTCGGCATCCGACGCGAGGGGCCAGAGCGCGGCGATCGCGTCGATCACTGAGGCAACCGTGTCGGGCTGCATGAGCGACGGCGTGCCGCCGCCGAAAAAGATCGTGTCGACTCGACGCCCCGGCGTCAGCGCCGCGTGATGCTCCAACTCGCGGATGACCGCCTTGGCATAGCGCTGCTCGTTCACCGCGCCGCGCGGCACATGCGAGTTGAAATCGCAATACGGGCACTTGGCCGCGCAGTACGGCCAGTGAACGTAAACACCGAAACCGGCGTCAGAGGGCTGGTCCATGCTCATAGCGTTGTTTCCGTGCGGCGCAGATGCGCCACCAGCTTCGCGAATGCCGCCGCGCGATGGGAAATCCGGTGCTTTTCCGCCGGGTCCATCTCGCCGAAGGTGATGTCATAACCGTCGGGCACAAAGATCGGGTCGTAGCCAAAGCCGCGATCGCCGCGCGGCGGCCAGACCAGATGCCCGAAAACCCGGCCGATGAAGATATGATAGCAGTCGTCCGTGCCCGCCAGAGCAAGCGCGCAGGCGAAATTGGCGCGGCGGTCTTGCAGCGTTTTCGCGCCAGCTTGTTGCAGTTCGCGCTCGACGCGCTCCATGGCCACGCCGAAGTCCTTCTCCGGTCCGGCCCAGCGCGCCGCATAAATTCCCGGCGCCCCGCCCAGCGCGTCGACCTCAAGCCCGGAGTCGTCGGCAAGCGCCGGCAATCCCGTCGCGGTCATGCAGGCTTCCGCCTTGATGAGTGCGTTCTGCGCGAATGTGTGGCCGGTCTCCTCCGGCTCCGGTGCGCCGGCCTCGCCTGCGGAGATGATGTCGAAGCCAAGCGGGGCGAGCAAATCGCGGATTTCGCGCACCTTGCCGGGGTTGTGGCTGGCGATGACCAGCTTTCGGCTCGCAGGCGCCTCCGCCATCAGGCCACCGCCATTTTCTGCAGCTCAGTCAGCTCGGCGATGCCTTTCTTCGCAAGGCTCATCAGCTTGGCGAAGTCATCCTCGCTGAAGGCGCTGGTCTCGGCCGTGCACTGGATTTCGACGATCCCGCCCGCGCCGGTCATGACGAAATTGGCGTCGGCGTCGGCCTCGGAATCTTCTTCATAGTCCAGATCAAGGACGGCCTCGCCGCCATACAGCCCGCAGGACACCGCCGCCACCTGGTCGCTCAGCGGGCTGGCATTCACCATGTCGCGCGCCTGCATCCAGTCAACGGCGTCCTTGAGCGCCACCCAGGCGCCGGTGATCGCCGCGGTGCGGGTGCCGCCATCGGCCTGCAGCACATCGCAATCCACGAGGATTTGGCGCTCGCCAAGCAGTTGAAGGTCCATCACCGCACGAAGCGACCGGCCAATGAGCCGCTGGATTTCCTGCGTGCGTCCGGACTGGCGGCCACTCGCGGCTTCGCGGCGCGTCCGCTCGGTTGTGGCGCGCGGCAGCATTCCATATTCCGCAGTGACCCAGCCCTTGCCCTGACCCTTCAGCCAGGGCGGCGTGCGCTCCTCGATGGTTGCGGTGCACAGCACATGCGTGTGCCCGAACTTAACCAGGCACGATCCTTCGGCATGGCGCGACACCGCGCGCTCGAAACTCACCCGCCGCAACGCATCGGCTTCACGCCCGGACGGCCTCATCGGTTAGCCCCCGTTTGATCCGTCATGTCGACCTCTTGCTGCTCGCTCGTCTTCGGGAATGGCGCGCACCCTAGCCGATCGCCGCGGCGGCGCAAACCGCTTTTGTGCGCGATCAAAACGCGAAAAACACCCGGTCTGGCAGGCGCCTGACATGCGGGGCTAGCGCCCGGGCCGAATTGACGCTTTCACGGACCACGCCTATGTTAAGGCCACTGTCAGGGGTTTTCTGCAGCAAGTAAACGAGGTGCTGGTTTTTTTTCCTTTCGGTGAAACAGATGACCGAACCTCTGGGCGGCTTGAAAGAGCTCAACGAGCGCTCGCGCGAGATTTTCAGACAAATCGTCGAAACGTACCTTGAGACGGGCGCGCCCGTTGGCTCCCGCAACCTGAGCCGGCAACTGCCAATGACGCTGTCGCCGGCTTCGGTGCGCAACGTCATGGCGGACCTGGAGGCGATGGGCCTGATATACGCGCCGCATGCCAGCGCGGGCCGCATGCCGACGCATGCGGGGCTGCGCATGTTCGTCGACTGCCTGCTGGAGATCGGCGATCTCAGCACGCGCGAGCGCGAGCAGATCCAGCGCCAGATGACCGCCGAGTACACCCGCCAGGGCGTCGACGAAGTCCTGTCCGAGGCCAGCGGAATGCTCTCCGGCCTGTCGCGATGCGCGGGCCTCGTGGTCGCGGAAAAGCAGATCAACCGCATCAAGCACATCGAATTCGTCAATCTGGACAACGGGCGCGCGCTGCTGGTTCTGGTGGGCGAGGACGGCGCGGTCGAAAACCGCGTCGTGAATCTGCCGGAAGGGCTGCCGCCCTCCGCGCTGATCGAGGCCGGCAACTATCTCAACGCGCGCATTCGCGGGCTGACGCTGCACGAAGCCAAGGAGCGCATCAATCAGGAGCTCAAAGAAAAGCGCGACCTGCTCGACGAGCTGACCAAGGGGCTGATTGAGGCAGGCCTGGCGGAATGGTCCGGCGGACGCGAGGAGACCAAGAGCCTGATCGTGCGCGGCCGCGCGCATCTGCTTGAGGACCTAAAGGCGATCGAGGAGCTGGAGCGCATCCGGCTGCTGTTTGAGGACCTTGAGTCCAAGAAGGAACTGGTCCGGCTGCTGGACCTGGCCGACGAGGCCGAGGGCGTGCGCATCTTCATCGGCTCCGAGAATCAGCTCTTTTCGCTGTCCGGCTCTTCGGTGATCGTCGCGCCGTTCCGCGACAATGACAGGAACATTGTCGGCGTGCTCGGCGTTATCGGGCCGACGCGACTGAATTATGCGCGGGTCATTCCGGTGGTGGACTACACCGCCAAACTTGTCGGACGACTGTTGACTTGAACGCCGCGACCGGCCGAAAGAAGTCGCAAACATGCGATCGGCCGGCGCTGACGAACCGACCATTTCCACGAGAGATCCGAAAGCGATGAGCAACGAGAAGAAATCAGACACGACGGCGGAAACCGAGAAGGCGCGCCAAAACGACGATCCTTTCGCGCGCGACGACGCGGAAACGAAAGCCGAAGGCGCAGCCGCTTCGGGTGATGATCGAGCCAAGACCAACGAGGCCGGGGCGCAGGAAGGCGCTGGCGAAGCCGCAGCGGCGGAGGCTGCCAGCAAGGCCGGCACGCCGGAAGACCGCATCAAGGAACTGGAAGAACGCCTGAAGCGCGCCGTGGCCGAACAGGAGAACCTGCGCAAGCGCATGGAGCGCGAAAAGGCGGACACCGCGAAATATGCCATCGCCAACTTCGCCCGTGAGGTGCTCGGAATCGCCGACAACATTCAGCGTGCCATCGACGCCGTGCCAAAGGACGCCGCGGCGAACGACCAGGCGCTCAAGACCTTCCTCGAAGGCATCGAGGTGACGGAACGCGAGTTGCACAAGGCCATGGAGCGGCATGGGATCGCCAAGCTGAACCCGGAAGGCGAGAAGTTCGATCCGAACTTTCACCAGGCGATGTTCGAGATCCCCACCGCCGACATGCCGAGCGGTATGGTGATGCAGGTGGTTCAGCCGGGCTATCTGCTTGAGGACCGCGTGCTGCGTCCCGCGCTTGTCGGCGTGTCGAAGGCCGCGCCCGCCACGTCGGGCGGTCAGGACAGGCCGAACGACCAGCCTCAGAGCACCGGCGACAATCCGGCCTCGGAACAGCGCGCGGAGCAGACCCAGACCGGCAGCGCCAGTGCGTCCGCTGAGGACAACACCGAGAGCGACACCTCCAAGACCGACAGCGCATCAGCGCAACCGCGCGGCTCATCACGCCTCAACGAGCCGGTCATCAACGCCGAAACGGAAGAGAGCTACGGAGCCGACTCGGCGAGCCGGAAGGCATAACGCCACCAGTGGGCCTGGCCACCCGCGAGCGGGTTTGGACGCAGCTTCTTGTCATCACGGGGCCCAGCCCCGGCGATGCGAGTCCTATTGGGTGTCACGGAACCGAGCCCCGTAATGGCGACGAAATTCCCATTCCCTAGATATCCGGCTTGTGCACGCGCCGCATGGTGATGTTGATGCGCCCGCCCTCGGGCAGCAGGTCGCTCGATCCGGGGACAATGCGGTCGATGCCGTGGTAGGCGAGCCGCGATTCGCCACGCATCACCAGCACATCCCCGGACGCCAGCTCATAACGCTGCGTCGGCGCCTTGCGCGTTTTCCCGCCGACGCGGAACAGTCCGGTATCGCCAAGCGACACCGATACGATCGGCGCGGAGAAGTCTTCCTCGTCCCGGTCCTGGTGCAGCCCCATCTTCGCGCCCTGCCCATAGTAGTTGATGAGGCACGCTTCCGGCGGCGCTCCGCCGCCGACATCTTCCCAGATGTCCAGCAACATCTGCGGGATAGGCGGCCACGGCTTGCCCGTCTCGGGATGCACCGGCTCATAGCGATAGCCACCTTGCTTGTCCGCCAGCCATCCCAGCGGGCCGCAATTCGTCATCCGCACCGAAAACTGCCGGCCCGTACGTGGCATCCGCGGCACAAAAAGTGGCGCTTCGGCCACAACCGCTTGGATCGCCTGCAGCAGACGTGCTTGCGCGGCGGCGTCGAGGTACCCAACTCTGTGATCGATGGGCAAAGCCGTACTCATCGGTCGTCACAAACTTCTCGACATTGAAGATTTAACTGGCGGCCGCGGAGTATTGTCCCCAGGAACGCCCGGGACAACAAAATCAGGCGGCTTGCAGCACAGTTTGGCCCGGCATATATAACGCGGCAAAGTCGGGCGCTGTGGAATCGTATTGGGTGACGCCGGGGTCGGCTGATGCAGCGGCTTCGGCGTCGAGTCGGGTGCCACCAAACTTCCGCAATGGAGTATGGGCCCGGCGATTCGCTGGATCTCAGAGAACGATAAGGGTTGATGAGCATGTCGAAAGTGATTGGCATCGATCTCGGCACCACGAACTCGTGTGTGGCCGTAATGGAGGGTAAGAACCCGAAAGTCATCGAAAACGCTGAAGGATCGCGCACGACACCGTCGATGGTGGCTTTCACCGAAGAGGGCGAGACGCTTGTCGGCGTCCCGGCCAAGCGCCAGGCGGTGACGAATCCGGAAAACACCTTCTTCGCGATCAAGCGCCTGATCGGGCGGCGCTTCGATGACCCGACCGTCGAGAAGGACCAGAAGCTGGTTCCGTATCAGATTGTCAAGGCCGACAATGGCGACGCCTGGGTCGAGTCCCACGGCAAGAAGTATTCCCCGTCGCAGATCTCTGCCTTCGTGCTCCGCAAGATGAAGGAGACGGCAGAGAGCTATCTCGGCGAGAAAGTAGAGAAAGCCGTCATCACGGTGCCGGCCTACTTCAACGACGCCCAGCGCCAGGCCACCAAGGACGCGGGCAAGATCGCCGGGCTGGAAGTGCTGCGCATCATCAACGAGCCGACCGCGGCCTCGCTGGCCTATGGCCTCGACAAGAAGGAAGGCGAGCGCATTGCGGTCTATGACCTTGGCGGCGGCACGTTCGACATCTCCGTGCTGGAGATCGGCGACGGCGTTTTCGAGGTGAAGTCGACCAACGGCGATACCTTCCTCGGCGGCGAGGACTTCGACATGCGCCTGGTCGACTATCTCGCGGACGAGTTCAAGCGCGAGAACGGCATCGACCTGCGCAATGACCGTCTGGCACTCCAGCGCCTGAAAGAGGCTGCGGAAAAGGCGAAGGTCGAATTGTCCTCGACGCAGCAGACCGAGATCAACCTCCCGTTCATCACGGCCGACCAGTCGGGTCCGAAGCACCTGACCATGAAGGTGACGCGGGCCAAGCTGGAGAGCCTCGTCGATGACCTCATTCAGCGCACGATCGGCCCGTGCGAGGCTGCGCTGAAGGACGCCGGCGTGAAGCCGGGCGAGATCGACGAGGTGGTCCTTGTCGGCGGCATGACCCGCATGCCGAAGGTTCAGGAGACCGTGAAGTCGTTCTTCGGCAAGGAGCCGCACAAGGGCGTCAACCCGGACGAGGTTGTGGCCATCGGCGCGGCCATTCAGGCCGGCGTGCTGCAGGGCGACGTCAAGGACGTGCTGCTGCTCGACGTGACGCCACTGTCGCTGGGCATCGAGACGCTGGGGGGTGTGTTCACCCGTCTGATTGACCGGAATACGACAATTCCGACCAAGAAGAGCCAGGTGTTCTCGACCGCCGAGGACAATCAGAATGCCGTGACCATCCGCGTCTACCAGGGTGAGCGCGAGATGGCGGCGGACAACAAGCTGCTCGGTCAGTTCGACCTCGTCGGTATTCCGCCGGCGCCGCGCGGCGTCCCGCAGATCGAGGTCACCTTTGACATCGACGCCAACGGCATCGTCAACGTCTCCGCGAAGGACAAGGCGACCGGCAAGGAGCAATCCATCCGCATCCAGGCCTCTGGCGGTCTCACAGAGGAAGAGATCGAGCAGATGGTCAAGGACGCCGAATCCCACGCTGAAGAGGACAAGAAGCGCCGGGAGCTGATCGACGCGAAGAACCAGGCCGAAGCGCTGATCCACTCGACCGAGAAGAGCCTGTCCGACCTCGGCGATAAGGTCTCCGCGGAGGACAAGACCGCGGTCGAGAATGCTGTCTCCGAGTTGCGGACCGCGCTGGAAGGCGACGACAAGGAGGCCATCGAGGCCAAGACCCAGTCGCTGGCGCAAGTGTCCATGAAGCTCGGCGAAGCGATGTATCAGCAGTCCTCGGAGGAAAGTGAAGGCGGCGCCGCTGGCGGTGCCGAGCAAGCCTCCAGCGAGGGCGAAGGCGTCGTGGATGCCGACTTCGAGGAAGTCGACGACGACGAGAAGAAAAAGCGGGCATAACGCCTGAAGAACAGCGGCGCGGCCATCGGTCGCGCCGCTTTCGCGTTCTGACTAATCACGACGGGGCCGCTGAGCCGCCATGACGTCCAAACGGGCCACGATCTGTTCAGACGCGTTTGTTGGCTCCGGCAGCGGCGCGCGCTCAACTGGAAATACGCAACGTCACTTGACGGCGCGCTATCGCTGCGATGGCTCGTTGTTGATGCAGCAGACAGGCCGGCACCTCGGTGATCGACCTGCACGGGGGACACGGTTATCGTTCACAGGAGCGGACCAAGCTGAAGGTCAGCTTCCATAGCCCCTGCGCGGACGACGAAACGAGTTGACGAAAAGAGTGCGTCTTTATGGAAAAGCGCTGCTATTACAAGATTCTAGGCGTTTCGCGCGGAGCGAGTGACGACGAGATCAAGAAGGCGTTCCGTCGGCAGGCCAAGGCGCATCATCCGGATCGCAACCCGGACGACCCGGAGGCCGAGCGCCGCTTCGTCGAGGTCAACGAAGCCTATGACGTCCTGAGCGACCCGCAGAAGCGCGCAGCCTATGACCGCTTCGGTCACGCCGCCTTCGACGGCAGCGCTGGCGGGCCGCACGGGTTCGGCAGCGACTTTTCTGCTTCCATGTCGGACATCTTCGATGACCTGTTCGGCGAGTTCATGGGCGGCGGACGCCAGACGCGCCGGCGGCGCGGCCGGGAGCGCGGCGGTGATCTGCGCTACAACATGGAGATCACTCTGGGCGACGCTTATTTCGGCAAGCGCGCTGAAATCCGCGTTCCGACGTCCATCGCCTGCGAAGGCTGCTCGGGCACGGGCGCGGCCGGCGGCGCGCAACCCAGCGCCTGCGGGACCTGCGGCGGTATCGGGCGTGTGCGCGCCAGCCAGGGATTTTTCACGATCGAGCGCACCTGCCCGGCATGTCACGGGGCCGGCGAAGTGGTCGAGAACCCCTGCGCCGACTGCGGCGGCACCGGGCGCCAGACGCGCGAACGCACGCTGTCGGTGGAAATCCCACCCGGCGTAGAGGACGGCACGCGCATCCGCCTCGCCGGCGAAGGCGAAGCGGGGCTACGCGGCGGTCCGTCCGGCGATCTTTACATCTTTCTGTCGATCGAGCCGCATGAGCTTTTCCAACGCGACGGCGCGGACCTGTTCTGCCGCGTGCCGATACAGATGACGACAGCGGCGCTCGGCGGCCAGATCGAGGTGCCGACCATAAGCGGCGATAGTGCGCAAATCCGCATCCCTGAAGGCACGCAGTCTGGTCACGAGTTCCGCGTCCATGGCAAGGGGATGCCCGTGCTGCGCTCGAAGGCGACCGGCGATCTTTACGTCCAGGTCGAGGTCGAGACGCCCAAGAACCTGACTCGCAAGCAGAAGGAGTTGCTGCGCGAGTTCGCCAAGGGCTCCACGCAGAAGACCAGCCCGGAGGCCACTGGCTTCCTGTCGCGGGTCAAGGCCTTCTGGGAGCGTGTCGGGGATACCGGCTAACCCCTCAAGGGGGAACTGGACATGACCACCCCGGAAAACCTGGGACCAGGTGATGCGGCCCGCGCCGATGCCGCAGGGCGCCTTTTCGTGGCACTCGATCTGGCGTCCGTTGATGCGGCGCGGGCGCTGGTCGAGCAACTCAGCCCACCCATCACCAGCTTCAAGATCGGGCTTGAGCTGATTTATGCCGGCGGCATCGACCTTGCGCGCGAGTTGGCTGCGGGCGGGCATGAGGTCTTCCTCGATGCCAAGCTGCTCGACATTGGCAACACGGTCGAGCGCGCGACGGACCAGATTGCGGGACTTGGCGCGCGTTATCTCACCATTCATGCGACCGACACCAAGACGCTGACGGCCGCCGTTCGCGGCCGCGGCGCCAGCCCGCTGCGCCTGCTCGGGGTGACAGTGATGACGAATCTCGACTTCCGGGACCTGAGCGAGCAGGGCGTCACTCGCCCGCCGCGCGAGATGGTGCTGCATCGCGCGCGCCTCGCGCTGGACGCGGGGCTGGACGGCGTGATCGCCTCGCCTCAGGAGGCTGGCGCGCTGCGCGAAACCTTCGGCACCAGTCTCGAAATCGTCACACCGGGCGTCCGGCCGGCGGGCACGCAGGCGGGCGATCAGAGCCGCACCGCGACGCCAACCGACGCCATCGCCGCCGGCGCGGACAAGCTCGTCATCGGGCGGCCCATCACCGCCGCCGACGATCCGCCCGCCGCCGCAGGCAAGATCATCGACGAGATCGCGTTGGCGCTGGCCCGCTGACCTCAGGCGGTGCCCCCGCGCCGCGCCCGCCGGGCCAGCACGTTGAACACCTCGACCATGGCTGCAAAGCCCATCGCGAAGTAGACGTAGCCGCGCGGCACGTGGAAGCCCATCCCGTCGGCCACCAGCAGTACCCCGATCAGGATCAGGAAGCTCAGCGCCAGCATCTTGGTGGTGGGGTGCCGCTCGATGAAACGCGTCGCCGGCTCCGACGCGACAAACATCACCGCAATGGCGATCGTCACCGCGGCAATCATCACGCCGATATACTCGGTCATGCCGATGGCGGTAATGATGGAGTCGACCGAGAAAACCATGTCGATCACGGCGATCTGCGCGATAACCATGTAGAAGCCGGAATAAGCCACTCCGCCGCCTTCGTCCTTGTGGCCCTCGATCTCGCCGTGGATTTCCAGTGTCGCCTTCGCCAGCAGGAACAGCCCGCCGCCGAGCAGGATGATGTCGCGCCAGGAAATCTCGTGTCCGTAGACCACGAACTCCGGCTCGCGCAGCGCGATGAGATAGGTCAGCCCGAACAGCATTATGATGCGGAACAGGAGCGCGAGACCCAGCCCGATCGCTCGGGCCTTCGCCTGCTGATGCTCGGGGAGACGGGACGCCAGCACGGAGATGAAAACCAGGTTATCGATGCCGAGCACAACCTCCATCGCCGTCAGGGTCAGAAGGCTGGCCCACACATTCGTGTCGGCGAGAATTTCAATCATTGTGTGCCCCTTTTTTTCCGGATCGGGCGATGAAAAATCAATGGCGCGTTATCGGCTGCGCGCCGCTTAATGCGTTTCGTTGAGCGCTGCCAGGCCCGCCGTACGTGTCAGGCTCAGGGCGATGTAATAAACCGCTGCGCCCGCAAAAATCACCTGCGTGACCAGATCGCCGGGGAAGCCGCGCAGGAGAACGGCGATCGCGGCGACCGACCATATCGCGGTGACGGTCAGTGTCACCCACCGGAAAGCCCGGACCCGCACCGGATGCCCCCATTTCAGCGGAACGAATGTCAGCACCGAAAACAGCGCCACCCCGGCGAGCACCAGTTCCGGCGCCGGCTGCAGCACAAAGGCATAGAGCAGGAAGAGGTTCCACAGCGCCGGGAAGCCAACGAAAAAGCCATCCGTCGTCTTGCTATGGTTATCAGCGAAATGAAACAACGAGGTGAGCATGATTGCGCCAGCCGCAATACCTGAAAAGCCCGCCGGCACAAGGTCTGCCTCATAGAGCATGAAGGCCGGCACGATGACATAGGTCATGTAATCGATGACGAGATCCAGGCTCTCGCCGGAGATGCGAGGCAGCGTCTGCTTGACGTAGAAATACCGGGCCAGCGGACCATCCAGCCCGTCGACAAGCAGAGCGGCGCCGAGCCAGAGGAACGCCGTTTCGAAAGCACCGCGCGCCGTGGCGGTCAGCGCAAAGAAACCGAGAACCGCCCCGGTCGCCGTAAAAATGTGAACCGCAGCGGCCGGCCAGATGCTGCGCTGTTTCATTCGCCCTGCTCCTCTTCAGCGGCCGGCGCTGGCCCATCATGTGGGTTCGCCGCGCTCGCGCCTGAGGCGCTGCTCCTCGTACTGGATGAACCAGCCGATCATCTGACGCCACAGCGCCTCGGCCAGTTCCGGCGGCAGGCCGCGGTCACGGGCGCGTGCCTCGACTTTGTCGATCACCTCCTGGATGCGCCACGGCACCGTCGCTTCTTCCGGGCGGGATTTGAGCTGCCACGCGCGGTCGACATAGGTGAAGCGCTGGGCGATCAGGTCGACGAGCGCGTCGTCGATCCGGTCGATCTCGGCGCGCACCTGTTCCATATTCTGACAGTCTTCCGGCCGTTTGGTGCTCATCGCCGTCGCCCTCGTCCGCTCGTTTCCTACTTGCCTTGAAAGCGTGGCTCACGCTTTTGACTTGGCCCACCAGTTCCGCGGCGCCGGGAACATCCCTGCAGCATCCTCGATCACCTGCCCCGCGCGCAGCATCGTCGCCTCGTCGTAGGGTCGGCCGATGAGCTGCAGCCCCAGCGGCAGCCCGCTCTCCGTCAGGCCGGCAGGCACCGACAAACCGGGCAGCCCCGCCATGTTGATCGGCACTGTGAAGATGTCATTCAGATACATCTCCACTGGGTCCTGCTTTTCATTAATGCCGAAGGCCGGGCCCGGCGTCGTCGGGGTGAGCATAACGTCGACATCCTCGAAGGCGGTGTCGAAATCCTGCTTGATCAGCGTGCGGACCTTCTGCGCCTTCAGGTAATAGGCGTCATAATAGCCAGCCGAGAGCACGTAGGTGCCCATCAGGATCCGGCGCTTGACCTCCGCTCCGAAGCCTTCCGCGCGCGTGCGCTCGTACATGTCGATCAGGTCGTTGCCGTCGACGCGCAGGCCGTAGCGAACGCCATCGTAGCGGGCGAGATTCGAGGAGGCTTCGGCCGGGGCAATGATGTAGTAGGCCGGCAGCGCATAGCGCATGTGGGGGAGGCTGACTTCCTTGATCTCGGCGCCAGCATCGCGGAACCATTCGATCCCCTTCTCCCAAAGCGCGACCATCTCCGCCGACATGCCGTCGAGGCGGTATTCCTTCGGAACGCCGACCCTCAGCCCTTTGACCGTTTCGTCGAGCGCCGCCTCGAAGTCCGGCACATCGACCGGCGCGCTGGTCGAGTCCTTGGGATCATGCCCGCAGATCTCGCGCAGAAGGATGGCGCTGTCCTTGACCGTGCGGGTTATCACCCCCGCCTGGTCGAGAGAGGAAGCGAAGGCGACCATGCCCCAGCGTGAACAGCGGCCATAAGTCGGCTTCACGCCCACCGTGCCGGTGAGGGCCGCGGGTTGACGGATCGATCCGCCGGTGTCCGACGCCGTCGCGCCGAGGCAGAACCGCGCCGCAACCGCCGCCGCCGAGCCGCCGGACGAGCCGCCCGGCACCAGCTTCTTGCGCTTGCCCTTCGCCCGCCACGGGTTCACGCAGGGGCCGCGCGCGCTGCTCTCGTTCGACGAGCCCATGGCGAACTCGTCCATGTTGAGTTTGCCGAGCATGACCGCGCCAGAGTCCCACAGCTTTTGCGTGACAGTCGACTCGTAGGGCGGCTGGAAGCCTTTGAGAATGTTGGAGCAGGCGGTTGAGTGCACATCCCGCGTACAGAACAGGTCCTTGATGCCGAGCGGAACGCCTTCCAGCGGACGGGCCTCGCCACGTCCGATCCGCGCGTCCGATTCCTCGGCCATCGCCAACGCCTTCTCCAGCGTCACCTCGATGAAGGCGTTAAGCTGCTCGTTGCCTGCCGCGATGGCCTCCAGATGCGCGCGCGTCAGGTCAACCGAGCTCAGTGATTTGGACTGCAGCGCGTCGCGCGCCTCGGTCAGCGTCAGGTCGGTGGGATTGGTCGTCTTCGTTTTGGGCATGCCTACTCCACGACCTTGGGCACGACGAAGAAGCCGTCTTCCGTCATCGGGGCATTACGGAGGATGTCGTCCTGGCAGCCGCCCGCCGTGACCTCGTCAGTGCGCCATGGCAGCGTCAGGTCGCCGATGCGGGTCAGGGGGGCGACATTTTCCGTGTCGACCTCGCCGAGCTGGTCCACCCAGTCGAGGATCGCGGTGAGTTCGCGCTCCAGGTTCGCGGCTTCCTGTTTGCCAATCTTTATGCGCGCCAACCGGGCGATATGGCGCACCGTGGCCTCATCGATCTGCATTGGCTGTCTGATCCGATTTGTGAAAAAGCGTTTCGCGCCCGCTGTCCGGGACGTTTCGCCTGTCTTAGCGTTCCCCGCGCCAAAGCGCAACACGGGCCGCGCGGTGCACGCCCGATACGGACAATACCGGGCCAGGGACAAGCTCACCGGCCGCCGGTGAGCGGAAGGGAATACCACAGGCGCATTGGCCAGTGCTCCTCTTCCGGGCTTTCCGGCGGCGATGGGGTCTTCGCGATGGTCGTCGTCTGCAGTGCACTGCCGGAGGGCGCGGCCGCCTTTTTCGGCTGCCCGAAAGGTCTTCGTGACGGCGCAGGCGGTATAACGGTCCGTGCAGTGGCGGATCCCGCCTGCTGAGGTTTCTTGTTCTCTGGGGTAGCGGCATCCGCCTTCGCCGTTACGGGCCTTATGGCGATATTGACGAAGCGCCAGCGCCCGCCGACGCGCTGATAGGTGAAATCGAAGGCGATGCGCCGGGGCTGCCCCGGGATGTAGCCCTTCAGGACGAGAAACTTGTTGCGGACGATGAGCGGCTTCTCCCGGAACTTCGGAAGGGCAAGGAGCGCGCGGCCAAGGTCTGCCTTCTGCTTGCGCAAGGGCGCGAAATAGTTGGCGAGGTCGAGAAGAGACATGGACGAGCGCAGCGACGGCGCGGCCAGATCGCGGAAGACCGCATAGTTGCCCGAAACATTCGCCTGATGAACCGCGGCGAAGGTTTCGCGGACGAGCCGGACGATGCGGCGCGCATCGGCGTCCGACCGTATAGCTGGCCTGCGCGCCTTTGCGTTTGCCTGCTGCTCTTGCGCGAAGGCGGGCGTCTCAGGCGTCAAAAACGCGTAAGACATGCAGACGAGCAGCGCCGCAATGAAAGAACGAGATACCATCACAGGACCATAACAGCCGAGGAGAGCAAGAGGGGCCGCCACGGGGGCGGCCCCATCCCTGGCAACACCCCGCTACCCGTTACCAGGTGACTTGCGCGCCGACGCGGCCGCCGACAGTATCCTTGTCGAGACCGAAGCCGACGCCGCCAGCGATGGCGAGCCGGTCGCCACCGCCGAAGAGGTCATGTCCGAGGACGCCCGTCGCGGCGATGCCGAGCGCGTTGGAGCTTTCAAAGCCGCCCCAGTTGACGGACATGCCGAAGGTCTCGTTCCCGACGAGGTCCGGGTTCTGCAGGGCCAGCGCGATGGCCACGCCTTCCTGGTTTTCGTTGACCCGGTCACGGACGCCCGGAGACAGCTTGCCCCAGGTGACGGCGTCGTCGGCGATCTTGTCGGTGGTCACCGCGCCGTCCTGGATCGCGTCGGTGTCGACCGCGTTGTTTGCGAGCTCATTCGCTGTGACGGAATCGGTCCCGAGATCGTCGCTCGTGATCGTGCCGTCGGCGATTTCATTTGTTGTCACCGCATCCGTCTGGATGTCCCCGCTCGTGATCGAGTCCGTACAGTCGACTGCGACGTTGTCGCCATCCGGATTGGTTGTCGCATCCCTCAATTCACCGAAAGTCCCAACGGTTGTATCTGGATCATCCGACGTGTTGACAATCGCACATTGCGCCGCCGCTTCATTCGGCGTCGCGACCATCCCGACCCCGAGCGCCACCGCGCCAGCCGCTGCCAGCGCCATGGCCCTCTTGCTGCAAAGCCATTTGAATATTGTCATCCTCACTTCTCCTGTTGTCCTGAACGCCTGTCAGGTGCGCCCGCATCAAGCACGGGCCAGTGAAAGGCGGGTTCAGGCTCCGCCCAGCCGGGCATTCGCCGAGTGGGCGAAGGGCGCCTGTCGCACCCGCATTGGTTGTGTTTTTATGAGAATGCTCGCTAAAAGGGAAGTGCAAAACGCCTGCAATCTGGGCGTGTAGGCGCCACACAAACTGATTAGGGGCGTTTTGGCGCGTATCGTGTTTTTCCTGCAACGCCGGACTGCCCGCGCCATCGGCTTCGCATTGATCACCGGTCTGCGCGCGCAACGATTGGCGGCGACCGCTGCCATCAGGCGACTCAACGCTGCTGCTCAGCAAAAATGATAAAGGGGCCGCCGGAACGGCGACCCCTTCCCCCGGTAACACCCCGCTCGGAGTTGGTGGGATTCAACTCGGATCGAGGCGGCCGCCTTTTCGTGCTCCGGCCGAAGTCGAGAACCGCCGGCGAAAACGTAGCCCTCGACACATTGACCGAAAGCGCGACCGGAAGGGCAGTTCCGGCCCCGCAGCACCAGCGGCAGGTGTTGTTGTATAACGGATCGCGTAAAAAGGGAAGAAAAGAATTATTACAATCTAGGGGTGTAGTGCTCGCACAAATCGATTAGACGGCGAGCTGTGTCATTGTGGACACAGGTGCCTGGCCATCCCTGGCGGGCGCGGGCCGGACGCTTGCCGGCCCCCGCCGCGCAGCTTACAGCGCCACATCCCCGCCGATCTCCGGCACGACCACGTTCTGCCCTTCCATCTGCGCCTGAAACTTCGAGGGGTCGGGGTCGATGATCGGGAAGGTGCCGTAGTGGATCGGTACGACGGTGCGGAAGTTGAAATAGCGCTTGCAAGCCATCGCGGCGGTCTTCGCGCCCATCGTGAAGCGGTCGCCGATCGGGACGAGGCCGACGGTCGGCGCGAACACCTCGTTGATGAGCGCCATGTCGGAGAAGATCTCGGTGTCGCCCATGTGATAGATGCTCTCGCCCTCCGCGCGGATGACCACGCCGCAGGCTGCGCCGAGATAGACCGGCTTGCCGTCGATCATGGTCGCGGAGGAGTGGAACGCCTTGACGAAGGACACATCGAAGCCGTCCTGCGCCAGCGTTCCGCCAGGGTTGGCCGGGTCGATGTTCTCGATGCCCTTCGCGTTCATGTAGAGCGCCAGCTCATAGACCGCGATCAGCTTCGCGCCCGTCTTCTGACAGATGTCAAAGGCGTCGCCGGTGTGGTCGTCATGGCCATGGGTCAGCACGACATGGGTGCAGCCCTGGGCAGCGTCGTCCACCGAGCCGGTGAATTTGTCGTTGCCGGAGAGGAAAGGATCGATGAGGATGACGTTGGAACCCGTTTCGAGTCTGAACGCGGAATGTCCGAGCCAGGTGAGTTTCATGCTTGGCCTCCATTTTCAGTAATTGGCCGGTTGCGCGAGGGTCGATACGCGGCGCAGTATAAATCGCACAGGCGCCGCCTCAACACGAGAGCCTTGGCGCAAGAAACCAGCCAGAACCGATGCCCAGCGCCAACGCCATGACCGTCGAGGAGTTCCAGGCCGCCCTGCCTGCTGGCGCGCGGCTGATCGGACTGGACCTCGGCACCAAGACCATCGGCGTGGCCGTGTCAGACGTGAACCGCAGCGTGGCCACGTCACTGGAAACGATAAAGCGCACAAGGTTCCGCGACGATCTCGCCCGGCTGAATGACATCGTCGCGCACTACGAAGTGGGCGGCGTCGTGATCGGCCTGCCGCTCAACATGGACGGCTCGGAAGGCCCGCGCGCGCAATCCGCCCGCGCCTATGCCCGCAATCTGGAGGCAGCAACGGGCTTGCCCGTCCTGCTGTGGGACGAGCGGCTGTCCACCGTCGCCGCCGAGCGCGCCCTGCTCGCCGCCGATGCCTCGCGCAAGCGCCGCGCCGAGATCATCGACAAGGTCGCGGCCGCATATATATTGCAGGGCGTGCTCGACAGGCTCCAGAACCTCTAAGGGCGGAAGCAGCTATGCGCTCAAGGGGTTGGCCCCGCACGGCCGGCGCGGCATAAAGGCGCGCATGCTCACCACCTTGAACGCCATCGCGCCGATCTTCCTCATCATCATCACCGGCAACCTGCTCAAGCGAGTCCGGCTGGTGCCCGACGACATGTGGCCGGTCGTTGAGCATATCTGCTTCTACATTCTCATGCCGTTCCTGATCATCCGCACTTTGGCGCGGGCTGATCTCGGAGCGATCCCGATCACGAATTTCGCCATCGCCATCACCGGCGGTGTCATCGGCATGGCGCTCCTGCTGCTGCTCCTGCAGCCGGTCACCGCGCGCCGCTTCGGCATTTCCGGGCCGACGTTCACGAGCATCTTCCAGGGCGCGACGCGCTTTCACGGCTTCATGGCGCTGGCGATCGTCGGCTCGCTCTATGGCGATGAAGGCGTCGCGCTCAGCGGCATCGCCATTGGCGTGATGGTGCCGCTCATCAACATACTGAACGTTGCCGTTCTGACCATCTTCGGGGAAGCGGAAGCAAAGCCGGACTGGACCACGGTCATCCTGAAGATCGCCAGCAATCCGCTGATCGTTGCCTGCATCATCGGCTTCGCGCTGAACATTACCGGCGTCCCCGACTTCATCTATGGCGCGATCGACATCATCGGCGACGGCGGGCTGGGTCTGGCGCTGCTTGCGGTGGGCGCGGGTCTAAGCATCGGGCAGGCGATGGAAACCAAGATGCTGGTCGCGGTCGGCGTCTTGATGCGGCTGCTCGGAATGCCGCTGCTGGTGGTGCTGCTATGCTGGATCGTCGGGCTCGACGGGCTGGCCCGCACCATCGCGATCATCACCGGGGCTGTACCGACCGCCTCCTCGTCCTATGTCATGGCCCGGCAGATGGGCGGCGATGCCGCGCTGATGGCGAACATCATGACGGTGCAGGTGCTGTTCGCCGCCGTGACGCTGCCGCTGTTCGTCTTCATCGCGGAAAACCTGTAGACACCGATGCGCCCTGCTCGCTAGCGCGTCGTCCGATCAGCTTGAGCCACGTCATGCCCGTGCTTGACACGGGCATCCATCAACTGGAATCCGCTAATCCGTTGATTTGATTGCCAGATCAAGTCCGGCAATGACGCCCGTTGTATATTTCAGTCTGTTTGGTCAGTGCCCTTTGTCGCCGGCACGACCCCGGCGAGGATCGCGCGGGCATCACCATGGGCCGGGCCTGCCGCAAAGGTATAGCCGGAAGCCCCCGCCAACCGCGAGGCGATGAACGCATCCGCGACCGCCGACGGCGCATGCTGGTGCATTTCGCACGCCGCGCCGACCAGCGCGAGGGTCTCGGTGAGATGGCGCCCATCGGCCTCGGCCGGCGCACCCAGCACCTGCTTGAGCGTCTCGACCGCCGCGATCAGCCGCGGCTCGCCCGCCGCTTCCTTCGCGAACCGCTCGGCCACGCGCGCCGCCGCCTCCGGGCTGCGCTGCAGAACCCGAAGAACATCCAGGCACATCACATTGCCCGAGCCTTCCCAGATCGCGTTGACCGGCGCTTCCCGATAGGCGCGCGCCAGTAGCCCCTCCTCGACATAGCCATTGCCGCCCAGGCACTCCATCGCTTCGTACAGGAACGGCGGCGCGGCCTTGCACACCCAGTACTTGATGACCGGCGTCATCAGCCGGCGATAGGCGGCTTCGTCCTCATCCTCTGCCGCCCGGTCGAAGCTGCCGGCCAGCCTCATCGCCAGCATCATTGCGGCCTCCGCATCCAGCGCCAGCTCCGCCAGCACGCGGGTCATCATCGGCTGGTCGATCAGCTTCTTCTGGAACACGGTGCGATGCGCGCAGTGCCGCGCGGCCACCTCCAGCCCCAGCCGCATCAGTCCGGCCGAGCCGAGCGCGCAGTCCAGCCGCGTATACGTCACCATCTCGATGATCGCGGGCACACCGCGGCCTTCTTCTCCGACCAGCCAGCCATGCGCGCCGACGAACTCGGCCTCCGACGACGCATTCGAGCGGTTGCCGAGCTTGTCCTTGAGTCGCTGAAGGCGGATGGCGTTGCGTGACCCGTCCGGCAACACGCGCGGCACGAGGAAGCAGGAGAGCCCGCCCGGCGCCTGCGCGAGCACAAAGAACGCATCCGACATCGGCGCGGACATGAACCATTTGTGCCCGGTCAGGCGGAAGGTGCCATCACCGGTTGGCTCCGCGCGGGTCGTGTTGGTGCGCACATCGGTCCCGCCCTGCTTCTCGGTCATGCCCATGCCGAACTTGACCGCGCGCTTTTCGGCCAGCGGCGCAAGCTCCGGCTCATAATCGCGCGCGACAATCTTCGGCAGCCACTCCCGCGCAAGCTCCGGGTTCAGCAGCAGCGTGGGGATGCTCGCATGTGTCATGGTGATCGGGCAGCAATGCCCGGCCTCGGCCTGCGCCATCATATAGAAGCCCGCCGCGCGGGCCACGGCCTCGCCCGGCCAGCGCTCGCGCCCCTGGCTAAAATGCTCCCAGGAACGCGCGTGCAGCCCGTATTCGGACGAGAGCTGCATCAGCGCATGATAATGCGGGTGGTACTCGACCTCGTCGATGCGCCGGCCCTTCTGGTCGAACGTGCGCAGCTTTGGTGGGTTCTCGTTCGCGCGCCGCCCCCATTCCAGTACCTCCGCACTTCCAGCCCGACGCCCGAGCGCCGCCAGTTCTTCAGCGGCCCAGCCTGCGCCCTCGCGCGCCAGCGCCGCGCGCAGGCCCGGATTGGCCGCGAACAAATCGACATCGGCGAAGACCGGACTCTGGTTGAAAACCTCATGCGTTTCGGTCGCTGTCCCGATTTCGGTCACGGCTTCGACCGACATGGTGTTCCTCCATTCGCGCAGGGCGGATTTGTTCATTCATTTGTGCGCGCGGGCTCACATCTCATTGCCGAGCCGGGCGGAGAGGCGTATAACTCGGGCTTTAATGAAACACGCGCCGTCCGCCCCCTCACACACCTTTTCGCACCGCCAGCTTCTGGGCATCGAAGGCCTTGCGGTCCCGGACATCCTCTACCTGCTCGACTGCGCCGAGCGGGAGTATAACGGCAGTCACGAGCTTGGCCGAAAGCGTGACACACTGCGCGGGCGCACTCAAATCAATCTGTTCTTCGAATCCTCCACGCGCACGCAAAGCTCGTTCGAGCTGGCCGGCAAGCGCCTTGGCGCGGACGTGATGAACATGTCAGTGCCGACCTCCTCGGTGCAGAAGGGTGAGACGCTGGTGGACACCGCCATCACCCTGAACGCCATGAAAACCGATCTGCTCGTCGTGCGCCACCGGGCGGCGGGCGCCGCGGCGCTGCTGGCGCAGAAGGTCGAATGCGCGGTCATCAACGCCGGCGACGGCGCGCATGAGCACCCGACACAGGCGCTGCTTGATGCGCTCACGATCCGCCATCACAAGGGACGCATTGAAGGGCTGACGATCGCCATCTGCGGCGACATTCTGCACTCGCGTGTAGCGCGCTCTAACGTCACGCTGTTCAACAAGCTCGGCGCGCGCGTTCGGCTCGTCGCGCCCTCCACGCTGATGCCGCCAGCGGCGGACAAGCTCGGCGCGGAGCTCTACACGCGCATGGAGGACGGGCTGAAGGACTGCGACATCGTGATGATGCTGCGACTGCAACGCGAGCGAATGCGCCAGTCCTATGTGCCCTCGCGTCGCGAATATTTCCACTTCTTCGGCCTCGACCACGCCAAGCTGGCCTATGCCAAACCCGACGCGCTCATCATGCATCCCGGCCCCATGAACCGCGGTATCGAGATCGACTCCGGCGTCGCCGACGATGCTCGCAGCGTCATCCAGGAGCAGGTCGAGATGGGCGTTGCGGTCCGCATGGCCGTGCTCCAGGCGCTCGCCGAAAACCTTTCCCACCGATAAAGGCCGCACATGAACGCGCCCGTCCTGCCCGCCCGCCGCGAACCGTCTCAGCCGCTTGCCCTCATCAATGCGCGCCTGCTGTGCCCGACCAGTGGGCGCGATGAACGCGGCGGCGTCTACGTCGAGAACGGTGTCATCGCGGATCTCGGCCCGCATCTGGCGGACGCAGGCCCGCCCGGCGTCGAAACGATCAACTGCGAGGGCAAGCTGCTCGCCCCGGGCCTGATCGATATGCGCGTTTTCGCCGGTGAGCCCGGGCTGGAGCACCGCGAGACGCTGGAGACGGCAAGCCTCGCGGCGGCGGCCGGCGGCGTGACCACGATCATCTGTATGCCGAACACCCAGCCGGTGATCGACGGCGTTGCGCTGGTCGACTTCATCGAGCGGCGCGCCCGGGATATCGCGATCGTGAACATCCACCCGATGGCCGCAGCGACCAAGGGCCTCGCCGGCGAGGTCATCTCCGAGATCGGGTTGCTGAAAAGCGCCGGTGCGGTAGCCTTCACGGAGGGACGCGCGAGCGTGCCCAGCGCCCAGCTCATGCGCCTGCTGCTGGCATATGCGCGCGACTTCGACGCCCTCGTCGTGCAGTTTCCGGACGAGCATACGCTCGCAGACGGCGGGGTGATGAACGAGGGCGAGGTGTCGTTACGCCTGGGACTGCCGGGCATTCCCGATGTTGCCGAGACGATCGTGCTCGCCCGCGATGTGCGCCTGGTCGGCTTGACGGGCGCGCGCTATCACGCCGCGCCCATCTCCTGTGCCGGCTCGCTCGACGTCCTGCGCCGGGCGCGCGCGGACGGGCTGCCGGTCTCGTGCGGCGTCTCGATCAACCATCTCGCGCTGAACGAGAACGACGTGGGCGCCTATCGCACCTACTTCAAGCTTCGCCCGCCGCTACGCACCGAGGAGGACAGGCAGGCGATGGTCCGCGGGCTGCGCGATGGCGAGATCGACGTCATCGTTTCCAGCCACGATCCGCAGGACTTTGACGCCAAGCGCCGGCCGTTCGAGGAAGCGGCTGACGGAGCGATCGGCTTGGAGACCCTTCTGGCGGCCGCGCTTCGGCTGTATCACAATGGCGAGGTGCCGCTGCAGCGTCTGCTCCACGCACTGTCCGCGCGCCCGGCCGAATTGCTGGGCCTGCCCGGCGGACGGCTTGCAACCGGCGCGCCCGCTGACCTGATCGTCGTGGACCTCAACGCACCGTGGGTTGTCGAGGAACGCGCCCTGCGCTCGAAGTCAAAGAACACGCCCTTCGAGGACCAGATGTTCCAGGGCCGCGTGATGATGACGCTTGTTGCCGGGCGCATCGTCTATCGCTACGCTGCCGCCGATCACGCCTGAGGTAAGCCTGTCCGAGCGGAGCGATGTTCAGTTACACCGCCTGGAGCGTCTCCTGGCCCTATTTCCTGGCCGCGCTGGCCTTCGGCTACGCGCTCGGGTCCATCCCGTTCGGCTATCTTTTTGCCCGGCTGGCTGGGGTCGGGGACATCCGCTCTATCGGTTCCGGCAATATCGGTGCGACCAACGTGCTGCGCACGGGGCGCAAGTCGCTGGCCGCCGCCACACTTATCGCCGATGCTGGCAAGGGCGTCGCCGCGGTTCTCTTAGCCGCGCGCTGGGGGCCGGACACCGCCGCGCTCGCTGGTCTGGGCGCGTTTCTTGGGCATCTGTTTCCGGTCTGGCTCGGCTTTCGCGGCGGCAAGGGCGTGGCGACCTTCCTCGGCGTCGTCGGCGCGACGGTCTGGCAGGTTGCGGCCGTGTTCGCCGTCGTCTGGCTGACGGTCGCGGGGGTCACGCGCTATTCCTCGCTCGCGGCGCTGATCGGCGCGGCGGCCACGCCGCTGGCGGCCATCGCGTTTGACCGCTGGCTCGCCGCCGGGCTGTTCGCGCTGCTCGCTGTGCTCATCATCATCAAGCACATGGGCAACATCCGCCGGCTCGTACGCGGCGAAGAATCGCGGATCAAGCTGTGAAAGGGTAAGCCGTGAACGCGGGGAAGCGGCTGAACGATCAGGAACGCGTGGATTGGCTGCGGCTGATCCGCAGCGAGAATGTCGGCCCGGTCACCTTCTTCGATCTGCTGGAGCGATACGGGACCGCCGCAAAGGCACTTGAGGCACTTCCCGAACTGGCCGAGCGCGGCGGCCGGCGCAATCCGCTGCGCATCTGCACGCCGCGCGAAGCCGAACGCGAGATCGCCACGGCCCAGAAGCGCAGCCGCGCGCGCCTCGTCGCCATCGGTGAACCGGACTACCCAGTGCGGCTCGGCCTGATCCCGATGCCGCCGCCCCTGATCTACATGGCCGGGGAGCCGACGCTGGCGCAAAGGCAGGCCGTCGCCATCGTCGGATCGCGCAACGCCTCGGCCGCCGGGCGGAAGCTGACGCAGGACATCGCCCGCGGCCTGAGCGCGGAAGGCATTGCCGTCATCTCCGGTCTCGCGCGCGGCATCGACGCCAGCGCGCATGAGGGCGCACTTGAAGGCGGCACCATCGCCGTTCTGGCGGGCGGCATCGACATTCGTTATCCGCCCGAAAACGAGACGCTTTACGGCGCAATCGCCGAGCAGGGTCTGCTGATCGCCGAGAGCGCGCCGGGCTTCAAGCCGCGCGGCGTCGACTTCCCCCGACGCAACCGCATTATCTCCGGGATGGCGTCGGGCGTGCTGGTCGTGGAGGCCGCGCGCCGCTCCGGCTCAATGGTCACGGCGCGACACGCCGGCGAGCAGGGGCGCGACGTGATGGCCGTACCCGGCCACCCGCTCGACCCGCGCGCGGAAGGGCCAAACGCGCTCCTGAAGGACGGCGCGGCGCTCATCCGAAATGCAGACGATGTTTTGGAAGCGCTGCGTGCCGCGGAAATCTTCCCCGAGCCGCAGCCCTCGCTGGCCGGCTTTTCCGAGCCGGACGCTGCCCCTTTCGACCTCGACGATCGCGCCCGCCAGCAGGTGACGGCGGCGCTCAGCCCCGTGCCGATCGAGATCGACGAGCTGATCCGCATGACCGGGCTCTCCGCCCGCGCGGTGGCGGTCGTCCTGATGGAGCTGGAACTGGCCGGGCGCATCACGCGCGAAGGGCGGCGCAGCGTCGCGCTGACCACCGACTGAGGCTAGGACTGCGGGATGTAGCGGTAATGACCAGTCACGCGATACTTGAACAGCGCGTCGTCCAGTTTCGGGCCGAAGCCCTCGTTATGAACCACCAGCGGGCGCTCTCCGTCCCATGAGCGCCGCCCGGTGACGATGACGATGTGCGTCACACCGTCGGGGCGCACCGACGTCACGAGATCGCCTGGCTTGTAGTTGTCCGGGTTCTTCGTTACAGGCAGGCTCTGACCGTAACGCGCGAAGAACTTGCGCAGTTCGCGCACGCGCCGATGCTTGATATTGGGATCGCCGCCGAGCGTGCGCTTCACACGCGTTTGCAGATCTATTCCCAGATCGCGATAGGCCCGCACCACGACATCCGTGCACACCCCGCGATTGGGCGCAACGTCACCCCATTCGTTGGGAATATCCCGGTAGGCCGGATCGTAGATGACAACGCTGCGCGTCCGCTCGATCGCAGCGGCCACCAGCCGGTCCTGGAATTTCCCGGTGTAAGCCGCGATGATCCGCTCCGGCGGGACCGCGACGGCTAAGACGATCACAGCGACAAGCGGGATCAGATAACGCAGACGCATTTCCCGTCCACCTCGCTATTCCTGAAGATTGACCGTGCCCAGCACCCACCGCCAGGGATAGACATTGATCTGATCGAACAGTCCGGCCTTCGCGTACGGGTCCGCGTCCATCATGGCCCGCGCCGCATCCAGCGATTCCGCCTCAACGATCAACAGGCTGCCAACAGGGGTGCTGCCATCCTCGCCCAGTAGCGGTCCAGCCGAGACGATCGCGCCGGCGTGCCCGCGCAGGTGCTCGAGATGTGCTTCGCGTGTTTGCTGGCGAAGCTCGCTCACATTCGGCTTGTCCTTGCAGATGCAGGCATAGAGCATGGACCACTCCCTGAAGGTGACACTGTGTTGCGCCGGGGCATCATGGCGCGGCACCATCGCCGGTTCCGGCCGACGCCGCCCTATTTTTCGTTCCCTCACTGTTTAATGATGAAGCCTCTCGGGACCAAGGCCGGTTTCCAATGCGCAAGGCAATTTTTCGTGATGGCGAGCGCGACATGAGCGTCGAACAGACACTGGCGCGTTGGGGTGAAGGCAAGGAAAGCTGGAACGCGTGGGCGGAAGAGCTGCTGGCGCGCAAGGCCCGCCTGATCGAGGCGGATGAATGGGCGGCCAATCCGTTCGGCGAGGGCGAAAACGACGCCACGCGCGCGTGGCTCGAGGACGCGCGCGCCGATTTCTCGGATCAGGTGTTTCCGGAGAACGTGCATTTCGCGGGCTACATCTTTCCCGGCCCTGTCGTGTTCGCGAACTGCGCATTTTCAGGCGGGGCAACCTTCGATGATGTGCGCTTCGAGTCCGGCGCGGTATTCACCAAGGCGCGGTTCGAGGCGGCGGCCAGCTTCAAACGCGCGAATTTTGCCGGCATCGCGGATTTTGACGAGGCGATGTTCACAGCGGACGCGGCCTTCGAGCACGCGCAATTCGCTATGGACAGCGATGGTCCGCTGGTCATCGCCGCGCGGTTCAGCCGCTGCCAGTTCGCCGGGCGCACGGATTTCCGGGAAACAGCCTTCGCGGGCAACGCCAAGTTCACGCGCTCCGGCTTTGACGAGGGAATGCGCTTTGATTCCGCGTCCTTCCAGGGCGCCGCGGACTTCGCCGGGGTCTGCGCCAAGGGTATCGCTGCCTTCGCTCAGGCACGATTCGCGGGCGACGCGAGCTTCGCCGATGCGGAACTGCAGGACGAGGCGCGGTTCGCCGAGGCCCGGTTCGAGGGCGAGGCTTCCTTCGAGCGCGCGGAATTTGAGGAAGGCGCGCTGTTTCGCGGCGCGGTGTTCGCCGACAATGCCTCGTTCAACCACGCGAAATTCGGTGGCCGGGCGGGCTTCGGTGCCTGCCGGTTCTTCGCGCCTGTGAGCTTTGCGGCGACCCGCTTCAAGGACCAGGCCGACTTCGCCACGGCGCATTTCACTGACGCTCGCTTCCACAGTGCCCGGTTCCGCGCGCCCGCGGATTTCGAAGGGGCTGCTTTCGCCGGCGATGCGGATTTCTCCGGTCTGCGCAGTGACAGCGCGTTGACGCTGGCGGAAACGCGCTTCGACGGCGCACCGGATTTCCTGAACGCGCAGATCAAACAACCGCCCCGGTTGGAAAACATGGGCATCAAGGCACCCGTGCGCCGCTTCCGCCGGTGGGGCGATGGGCAACGCGATCCGCGGCCGTGGCTGTTCCGGCTGATGCCTGTGGCGCGGGATGGGCTGGAGGCCGCGCGGTTCCGCCAACTCCGCCATCTGGCACGCGCCGGGCTGGACCACGAGCGCGAGGGCGCCTTCTATGCCGACGAGTTGCGCGCGGCCCGATTCTGGCGGCACAAGCCGCTGGGGCGCGGCGCGGGGCGATTCTGGCTGGGCTGGCTGTATGGCGGGACCGCAAATTTCGGCCGATCGATCCTGCGGCCACTGGGGCTGTGGGTGGTGACCACCGTCCTGTTTGCCTTGGTCTACCTGGGTCTGCGGGACACACCCGCGCCAACGACGACCGAAGCGCCTTTTCCGGCCTGGCCCGATACGCGGTCGTTCCAGAGCATGTTTGACTGGCTGGCCGGCGTTGGTGAGTGGTCATTCCACATGATCGCCAATCTCTACGCCTCCGGCGGCTGCGTGACAGGCGACGGCAGCGCCTCAGGGGAGGCGCTGTACCTGTCCTTCAAGAACAGCCTGTTCTTCGTGCCGTGGGAAAGCCCGCTTGCAGCCCAACGGGTCTATGGCTGCCTGTATGGACTGGAGGGCGGCGCAGCCGTGGTGCCGCTAGCGGCGTCGGTCGCAGCACTGATGCAAAACGTCATCGGCGTCGTGTTGCTGGTGCTGGCCGCGCTGGCACTGCGCAACATGCTCAAGCGCGGCTAGCGACCAACTCGCGCGCCCAGTCCATGAGCGTCTCGCGATCCGCCGCGAAGTCGCCTTCGATCCAGCGCTGCTCCAGGGCGCGCAACGCCTCGCCGACCGCCGGGCCCGGCTGCATCCCGAGAGCAAGCAGGTCAGCCCCCTTGAGCGGGAAGACCGGGGTCTCCCACGCATCCGGCAGAGTAAACAGAGCGCCCCACGCAGTATCTTCCACCGCCGCGCGCGAGTCGCTCCAGGCCAGCAGCAAGCCGCCGCGGTAAACCTTCGGCCCCAACCGATAGAGTGCCGCCTTCGCGTCGAGCTGCGCCATGCTCGCGTCCAGCCGCCGCGCCGCGCGAGGCAACGCGACCAATTCGTCCCGCTCGGCGTTCGACAGACGCAGGTTATCCGCCAGGCGTTCTGCCTCTTCCTCGACGCGCACGGCGAGCGCCGCAAGCCGCACCATCGGATCGGCGGTGAACCGCCGCGCCTGCTGGATCGCCTGAACCCGCGAAAACGCCGTCAACCGCGGCGCGCCGGCGAGCAGCCGCACCAGCACGCCGGTGTCCATCATCGCCTCCAGCGAGCGCGCGGCCCCGCGCGCCGCCAGCAGCCGGATCAGCTCGGTGTGCACGCGCTCGCCCGACAGCCGCTCCAGCCCCTCGCTCTCCTCCTCGATCGCGGCCAGCGCCTCTGAATCCATCGTCTCCCGCGGCGATTCCGGCGCGCCGTATTCCGCCTCGAAGCGGAAAAAGCGGAGGATCCGCAGATAATCCTCGCGGATGCGTTCATGCGGATCCCCAATGAAGCGCACGCGCCGCGCCTGCAGGTCCGCATAGCCGCCGAGCGGGTCGTAGACCGTGCCGTCCGGACCGGCATACAGCGCATTCATCGTGAAATCGCGCCGGCGCGCATCACTCGCCCAGTCGCGGGTGAAGGTCACGCGGGCATGGCGGCCATAGGTCTCGACATCCTGGCGCAGCGTTGTGACCTCGATCGGCTCATGGTCGGGTACAAGCGTGACAGTGCCGTGCTCGGAGCCGGTATCAACCGCTTTCACGCCCGCCTCTCCGGCGAGCCGCATGACCTCGTCGGGGGTCGCTGTCGTCGCGATGTCGACATCCGTCACGGGAATACCCATGAGCGCGTTGCGCACCGATCCGCCGACCGCACGCGCCTCGTGACCATTGCGATTGAGCAGCTCCAGCACCCTTTGCGTAGAGGCGCGTTCCAGCCACTCCGCCCCCGCCAGCAGGCCTGGCTGGACATCTTCCCTCGTATTTGCGGGATCGCTCATGAAATGGAGGCTCCTCCCTGCAAGCCCTTGAGGTGCTATTCCAGCCGCCCCGGCTTCAAGACGCCGTTCTCGACCTTTGGTGGAATGTAACGCTGACCCGGCTTGCCGCTTTCGAACTGGATGAAATACGCGATCGCGCCCATCATCAAGATCAGCCCGATGCCCAAAAGGATGATAAGCGGCGTGAAATTGATCGGCTCGTTTTTGCCGCGCCCGCCTTTGACCAGATACACATACGCGAAATAGATGATGAAGGGCAGCAGCAGCAGGAAAAGGTTGATCAGGATAACACGGATCATTCGCTGTAGAGCCTTTCATACATGCGCCGGAGAATTCCGGCGGTTGCCCCCCAGATATAGTGCTGCTTGTACGGCATCGCGTAGAACCGCCGTGGCCGCCCGCGCCAGATGACCTCGCGGATCTGGTGGTTCGCCGGTTGCATCAGGAACGCCAGCGGCACCTGCAGGATCTGTGCGACCTCGTTATGGTCCGGCACGAGCGTGAACCCCGCGCGGACAATACCGAGAAACGGCGCGATGTCGAAACCCGTCGCGGTGCGGTAATCCTCCAGCCGGCCGATGATGTCAACGAATTGCGGGTGCAGCCCGATTTCCTCGTAAGCCTCGCGCAAAGCCGCGTTCACGGGCGAGCGGTCCTCAGGACCGATCTTGCCGCCGGGGAAGGCAATCTGGCCCGCGTGCTGCGGCAGATGATCCGCCCGACGCGTCATCAGCACCCAGGCGCCGGTCGGGTGAATCGTGACCGGGACGAGCACGGCGCAGGGGCGGCGCACGGGGCCGTGTTCCTCGGCCTCTGGCCACTCCGGGTTCAATTCGTGGTCCCCACCGGCCTGCGGCGTAGGCGCGGACGCAATGCCGCCGCCGAGCCGGCGCTGCACCCGTCTTCGCAGATCGTCTTCGCTGAATTTCGTCGGATGGGCGCTGGCCACCTGTCACCTTCTCGCTGCAGCGGACGGGCCAGCGGCGACACTCAGGCTGGCTGCGCCATCTGGGCAGCACAGATCGGAAAGAATACGCCGGCGCTCCACAAGCCCAGATGCGGCACGCCGCCATAAACCTCCTCGTTTGCGAGCGCGGCCAGTTCGAACGCCACAGACCGCGAGCAACGCGCTTCCAGCCCGTCCCGCAGCAGAACATAGGGAATGAGGCCGCCGGTTTCCGCATCCCGGTCAAAGCGAACCGGGTTTTCCCGGCCGATCGTCACTTCCTCGTCGAGATTGGTGCGCAGCCGGAGGTTGCGGTCCGGTCCTTCGCCCTCGCAGGTGAGCTGAACGCCGATGAATGGCGCATCCTCAACCTCCACGCGCACTTTGTCGCACGGCGCAGCCAGTGAATATTTGCGATAACCATCACGGCGAAGGGCCTTCGCGTAGAGTTTCAGCACGCGCTGGCGTGTGATCGGACCATAGCGCGAGTGCCATTGGCCGTCCTTGTCGATGCGGATGGGCGGTGCAGTGGAGGCGTCAGCCTGAAGGGCAACAACGACCGGCTTGCGCGCCGCACGAAGCTGGGGCCGGATGCGCCCGGTGCGCTTGACCCGTGCCGCCCTCTTGAAAGAAGCCCGATTCGCCATGATCGCTGCCCCCTCGTGCGAACTTGCGAAACACCCGACCGCACTTTATGTCTCGGAAATCGACTTGACGTTGTGATACCCTCAGACACGACGCAAGTAACTCATCGCGGCCATCAACAAGGTTTTGAAGTCCAAAAATGGTGGATATACGACAGTCTGAAGATCGCATCATCCAGCAAATCGAAGAGGCCGCTGTCAAGATTCACAAGGCCCGAGAAGAAACCGAATCCGTCATTTTTGGACAGCAACGCGTGATCGAACAGTCGCTCATCACGCTCTTGTCGGGCGGTCACGCACTGTTGATCGGCGTGCCGGGCCTCGCAAAAACCAGCCTTGTCGAGACTCTTGGCGCGGTGCTCGGGCTCGACGCCAAGCGCATCCAGTTCACGCCGGACCTGATGCCGTCCGACATCGTCGGATCGGAGGTTCTTGAGGAGAGCGAGACCGGCGCGCGCAGCTTCCGCTTCATCCCCGGCCCCGTCTTCACGCAGCTGCTGATGGCCGACGAGGTCAACCGCGCCAGCCCGAAGACACAGTCGGCCCTGCTACAGGCGATGCAGGAGCATCACGTGACGGTCGCGGGCGAGAGCCACGAGCTGCCCAGCCCGTTCCACGTCCTCGCCACGCAGAACCCGCTGGAACAGGAAGGCACCTACCCGCTGCCAGAGGCGCAGCTTGACCGGTTCCTGCTTGAGATCAATGTCGATTATCCGGACGAGGCGGCGGAGCGGCAGATGCTGCTGGCGACGACCGGCGCGGAGCGGCGCAAGCCCAGCCGGGTCATCACACCCGACGAACTGATGACGACCCAGCGGCTCGTACGCGAGATGCCCGTGGGCGAGAAGGTCGTCGATGCCATCCTGCGCGTCGTCCGCGCTGCCCGGCCAGGCACGCCGGACGCTTTACCGCGCATCAACGATCTGGTCGTCTGGGGCCCCGGACCGCGCGCTACTCAGGCTATGATGCTGACGATCCGGGCGCGTGCACTGCTCGACGGCCGGCTGTCACCGTCCATTGACGACGTGGCCGAGCTTGCCGGACCGGTTCTGCGTCACCGTATGGCGCTATCCTTCTCCGCCCGTGCGGAGGATGTCTCGATCGACGACGTGATCGGCGATCTCACAGAATTGTTGAATTAAGCAAGGTGCCACCACCAGCGATGCCGCAGCATTTCCCTGCGCCCGCGCCGCAAGACCTGGAAAACACGGCACACGCGCTGGCGACCCGTCTGCCCGCCCTGCTGATCGAGGCGAACCGGGCAGCGCACACTGTTGCGCACGGCATTCACGGCCGCCGACGCGCCGGACCGGGCGAAACCTTCTGGCAGTTCCGTCATTATGAGTCGACCGATACCGCGACCAGCATCGACTGGCGGCGCTCGGCCGGCTCCGATCACCTCTTCGTGCGCGAGCGCGAATGGGAGGCGGCGCATACCGTCTGGCTCTGGCTGGACCTGTCGGACTCGATGGGCTTTCGCTCGCATCTCGCGGCGCAGACCAAGGCCGAGCGCGCAATCGTCCTTGGCTTCGCAATGGCTGAGCTGTTGATCCAGGGGGGCGAGCGCGTCGGCCTGCTCGGCCTGACACCGCCCAGCACCAGCCGCCAGGGCGTCCATCGCATGGCGGTGGCGCTGACAAAGCAACTGCGAAGCGGCTCGACAATGCCAAGTCTGCCGCCGTCGGCGCGCATCAGTCGCTACGCCAACTGCATGGTATTCAGCGACTTTCTCGATCCGATAGAGGACATACAAAACAGCCTGCAGCGCATTGCCGACCAGAATGCACGCGGCCACCTGGTACAGGTGCTCGACCCTGCGGAAGAGACGTTGCCCTATGACGGTCGCGTCGAGTTCATTGCCAGCGAGACCGGAGAGCGCATTACTGCAGAGCGCGCCAGCGAACTGCGCGAGCAATACCAGACGCGGCTGCACGCCCACCGCGCCGAAGTCGAGAGCTTCGCGCGCAAGCTGCAGTGGCCATTCCTGTGTCATCACACCGACCGGCCGGCGGAGGAAACGCTGCTGGCACTGCACACACGCATGGCCGGGCTCGACAAGCATTACCGCGCCAAACCGGTCCGCCCCGCCACGGAGGCCGACCTCTCCGAAAACGCGGGAGGCTGACGCATGGGTCTGGGCGCGCTGACATTCCTCAACCCGTGGCTGCTGCTGGGCCTTGCCGCGATCCCGCTGATCTGGTGGCTGCTGCGGTTCACGCCGCCAATGCCGAAGCGCATCATGTTCCCGGCGACCCGCTTGCTGGCCGGCCTGCAATCACGCGAGCGCACGCCTGCGCGCAGCCCGTGGTGGCTGACGGCGCTGCGCATTCTGCTGGTGACGCTGGCCGTGCTGGCGCTCTCCGGCCCGGTGCTCAACCCGCCGGGCGCCCAAACGGCGGGTGGAGCGCCGCTGCTGCTGGTCGTGGACAACGGCTGGAGCGCAGCAAGCCGCTGGGACGCGCGCAAGTCCGCGATGGACAATGCGCTGGATGCCGCGCAGCGCAACGGCCAGACGGTCGTCCTCGCACCGACCGCGGGCCTATCGCAGAGTTGGTCCGCCGCACCCGCCACACCTGCCGACGTGCGCGAACGTGCCGCAAGTCTGGAGCCGGTACCGTATGCGCCCGACCACGCACTGCTGGCGAGCCGGCTGGCTGACACGCTGCCGCCGGATCAGGTGTTCGACGTGCTCTGGCTGAGTGACGGCGTGGCCCATCCCGGTACCGACGCACTTGTCGCACGCCTGCGGGAAGCCGCCGACGGCGACGTCACGGTGGTTAGCGATCCCGGTGGGCAGACGCCGCTGGGCATGTACGGCTACACAGGCGAGGATCGCAGCCTGCGCGCACGCATCCTTCGCCCCGGTGGCGAGGCACTATCCGGTCAGATCCATGCGCTGTCGGCCCGGGGGGACCGGCTGGCCGAGGCAACTTACAGCTTTGAGGCCGGCGCGATCTCGACAGAAGCGACTTTCGAGCTGCCGCTGGAGCTTCGCAACGACGTGGCGCAACTGCGCATTCCGGGCGAGAACTCCGCCGGGGCGGTGCATCTCATCGACGACCGGGCGCGCTGGCGGCGGGTGGGCATCATCACCGGCGAGGCGCGCGGGCAGGCGCAGCCGCTGCTCTCCCAATCCTATTACATCGAAAAGGCGCTCAATCCTTACGCCGAGGTCATCTCGGTCTCGGAGCGCAACATCGCGGCGGCTGTCGACGACGTGCTTAGCCGCTCGCCCTCCGTGCTGATTCTCTCGGATGTCGGGCAGCTCATCGGCCAGTCCGCCCAGCAGATCACTAACTGGGTCGAGGACGGCGGGATGCTGATCCGTTTCGCGGGCCCGCGGCTCGAGCGCGCCAGCGACCAGCTTATGCCGGTGCCGCTGCGCCGCGGCGGGCGCGTGCTGGGCGGCGCGCTGTCCTGGAGCCAACCGCAGAAGCTTGCGCCCTATCCACCGGAAAGCCCGTTCGCCGGCATGGCGGTGCCCGAAGACGTGACGGTCAAGCGGCAGGTGCTGGCAGACCCGAGCGGTCTGGGGGAGGCCGAGGTCTGGGTACGCCTGGAGGACGGGACGCCGCTCGTGACCGCGCGGGAACGCGGCGACGGCCGGCTGGTGATGTTCCACGTCACAGCGAATTCCGACTGGTCGAACCTGCCCCTTTCCGGGGCTTTCGTGGAGATGCTCCGCCGCACTGTTGCAATGGCCGACACCGCCGGCCCGGCTGGTGACAGCGAGGCCGGTAGCGAAACAGGCACCCGCGAGGCTGGCTATCTGATGCCGCGTCGCATTGTTGACGGGTTCGGCGTGCTCGGCCCGCCGCCGCCAACCGCCTCGCCGCTCCCGGCGACCGAAGCCGCCTCGGCCGTGCCGGGGCCGGAGCGCCCGCCAGGGCTCTACGGTCCCACGGGCGGAGCGTATGCGCTCAACGTCATCCGCGAAGGCGCGGAGATCAAGCCGCTGGAACCGATCTCGGGAGCGCAAATGACCGTTTATCAGACCGGTGAGACCGTTGACCTCGCGCCGTGGCTGTTCATGGCCGCGGTTGCCGTGTTCATCGTCGAGAGTTTGGCAATCCTGCTGATGAACCTGCGCACAAGCGGCCGGCTAGCGGGCCGATCGGCCGCGGTGCTGATGGCCGCAGCCCTACCGTTCGCGCTGATGGGCGATGCGCGCGCGCAAGGCGACGAGCGGCGCGACGAGGCACTTGCGCTGAAAGGCGCGCTGGAGACCCGCCTCGCTTATGTCATTACGGGCAACGAGGAGATTGACCGCGTCAGCCGCGCCGGACTGCAAGGCTTGTCCGAGGTGCTCACCGCGCGCACGGCGGTAGAGCCCGCCGAGCCGGTGGGCCTCGACGTGGCGCGCGATGAACTGGTGTTCTTCCCGCTGATCTATTGGCCGGTCCTGCGGGAGCCGCGCCCGCTGGAAGACGAAACGCTGGCGCGCGTCGATGCCTATATGAAACAGGGCGGCATGATCCTGTTCGACACGCGGGACCAGAATCGCCGCACCTTCGACGAGATGGGGCTGGGCGGCGCGCCGGGCGAGACCGGGCTGGCCGCGTTGATCGGGCGGCTGGACCTGCCGCGTCTCGAGCAGGTACCGCAGGACCATGTGCTGACCAAATCGTTTTACCTGCTCGACAACTTCCCCGGCCGCTGGGATGGCGGACCGCTCTGGGTCGAGGCGCGCTCCGGGTCGGCGGAGCCGGGCCAGGCGGTGCGCGCGGACGGCGTGAGCTCCATCATCATCACCGCCAACGATTTCGCCGGCGCCTGGGCGCGCGATGACAGCGGCCGACCACTGTTTCCGGTCGTGCCGGGTGGCGAGATGCAGCGCGAGATGGCGTACCGCACCGGCGTTAACATCGTCATGTACGCGCTGACCGGCAATTACAAGGCCGATCAGGTTCATCTGCCGGCGCTGCTCGAACGGCTCGGCCAATAGGCCGTCGCAAGGATTTCGCATGAACTGGAGTATCGAATTTTCGCCCTTCCTGCCGCAAAGCGTGCTGATCGGCGCGGGCGTGCTCGTGGCGCTGGCCGTGATCGGGCACCTGATCCGCCGCCAGCGCGGCGCGTTCTTGCGCCTGCTCGCCGGGGCGTTCCTGCTTTTGGCGCTCGCCAACCCGGTGCTCAAGCAGGAAGAGCGCGAACCGCTGCGCAATATCGCCGTGGTCGTTATCGATGAAAGTTCCAGCCAGAAGATCGCCGGCCGGCCCGAGCGCACCAACGCGATCCGGCAGGAGCTATCCGAGCGGCTTCAGGAGATCCCAAACCTCGATATCCGGTTTGTCCGCGCCGGTCCCGGCGGCGATGCGGAGCGCGAGGAGACCCGGCTGTTCGATGCGCTCAATCGCGGCATGGCCGACGTTCCCGCGGAGCGCCTTGCGGGGGTGTTCATGGTGACGGACGGCCAAATCCATGATGTCCCGCGCGAGGCAGCCGAGGTCAACTTCGGCGCGCCCGTTCATGCAATGCTGACCGGCGAAGAGGGCGAGTTCGACCGGCACATCAAGATCCATACCGCGCCCCGCTTCGGTCTCGTCGGCAGCACCCAGACCGCCGAGATCGAGGTCGTCCAGACCGGCGCCGACGACCAGCCACAGACCGCGACGCTCACCGTGCGCCGTGAGGGCGAAGGGCCGGAGACGCTGAATGTCGGCGTGGGCCAGACAATCCGGTTGCCGTTCCGATTCACCCGCGCCGGGCCGACCTACATGGAGGTCGCGCTGGCCCCGGTCGAGGGCGAGCTGACCACGGCGAACAACCGGATTGTGATGAAGGCCGAGGGCGTGCGCGAGAACCTGCGCGTGCTGCTTGTCAGCGGCGAGCCACATGCCGGCGAGCGAACCTGGCGGAACTTGCTGCGCTCGGACGCCTCGGTGGACCTCGTGCACTTCACCATCCTGCGCCCGCCCGAGAAGCAGGACGGAACGCCGATCAACCAGCTCTCGCTGATCGCCTTCCCGACGCGCGAGCTGTTCTCCGAAAAGCTCGACGAATTCGACCTGATCATCTTCGACCGCTACCAGCGCCGGGGCGTCCTGCCGCTCATCTATCTCGACAACGTCTCGCGCTATGTCCGCGAAGGCGGCGCGGTTCTGATTGCCGCGGGCCCGGATTTCGCCTCGCCGCTGAGCCTGTACCGGACCCCCTTGTCGCGGATCGTGCCCGCGCGCCCGACCGGGCGCATCATCGAGCGCGCTTTCAAGCCGCGTGTGTCGGACAAGGGCGAGCGCCATCCCGTCACCGCCGATCTGCCCGGCGCGAACGATGCGGATGAGCCGGAGTGGGGGCGCTGGTTCCGCACCATCGACGTGCAGAACGCAGAGGGCGATGTGCTGATGACCGGGCCGGATGGCACGCCACTGCTGGTTCTCGCGCGGCAGGGCGAAGGCCGTGTCGGCATGTTCCTGTCCGACCACGCCTGGCTCTGGGCGCGCGGCTATGAGGGCGGCGGGCCATATGCCGACATTCTGCGGCGGATTTCACACTGGCTGATGAAGGAACCGGACCTGGAAGAAGAGTCGCTTGATGTCTCAGCCGGACGGCAGAGCCTGACGATCACGCGGCGGTCAATGTCGGACAGCATCGGGCCGGTGGAGGTCAATGCGCCTGACGGTGAGCAGCGCAGCGTGACGCTTGAGCAAGTCGACGACGGGCGCTGGCGAGCGAACGTGACGGCCGAGACGCCGGGTCTTTATCGCGTGACCTCGGGCGATCTCGCGGCGGTTGCCCATGTCGGCGCGGTGAACTCGCGCGAGCTGACCGAGGTCACAGCAAGCCGCGAACCGCTTGCGCCGGTTCTGGACGAGACGGGCGGCGGCGCTTTCTGGTTAGGCGGCGCGGAGGAACCCGCTGCTGCAGGGCTACCGCGCATCAGCATGCTGAGCCAGAGCCGAAAGATGCACGGCGATGACTGGGCGGGCCTGCGCGACCGACAGGCTTATATGGTCACTGGCGTGAAATACACGCCGCTCTATGCCGGGCCGCTGGCGCTGGCGCTGCTGCTCGGTCTGCTGGCGCTCATGTGGTATCGCGAGGGGCGCTAATCCGTCCGGCCGAGCTTGGCGCCACGAAAGCCGCGCCGCGCCACCCTGGTGCACAGACCATGCCATTCACAGCCCCGGCAAGCCTCGCGCGTTTCGCCGCCGGCGAACGCCGCTCGCATTCGACGCAATTCCGACTTTCCGACCAGCAGTCGCTGCTCTTCGGACAGATCAATGCCCAGCAACCGACCCAGATCACGCGCGGCCAGTTCGTCGCGTGCCCGTACGCTGTCGCGCAGGCAGTGACACTCGGCCTCGCAGAGTAACGGCGCGCAAATATCGTCCGGCCCTGCAACGATCAACACTTCCTCGCCAGCAGCGATTCGCGCCACCATGGCATCGAAATTGGCCGTGAAGGCGCGACTATAGCCGTCCCCAGCGTAAGTCAGCATACACAGCAGGTGATGCGCCCGCAGCCGAACGGTCATATCGCGCTTGGCCTATACCGCCTTCGGGGCGCTGCGCCTAGCTTTCGAGCAGACGGCGCGCGATCACCTGCGCCTGAATCTCGGCTGCCCCCTCGAAGATGCTCAGGATGCGGGCGTCGCACAGCACGCGGCTGATGGGGTATTCCAGCGCGAAGCCGTTGCCGCCGTGGATCTGCACCCCGCTATCCGCCGCCGCCCAAGCCACGCGCGCGGCGAGCAGCTTCGCCATGCCCGCCTCGACGTCGCAGCGCCGGCCCTGATCCTTCTCGCGCGCGGCATAGTAGGTCAGCAGGCGCGCGGCATGCGTCTCGACCGCCGTCATCACCAGCTTGTTGGCCACCCGCGGGAAGCTGACAATCTGCTTGCCGAACTGCTCCCGCTCGCGGGCATAGCGGAACGCCAGATCAAGCGCGTTCTGCGCCACGCCGACGGCCCGCGCGGCCGTCTGGATGCGCGCGGACTCGAACGTCGCCATGAGCTGCTTGAATCCCTGCCCCTCGGTCTCGCCGAGCAGATTGTTCGCCGGCACCGCGAAGCCATCGAAGGCGATCTCGTATTCCTTCATGCCGCGGTAGCCGAGCACCTCGATCTCGCCCCCGGTCATGCCGTCGGCCGGGAACGGGTTATCGTCAGTGCCGCGGGGCTTCTCCGCCAGGAACATGGACAAACCGCGATAGCCCGGCTCGTTTGGATCGGTGCGCGCGAGAACGGTCATGAGGTCGGCGCGGACCGGGTGCGTCGCCCAGGTCTTCTGGCCGGTGATGCGGTAGACATCGCCGTCGCGCACCGCGCGGGTCTTGAGCGAGGCCAGGTCGGAACCGGTGTTCGGCTCGGTGAACACCGCCGCCGGGAGGATGTCGCCGGAGGCAATACCCGGCAGCCAGCGCTGTTTCTGGTCCTCCGTGCCGCCCAGCAGGATCAACTCCGCGGCGATCTCGGAACGTGTGCCGAGCGAACCGACGCCGATGTACCCGCGCGACAATTCCTCCGACACGACGCACATGGCTTCCTTGCCCAGCCCCAGTCCGCCGTATTGCTCCGGGATCGTCAGCCCGAACACGCCCAGCTCGCTCATCTGCGAGATGGTCTCCATCGGGATGTAGGCGTTCTGCAGGTGCCACTCGTGGGCGTAGGGCACCACTTCGGCCTCGGTGAAGCGGCGCATTTCGTCGCGCATCGCTTCCATTGTCTCGTCTAGGCCGGCATCGCCGAAGGTCGCGGCGCCGTCGCGCTCGATCATGAGTTCAGCCAGGCGCTGCCGCGCGGCGGGCGTGTTGCCCAGCGTCATCAGCCGGCGGGCCTGCGGGTTCAGACAGGCGTCAATATCGGCGGCGCGAAAGCCGAGATCGGTCGGGCGGAAGACCTCTGTCTGGCTCATCGGGATACCGCCGACCATCTGGTGCAGGTACTCCGCGAAGGCGATCTGCGCAAGCAGCGCCTCAAGCTCGCCGAATCGCCCCTCTCCCGAGGCGTTTGCAGCATGGCGGGCCAGTTCGGCGAGCGTCTGCTCATACGTCGTCAACCAGGCAAAACCGTGCGCGACGTGCTGCTCCTGCTCCATCAGCGCGGCGTCAGGCTTGCCGTCGCCTGCCACCCGCTGCCAGACACCCTCGCGGACCAACTCGACCAGCCGCTTGGCCGCGTCTGCCGCCGGGTCAAGAAGGACGGGCAGGTCGTCCAGCAGGGCGGGCGTCTCGCTCGGTGACTGAAGGGCAACGGACATGGCCAACTCCTTGGCTTTTGCGCAGGCTCACTCGCCTACGCATCAACGCGCTCACGGATCACGATCGCCGGGCGGCGATCAGGATTTCCGGCCTAGCAGCGCCTTGAAGAAGCGCGATACGGCGCCTTCGCCGCGATCCTGTTTTGGCTCGGCTCGCTGCTCCGCGGCCAGGTGTTCGGCGGCCGGCTGAGCCTCGGCCGATTGGTCCCCGGTCTGCGCCTGGTCGATGCGAACGCCGGAAAGGTCCGAGACTGGCGGGGCCACGGGCTCTGCTGCGACACGCGTTTCCGAAGCCTCGGATTCCGGCTGCGACCGCCCTTCGGTCGCGGGCTCGCCCGGCGCCTGTTCCGGCTCTTCCGGCGCGGAAGTCATGACTCGTTCTTCGACCCCTTGCGCAGCCTCTTCGGCCTGCGCACGCGCCTGTTCGGCCGTCTCTCCGGCTGCGCCAGACGCCTGCGCCGCACTTTCTTCGACGGACTGCGCCCAAGTTTCTGCGGTTTCGCCCGACTTCTCGGCAATCGACTGGCTAATCTCGCTTACGCTCTCGCCCGCCTGCTGCGCAGTTTCGGCGGCGTGCTCCTCTGCGCTCTGCGCCCAGCGCTGCGCAGTTTCGGCAGCTTCCTCCGCCCGTTCCTGCGCCGCTCCGGCTGTCTGCGCGCCCTGTTCCTCAAGGGACTGCGCCCAGCTTTCAGCGGTTTCTCCGGATTTCTCCGCGACCGTCTGCGCGAAATCGCTCACGCTTTCGCCGGCCTGTTGGGCCGTTTCGGACGCCTGTTCCTCGGCGCTCTGTGCCCAACCCTTGGCGGCCTCCGCTGCGTCTCGCGCCGTCTCCTCAGCCGCGCTGGCCGTTTCAGATGCTTGCTCCTCGACCGTCTGCGCCCAGCTTTCCGCGGTTTCGGCAGACTTCTGCCCGACGGACTGCGCAAAATCGCTCACGGCCTCGCCCGCTTGCTGGGCGGTTTCGGACGCCTGTTGCTCGGCGCCCTCGGCCCAGCGCTGTGCTGTCTCGCTCGCCTGTTCCGCCGTCTCGGCAGCGGCCTCGCTTGCCTCCGCGCCGCGCTGCTCAACCGACGCAGCCCAGCTTTGCGCGGTCTCCCGGGCTTGTTCGCCCACGGACTGTGCGAACGCCTGTGCGCTCTCCCCGGCCTCGCGGGCGCTCTCCGCAGCGGTACCGGCGGCCTGGGAGGCTTCCTGTTCCATCTTCTGCGCCCAGCTCTGAGCGGTTTCACTCGTGCGCTCGGCGACCGAATGCGCGAACTGCTGCACGCTCTCGCTGGCGTGCCGCGCGGTGTCCGCGGCGCGCTGGGCCACCTCCGGCGCGCGCTCCTCCACGGTGTGGGCCCAGCTTTGCGCCGTCTCACCGGCCTTTTCCGCGACCGTGTGCGCAAACTGCGAGACGGTTTCGCTGGCCTCGCGGGCCCGCTCTCCGGCCGCCTGCGCGACGCCGGGTGCCCGCTCCTCGACATTCTGCGCCCAGCTTTGAGCAGTCTCTCCAGCCTTGGCCGCGACGGATTGGGCAAACGACTGCACGCTCTCGCCCGCCTGCCGCGCCCGTTCTGCCGCGCTGCTCACGACCTCGGAAGCCCGGCCTTCCAGTGACTGCGCCCAGCTCTGTGCCGTTTCGCCCGACTTCTCGGCGACCGACTGCGCGAACTGCTGGATGGTCATGCCAGCTTCGCGGGCCACGGCGCCCGCAGCCATGGCCGTCGCGGTGGCCTTCATGTAGAACTCGTTTCCGGTCAACGCCTCGCTGGCACGCTCACCGGCCTCTTCGCCGGCGGGCGCAGCCGCCTCGGTTGCTGACGTAGCAGCGGCTTCCGGCGCTGCGCCTGTCTCGGCCTGCGAAAGCGCCGCCTGGCTCGCCTGCATGTAATAGGCATTGCCGGTGAGCTCACCCTCTGGCTGGGCGGACGCATCGGCTTGCCCTGTGCCAAGCGCGGCGGGCGTCCCCGCCTCTTCAACGCTGCGCGGCGGCAATTCGAGATCATGGCGCGCGCGGATGCCGTCCATCTCGAACACCACGGCGCGCAAGAACTCTTCGCTCGCCTCGCCCGACGCCTTGGCCTGGCGGACCTCTGCGGCAAGCTCTTCCAGCCGACTGACGGCCTTGAAGTAATCGTTGCCGGACAGCTTATGCTCGGCCTGGGCGCGCACCGCGCTCAGCTCATCAAGCACGACGTCCACATCGCTTGGAAATACGTTCATCTCGCAGGCCCCATACGTTCGGATGTCTCTCTCGTCTGCATCGCGGCGTGCGCGGCCGCGATCATAGTCAAGCGTCCCGGCGTGTCGACACTTCCCACGCTTTCACGAGTACCCGCGCGCATGCGGCCTTGTCGTTCTAGCCGTAACGCGCGCGCGATACTTCCACGGCATCTTCAAAGGTGCGCAGACCGCCATGCGGCGCATTCACCAGCACAGCCATGTTACCCGGACGATGCTCGTTCCGCCACATACGCATATGCGCCTTTGGTATGTCATGCCACGGGAACACCTCCGACATGCAGGGGTCAATGCGCCGCTCCAGCACGAGCTTGTTCGCCTGCGAGGCCTGCATCAGATTGGCGAAGTGCGAGCCCTGCACGCGCTTCTGATGCATCCAGAGATACCGGGCGTCCAGCGTGAGCTTGTAGCCGGTCGTACCTGCGCAGATCACGACCATGCCGCCACGCTTGACCACGAAAACCGAGACCGGGAAGGTCGCCTCGCCGGGGTGCTCGAACACGAAGTCGACATTCACACCCTTGCCAGTGATGTCCCAGATCGCCTTGCCGAACTTGCGGACTTCCTGCAGCCAGGTCTTGTATTCCTCGGTTCCGACGCTGGGCATCTCGCCCCAGCAGTTGAAGTCGCGGCGATTCAGCACGCCCTTGGCGCCCAGTGACTGGACAAACTCCCGCTTGTCCTCATCCGAGATCACGCCAATAGCGTTGGCGCCCGAGGTCGCGCATAGCTGTACCGCCATCGAGCCGATACCGCCGCTGGCGCCCCAGACGAGCACGTTATGGCCAGGACGCAGCACATGCGGGCGGTGGCCGAACAGCATACGGTAGGATGTGGCCAGAGTGAGCGTGTAGCAGGCCGACTCCTCCCATGTCAGATGCTTCGGACGCGGCATGAGCTGACGATCCTGCACGCGCGTGAACTGACCGAAGGAGCCATCGGGCGTCTCATAGCCCCAGTTGCGCTGGCTGGGCGACAGCATCGGGTCGCCGCCGTTGCATTCCTCATCGTCGCCGTCGTCCTGGTTGCAGTGGATGACGACCTCGTCACCAACCTTCCAGCGCTTAACCTTCGAGCCGACGGCCCAGACCACGCCCGCGGCGTCGGAGCCGGCAACCTGGTAGGGGTTCTTGTGAATGTCGAGCGTTGATACCGGCTGCCCGAGACAGGCCCAAACACCATTGTAGTTCACGCCCGCCGCCATCACGAGGACCAGTACCTCGTGGCTGTCGAGTTCCCACGTCGGAACGACCTCCATCTGCATTGCCTGATCGGGCGGGCCGTGCCGCTCCTTGCGGATCACCCACGCATACATCGACTTCGGTACATGCCCGAGCGGCGGGATCTCGCCGATCTCGTAGAGGTCCTTGTACTCCTGCCCGGCCGGGGCGGTATTGGCGACGGCGGGTTCGGTCATTGATGTTTCCTCCTTGGGCACTCTCGGACGAAGCCGACGGGGCGTCGGGCCTGTGGTGTAAAATGCCTATTCCACAAGCTTACTGATCGTTGGCCAATCATGCATCGATTTCAAGGATTTTTTGCGTTGCAGCAATGGGGCGTCGGAGACCGTCAGCACCACGGCCACATGCTGTTGCGGGTCTGCATCCTCAATCAATTGAGGTTTGCAAAAATTGCGCCAATGTCACCCCAGTATATACCGCTTGGGAAAAATGTCGCGGGCCAAGCAATTTCCTTGCTTTTCGCAGTGGCACAAAATTTCGACGCAATCGCGATACAAGTGAGGCTGTGATAGAATACAGTTCGGGCATGACAGCAGGCCGTCGCCGCCAGTTTCCGCCCGAGATTTGTGCATGACCCGCGCTCTCAGGCGCAGCGTTTTGAGACAGTGATGAACAAAACACCCAAGTCATTGATGCAGCTCAGCCGCCGGCAATTCACTGCTCTGACGGCGACCACGCTTGCCGCGTTCGGACTCGGCTATCGGCCGATTCGCGCGACAGAAAGCGAGACGCCGGCCGACTGGCAGGCGCATCTCGATTCCATCCTCAAGGGGAAAGAGCCGGTAGAGGACAAGGTCACGCTCGACCTGCCGGAAGTGTCGGAAAACGGCAACCTGGTCCCATTCACGGTCGCGGTCGATCACCAGATGACCGATACCGACTTCATCCAGGCCATCCACGTCATCGCGACCGACAATGACGCACCGCCGGTCGCCTCGTTCTACTTCACGCCGGCCTCCAGCATCGCCCGGGCTTCGAGCCGGATGCGCCTGTTGCGCACCCAGGAGATCGTGGCGCTGGCCCACACCAATGGCGGGGAGTTCTATATTGGCCGCCGGCGCATCGAAGTTCTCGTCGGCTGCTGCGGCGAGTAAGCCGATCCGCACAAACGAACACGGTTGAAAATGACATTTCCCGCAGAACCGCAGATCAAGATGCCGGAAACAGTGGCCGCCGGCGAAACCATCGAGATCCAGACGATCATCGCCCACCCGATGGAAAGCGGTCAGCGCGCCGACGAGCGCACCGGCGAACTGATCCCGCGGAACATCATCGAAGAGTTCACGGCTCGCTTTAACGGCAAGGAAGTGTTCCGCGCAAAACTTTATCCGGCCATTTCCGCGAATCCCTACATCGCCTTTCCGGTGCGGGTTGAAGAGTCCGGCGAATTCGCGTTCACTTGGCGCGACGGAAACGGAAAGACCTGGCAAGTCACGCGGTCCATCACCGTGGCGTAACGGGCCGCATCCGGGTCGTGCCAAACGGGCGCGTATCGCGCCGGAAGGGGGCCGCGCGTGACGGATTCCGAATACATGCTGCCTGACGGGCTGCTGCTCTCCGCGCTGCAGATGACCGAGGCGACGGCCATCGCGGCGGCAGCACATCGCGGTCGGGGTGACGAGCCGGCAGCCATGGCTGCAGCGGCACAGATGCTTCTGGCCGAGCTGGACCGTCTGGAGGCGGACGGCCGCATCATGGTCGGCGACAGCGAAATGGAAGACGAGCGGCTGATGGTCGGCACGCGGGTGGGGACAGGTGGGCCGCGCATCGACCTGGCAGTCAGCCCCCTGGAAGGCGCGACGCTCTGCGCCAAGGCCTTGCCGAACGCCCTGTCCGCCGTGGTCATGGGCCTGCCCGACAGTCTGCTGAGCGTGCCGGACGTCTACATGGAAAAGATCGCCATCGGGCCTGGCTACCCGGAGGGCCTCGTCGATCTCGACATGTCGCCCGCCGATAATCTGCAAGCGCTGGCCGAGGCGAAAGGCGTTCAGCCCAAGGACATCACTGTGTGCGTGCTGGACCGCCCGCGTCACGGCAACCTGATCGCCGCGTTGCGCGAAACCGGCGCCGCCGTGCGGCTCATAAGCGATGGCGATATCGCCGCCGTCATCGAGACCGCCCGCGCCGACCTCACCGGCCTGGATATCTACATGGGCATGGGCGGCGCACCCGAAGGTCTCATCGCCGCGGCGGCATTACGCTGCATGGGCGGACGGATGCAGGCCCGACTGACCCCGCTCAACAACGATCAGCGTCAGCTCGTGGCCGCTAGCGGTCTCGATCCGCAGCGCAAGTATCGCGCCGACGAACTGGCGGCGGGCGACATCGTCTTCTCCGCGACCGGGATCAGTGGCGGCGCGCTATTGCGCGGCATCCTGTCCGACGCCAACGGCATTCACACTCACACGCTCGCCATGCGCAGCGCGCGTGGTTCGGTACGCTGGGTTTCCTCGCAGCACAAGCATCTTCCCGTCGCCTAGACTGCAAACCGTCACTGCGGGGGCCGAGGGGCTGACTCGTGCCGATTCGCGGCAGCTTAGCCCGCAGGTCGCCCCCGGAAACGTAAAGCCGTGGACCGCACAGGCCCGCAGCTATCCAGAAGCGGTGAGCTTGGATGCTGGATTGGGGCGCTACCGACACAAGCGCCTGACCAGGGAATGACCTTCTGCCCGTTTTCCACAGCCCGCCCCGCAATGCACAGAATCGGGTAGGCTCCACTCAGAAGTAATTGTGCGAGTGCCTGAATGGCCATTGCCCCGACCCCACCGATCAGTGACGAGCCGGAGAGCGCATTTCTGAGCATCACGAAGTCCGTGCGCGGTCTGCGCTGGATCGACCGGCTTACGCCAGATAAGAGCGCACTCGCCACGGCGATTTCCCAGCGCCACGACCTGCCCGAGCTGCTCGGGCGCGTGTTGGCGGCGCGCGGGGCGGTGCTGGAGGACATCGACACCTGGCTCAATCCGACGCTGCGCGACCTGCTGCCCGATCCCGCCTCGCTGCGCGACATGGAAACCGGCGCGGCGCGGGTGGCCGAGGCGATCCGGCGAGGCGAGGCGGTCGCGGTTTTCGGCGACTACGACGTGGATGGCGCGGCATCCTCGGCGCTGCTGGCCCGATTCCTGCGCGCGCACGGTCTGGAAGCGCGCATCTATATTCCCGACCGACTGAGCGAGGGCTACGGGCCGAATGTCGCGGCGATGGAGGCGCTCGCGCGCGAAGCGAAGCTGATCCTCACCGTCGACTGCGGAACGCTGAGCCACGAGCCAATCGCCGCGGCGGTCACGCTCGGGGCAGATGTCGTCGTTGTCGACCATCACCAGGCGGACGAAACGCTGCCCCCGGCCCACGCCGTCATCAATCCGAACCGTGAGGATGATCTGAGCGGGCAAGGCCATCTGGCCGGCGCGGGCGTCACCTTCCTGCTACTGGTTGAAACGGCACGACAGTTGCGCGCGGCCGGGCAGGACGCGGGGCCGGACCTGCGCGGGCTGCTCGATCTCGTCGCGCTGGCGACGGTCTGCGATGTCGTGCCACTCACCGGCGTGAACCGCGCGCTCGTGGCGCAGGGCCTGAAAGTCATGCGCCGCCGGCGCAATCCAGGGCTCACCGCGCTGGCCGACGCCGCCGGGCTGAACAAGCCGCCGGAGCCGTATCACCTGGGCTATCTGCTCGGCCCGCGCATCAATGCGGGCGGACGGATCGGCGATGCCGGGCTGGGCGCGCGGCTGCTGGCCAGCGACGACGCGAGCGAGGCCGCCGAGATCGCCGCGCGGCTCGACACGCTGAACGCGGAGCGCCGCGAGATGGAAGCCCGCGCGCTGGAAGAGGCGGTCGCCGCGGCCGAGGCGATGCTGGAGGCACAGCCGGACACCGCCGTTTTGCTTCTCGGCTCGGCGGACTGGCACAAGGGGCTGATCGGGCTGGTCGCCGCGCGGCTTGTCGAGCGGTTCCAGCGGCCGAGCTTCGTCTTCGCCTGGGACGATGCGGCGGGCACCGGCACAGGGTCTGGCCGATCGCTTCCTGGCGTCGACCTCGGCCGGGCGGTGCGCGCGGCGGTCTCCAATGGCTTCGCGCTGCAGGGCGGCGGCCACGAGATGGCGGCCGGCATCACCATCGCGCGCGACGGGCTTGACAGCCTGCGCGCCTTTTTCGACGACGCGCTGGGCAGCGACGCGATGCGTGCGCGCGCCGAAGCCGGCCTGAAGATCGACGGCGCGCTGTCGCCGCGCGCGGCCACCGCCGAGCTGATCGACCAGATCGAACGCGCCGGGCCGTTCGGCGCGGGCAACCCGTCGCCGCGCTTCGTCTTTCCGAGCCAGCGCCTAAGCTTCGTCAAGCAGGTTGGTGAAAACCATGTACGCTGTTCTCTGCGCGGCAGTGACGGCGGCTCCATCGGCGCGGTCGCGTTCCGCGTTGTCGGCACGCCGCTCGGCGATTACCTATTGTCGCAGCCCGATGCGCCGGTGCACATCGCCGGCCGGCTACAGCGGGATTTCTGGAACGGGCGCGAGCGCATCGAAGTGCTGATTGAGGACGCAGCGCCGGCAAAGCGCCCTTGACGCCGTGCGCCGCGGAACGTAAAGCTATGGCGGCTCGCGGGCAGCGCGGGCCGGGCTTCAAAGCCCCCTTCGTCTAATGGTTAGGACGCCAGGTTTTCAACCTGGAAACAGGGGTTCGATTCCCCTAGGGGGCGCCACCTCAATGGGCGCCAGCCTCATTCTTCCGCGACATTCTCGCTCTGCGCTTCAGACTCCAGTGCCGCGGGCATGATCCCGACATCGTGACACAGGATCTTGCTCACCCGCTCGCCGTCATCAGACAACGGCAGGCGCAGCCAGAACAGCACGACATGATCGCGCCCGGCGACCGGCCCCTTTACCGCGCCCTGCATCGGGATGCGCTCCTCCACCACGCGGCGATAGGCCGCCTGCCAATAGCGTCGTTTCGGCCCGAGGCGCAGTTCGAACACGTTCTGACCGGTCACCTCACAGCCGTAGATGTCATGAAGTCGCGTGCCGGCCAGCCGGTAGCGCAACGCGTCGAAGCGCGCGCCCACGTCGAGGATGCTGATTCCGGGGAGCAGATGGCGCATCATCGCCGGATCAAGGTCGGCGCGCGCCGGCATGGGCCGGCCGTTCGCGGCGCGTCGCCAATAATCGTAAACCTCGCGTTGCTCGCTGATGACGAGCTGCGCCCGAAAGGCAAGCTCGGACGACATGGGCCCCCTCGCATCTGGCGGCGCGCCGGCCCGCCGCTGGCCGACGTTCGCACCACGCAGAGAGTATCGGTGATTTGGCCGCCGGGGCGCAAGGCTGCCAGGGCTAAAATCGTGAGAGCGCGGAAAATGCTCAGCGGGATTTTTACTTGTCGTGGAAGTGGTTATAGATCGCCTCGGCCATCGAGCGGCTGATGCCGGGCACGGCGGCGAGGTCATCCAGCCCGGCGCGGCTCACCGCCTTGGCCGAGCCGAAATGGTTCAGGAGCGCGCGTTTGCGCGTCGGGCCGATGCCGGCGATTTCGTCAAGCGGGTTGGCCACGTTCGCGTTCTTGCGCCGGGTGCGGTGCGCGCCGATGGCGAAGCGGTGCGCTTCGTCGCGCAGGCGCTGAATGAAGTAGAGCACTGGATCGCGCGGCTCCAGGCTGAAGGGGCTGCGGCCCGGCATGAAGAAGCGCTCGCGCCCGGCGTTGCGCTCCGGCCCCTTGGCGACGGCGACGAGCGGCACATCGTTGATGCCCAGTTCGGCGAACACCTCAGAAGCTGCCGAAAGCTGACCCTGCCCGCCGTCGATCAGCACGAGGTCCGGCCAAGCGGGAAAGGCGTCGGGGTCGGCGTCGTCCGGGGCTGGATTGCTTCGGGCCTGCGGCCCTCGCAATGACGGTGTGTGGCCTACTTCCTCGTCATCGCGAGCGTCGCGAAGCGATCCAGCGGCGGGCGCGTCCGGCGCGCGGGCGGCCTCCTTCATCAGCCGGGTGAAGCGCCGGCGCAGCACCTCGCGCATCATGCCGAAATCGTCGCCCGGCGTGAGATCGGCCGCCTTGATGTTGAACTTGCGGTAGTGCGACTTCACGAAGCCCTCGCGCCCCGCGACGATCATCCCGCCGACCGCCTGGCCGCCCTGGATGTGGCTGTTGTCGTAGACCTCGATGCGGCGCGGCGCGTCCTGCAGCCCGAAGGCGTCGACCAGCCCCTCCAGCAGGCGGGCCTGGCTCGCGGATTCGGCCAGACGGCGGCCCAGCGCCTCGCGCGCGTTGCGCTGCGCGTGCTCGACGGCGGCGCGCTTTTCGCCGCGCTTGGGCGCATGGACGCGGACCTTGCGCTCGGCCTTCAGGCTCAGCGCCTCGGAGAGCAATTCGCGCTCCGGCAGGTCGTGGCTGACCAGCACGGTCGGCGGCGCGGGCTGCGCGTCGTAGAATTGCGCGATGAAGGCGCTCAGCACCTCCTCGACGGTCTGCTGCTGGTCGGCGCGCGGGAAGTTGGCGCGGTTGCCCCAGTTCTGCCCGCCGCGGAAGAAGAACACCTGCACGCAGGTCTGCCCGCCCTCCTGCGCCGCGGCGAAGATGTCGGCGTCCTCGATGCCGTCCAGGTTGATGTCCTGGCGCGCGGTGATCTGCGCCAGCGCGGCGAGCCGGTCGCGGTAGATGGCGGCGCGCTCGAAGTCGAGTTCGGCGCTGGCGGCCTCCATCTTCTGCTGAAGCTCGTCGCGCACACGGCTGCCCTCCCCGCGCAGGAAGGCGGCGGCCTCATCGGCGAGCTTGTTATAGTCGGCCAGCGAAATCTCGCCGGTACAGGGGCCGGCGCAGCGCTTGATCTGGTAGAGCAGGCAGGGGCGCGTGCGGCTTTCGTAGACCGAATCGGTGCAGGTGCGCAGCAAGAACGCGCGCTGGAGCGTGTGGATCGTGCGGTTGACCGCGCCGGCGGAGGCAAAGGGGCCGAAATAATCGCCCTTGCGCGTGCGCGCGCCGCGATGCTTGCGCAGTTGCGGGGCCTCGTGGTCGCGCGCGATCAGGATGTTGGCGAAGCTCTTGTCGTCGCGCATCAACACGTTGAAGCGCGGGCGGTGGATCTTGATGAGGTTCGCTTCGAGCAGCAGCGCCTCGGATTCGGTCGCGGTGGTGACGAACTCCATCGCGGCGGTCTGCGCGATCATGCTGGTGATGCGGTTGTTGTGCCCGCCGCCGCGCGCGTAGGAGCTGACGCGCTTTTTCAGGTTGCGCGCCTTTCCGACATAGAGCACTTCGCCGTCCGCGCCGATCATGCGGTAGACGCCGGGGCTGCCCGACAGGTGCGGGAGATAGCCGGCGATGACGTCGGGGCCGGTGGCCGGGCGCGCAGGCGCGTCCGCTGGCGGGGCGGATTGCGCGGCGGCGGGCGCGCGAAGGGTTTCGGCGCTGGGGAGCGTGGGCTTGTCGGCTTTCGGCATAACCCGGATTTAAGCGCTGGGAGGGGGCAAGCGCAATGCCACACCGGCGTCATTGCCGTCATTGCGAGGCCGTCAGGCCGAAGCAATCCAGCCGAGAGGTACGGCGCGTGAGGCTGGATCGCTTCGCTGCGCTCGCGATGACGGGGAAGTGCCAAGTCAACCGTCATTGCGAGGGCCGCAGGCCCGAAGCAAACCAGCGGCACGGTACGGCGTTCTTGGCTGGATCGCGTCGCTAGGCTCGCGATGACGGCAGAGCACACCGCGACGCCTCGTCATTGCGAAGCCCGAAGGGCTGAAGCAAACCAGCCGCACGGCAGGGCGTTCGACGCTGGATCGCGTCGTCGCTTCGCGCCGGCCTTCGGCTTCGCTTCGCTCGCGATGACGGCGTAACCGTCATTGCGAGGGCCGCAGGCCCGAAGCAAACCAGCCGCACGGCACGGCGTTCGACGCTGGATCGCTTCGCTGCGCTCGCGATGACACAATAGCACCACGCCATCGTCGCCACCGGGCTTGCCTGTCCCCGGACACCGATCCGGGGAACCCGGTGATCTACCCATCAGGGGTGGGCGCAACCTCTGGATGCCCGTGTCAAGCACGGGCATGACGGCAGAGCGCGCCTCAGCGTCCACCCCACGCTGCGCTCGCGATGACGGCGTAACCGTCATTGCGAGGGCCGCAGGCCCAAAGCAAACCAGCGGCAAGGTACGGCGTTCTTGGCTGGATCGCGTCGCTAGGCTCGCGATGACGGCAGAGCACACCGCGACGCCTCGTCATTGCGAAGCCCGAAGGGCTGAAGCAAACCAGCCGCCCGGCAAGGTGCTAGCGGCTGGATCGCGTCGTCGCTTCGCGCCGGCCTTCGGCTTCGCTGCGCTCGCGATGACGGCGTAACCGTCATTGCGAGGGCCGCAGGCCCGAAGCAAACCAGCCGCACGGCACGGCGTTCGACGCTGGATCGCCGCGCTGCGCTCGCGATGACGGCAGGCGGGCGGGCGCGGCGCGCGGTAGCGCAAAAAAAAAAGAGGCCACCCGAAGGCGGCCTCCCCTTGGATCGTTCTGCGATCAAGCCGGCTTAGAACTTGACGCGCATACCGCCCATGACGGTGGTCAGATCTTCGGCGTCACCCTCGTACTCCTGTTCCACATACTCGTCCGGGGTATCCCCGTCCAGCTCATAGTTGCGGACATGGAGGTACACGTCGGTCGCCGCAGCATCGAAGGTCTGCTCGATACCACCACCGATAACGGTAGCTTCGGCATCTCCAGTGAGGAAGCTCGGGTCGAAGACTCCGTCAGAAATGGCGACAGCACCCTCGGTCTCATGCTCACCGTACTCACCGAAGATCCGTGTGGAGCCCATGCCGGTCCAGTTCTTGTTCACACCGGCCTGCACATACCAGTGCGAGCGCTCAAGATCATCGGTGCCAGCCGCCTCATAATCCAGCTCGCTGTCATGCGCGCTGAACATTGCGAAGATGCCGGTCGGCACGTGCATCGCCGACACAGAGCCGACAACCCACTCGAGCTCGTCGTCAGAGCCCTCCAAACCGGTACCAGCACCTGGACCTTCCGTCTTCAAGTCAGGATCACTCAGGCCGTAACCGACTGCCGCAGCAACACGAACCGAGTTCCACTCCTTGCTAAAACGCAGCGCGACCTGGGCGAGATCATCCTCGCCCCAGAAGGCCGACAAGATAAACCCGGCCAGCGACGGCGAATCATAACGGATGCCGTTGTTGCGGCCACCGTCACCGTCAAAGATGACATCGCCCCAAGTGAAGCCAGGCGTAACGTTCTCATTGTCATCGCGGATCAAAAAGCCGCCGACGCTCGTGCTGTCCGGCACGGCGAACGTGCCGCCGAGATTTACCTGGGCAACGCCGTCAAGCGCCGAAGACTGCTGCCCCAGGGTGACACGGCCGAAGGATCCGTCGAGATAGACGTTTGCCTGACGCAGAGCGATACCGTCTTTGACGCCATCGCCCTCGTGATTGAATTGACTTACGTCGGAACTGTCATTGGTCTGCAGCTCCCACTCAAGGCGATAGCCGGCTTCCACGCCCGACATCAGGGCGCCCGAGCCACGCACGCCAATACGCGTGCCGGACCCGTCACCGTCGACTTCGTAAACGTCAGAGTCGACACCGTCATCCCAGAACATCAGGGCACGATTGACCTGACCATAAAGCTGGACCGAGACCACGCGGTTGCCCTTGCGGACCGTAGTGGCCTCAAGCTCAGCAACACGCTCTTCCAGGTCGGCGCAGCAGTCACCGCCCAGGTCAGCAGCTTTCGCCGGCGTGAACGCCATCGCGCCCACGAAGAGACCGGCGGCAGCGGCCAGCGCAAAACGACTGGTCGTTTTCATAGTTCCCCCAATCATCACCATCTCCAGTTTTACCTCGGCAAAAACGCACCGAGGTGCCCAAATGCGGGAATTAACGTTCCCGCGCCGTTGTTGCCGGCCTCGCCAAGTGCTTGCGCACCCCCATCTGGCTAGCCGGACTTGATGAACGCACCGCCAAACTCTTGGATGACCCCCATCCGTTCGCCGGAGCGGTTCAGTGCTTGGCTTGCTGCCCAAGGCGGTGATCAAGCCGCCGTTTGCTGAGCAGCGCACCAAACGTGCATCTCACTGTTAGTCCAATCGCCGTGGGGGGTAAACAGCAACCCAACACGCTGTGTGGAATCCGAGCGACCTTGTTGCTTTTGCGCCACTTGGGGGTTGGTGGCGGCGCAGGTTGGCGTCATCGCGAAGCCCCGCCCGCCACGTCATGGCGAGGGCCGCAGGCCCGAAGCCATCCAGCGGTTGGCATTGGCGTTTGCGGCTGGATTGCGTCGTCGCTCCGCGCCGGCCTTCGGCTCCACTTCGTTCGCAATGACGCCGGGCGGCGCCAAGGACAACCGTCATCGCGAGGGCTGCAAGCCCGAAGCGATCCAGCGGCGAGCGTTAGCGTTCTTGGCTGGATTGCTTCGCTTCGCTCGCAATGACATGGGGAGGTGGATTCGTAATGCCGACGAGCGGCGCCATAACAACCGTCATGGCGAGGGCCGCAGGCCCGAAGCCATCCAGCGGTTGGCATTGGCGTTTGCGGCTGGATTGCGTCACTTCGTTCGCAATGACAGAACGAGACGCGCGCAATGACAACAATGTTGCCGCGCGTCTGGACGGGAGCCAACGTCATGAAGCCAATACACAACGACAGGCAAGCAGCGGTCTACATCCTTGCCAACAGGCGCGACGGGACGCTTTACACCGGGGTCACATCCAACCTCGTCAAGCGAATCCACGAGCACAAGACAGGTGTATCAGAGGGCTTCGCCGCAAGATACGGCTGCGATCGGCTCGTGCACTTCGAGCTGTTCGACCACATCGCCGATGCCATCGCCCGCGAGAAGCAAATCAAGGCCGGCTCGCGCGCGAAGAAAATTGCCCTGATCGAGGCGCACAATCCTGGTTGGGCCGACCTCTATCCAGAGATCATCGCGTGACACCGACGTCATCGCGAAGCCCGATGGCCCGAAGCGATCCAGCGGTTAGCATTGGCGTTTGCGGCTGGATTGCGTCACTTCGTTCGCAATGACGCCGGGCGGCACCAGGGACAACCGTCATCGCGAGGCCGCTAGGCCGAAGCGATCCAGCCGCGAGGACAACGTTTCGGGCTGGATTGCGTCGCTGCGCTCGCAATGACGCCGGGCCGCGCCCCTCGCCAAACTTGCGCGCGCGCACTATCCTTTAAGGCATTAACGCTATCGTGCGCGCGTGCGTGACGCGCGGCAAATGTGAGGAGGGCAAAGCGTGGCGGTGTGGATCGCCCTGGGTGTGTTATGCGCGGCGGCGGTCGCGCTGATCGTGTCGCATGACGCGGGCACCATCGCGGGGTTCAGCAACGAGGCGTTCGCGCGGCTGGTGGCGGGGCTGGCGCTGGTGGTGTTCCTCGGCAGCGCGCTGCTGGGCGCGTATCGCGGGCGAATCGGCACCGCGGCGCGGGACATCGCGGCGTGGCTGCTGCTGATGCTGTTCCTGGTCGGCGTGTACGCCTACCGCGCCGAGCTGCTGGTGGTGGCCGAGCGGGTGGCGGGCGAGCTTTTGCCGCGCGGCTCGCAGGTGGCGGTGTCCAGCGTGGGCGAGACGCAGGCCGTGCGCGTGCGCCGCGGCTGGGACGGGCATTTCACCGCGCGGGTCTCGGTCAAGGGCGCCGAGATCGACATGATCGTTGACACGGGCGCGTCCGCGCTGGTGCTGCGGGCCGAGGATGCGCGCCGCGCCGGGATCGATCTGTCCGGCATCTCTTATAATGTGCCGGTGCAGACGGCGAATGGCCGCTCCTACGCCGCAAGGCTGCGGCTGAACGAGGTGGCGGTCGGCCCGGTCGTGCGGCGCAATGTCGAGGCGCTGGTCACGCGGCCCGGTTCGCTTTCAAAAAGCCTTCTTGGTATGAGTTTCTTAAGCCGTTTGCGTTCCTATGAGTTCTCCGGAGACGTCCTGACGCTGCGGGGGTAACAGCGGCAGGCGTTTCGATTCGGGTGCAGGAGTACGAGGGGACACAAGGGCCATGAGGCGCTTTCCCGGCGCGTGCAGTGTCGCGCCCGCGCTTGCGGGGATTTTCGCGGCGCTGGCGAGTTATCATTATTTCGAGCCGGCGCATCAGAATTTGTCGGTTGCGCAGGTTCGGCCGGATCCGACATGGCAAGCCGAAGTCGTGCGCGCGGAGAGCGATGAGTCGCAGGCTTCGGACTCGCAGCCGGACCGCAGCGTGACCCTCAAGGCGAACGCGCTCGGGCATTTCAGCGTCACCGCGGATATCAACGGCATGCCGGTGGAGATGATGACCGACACCGGCGCGACCTATGTGGCGCTGACCTTCAAGACCGCGTTGAGCTTGGGGCTCCAGCCGTCCGAGCTGCCTTTCATCAAGAAGACGGAAACGGCCAACGGGACAACGGCGGTGGCGCCCGTCGTGCTCGACGAGGTGCGAATCGGCGAGATCGTCGTGCGCCATGTCGACGCCGTGGTGACAGCACCGGGGCGGCTCCGGCAAAATCTGCTTGGCATGAGTTTCATCAATCGGCTAAGCCGATTCGAGATGAGCGGGCAGCAACTGACACTCACGCAATAGCCGTCGCCCGCGCAACCGACGGGAGCGACATGACCGCGAAGCCGCGCACCGATCTGACGCCGAACACCGCGGAGTTCGAGCAGTTCGCCTATGTCAAGCCGTCGGGTTTTCGTGAGTACGACGCGCGCTGGCGCTATCCCGAAGACATCAACCTGCCCGGCTTCCACGCCATCGGCGCGAGCCTGGCAACGCTCATGCGCCAGCGCGGCGTGCCGGCGCGAATCGTCGTCGGGCATGATTACCGCTCCTATTCCTGCGCCGTGAAACAGGCGCTGATCGCCGGACTGCTGTCGGGCGGCGCTGAGGTGCACGATATCGGGCTGGCGCTGTCGCCGATGGCCTATTTCGCCCAGTTCGCGCTTGAGGTCGAGGGTGTGGCGATGGTCACGGCGAGCCACAACCCCAACGGCTGGACCGGCATCAAGATCGGGATGCAGCGCCCGCTGACCTTCGGCCCGGACGAGATGGACGCGCTGCGCCGGATGGTGCTTGACGGTGAATATGAACTTCCGGGCGGCGGGCGCTACATGCGCGTGCCGGACATGGCGGAGCGGTACATCGCCGATCTGACCGACCGGCCAAAGCTGACGCGCCGGCCCAAGGTCGTCGTGGCCTGCGGCAACGGCACGGCGGGCTATTTTTCGCCGCGCGTGTTCGAGGCGGTGGGCTGCGAGGTCGTGCCGCTGGACTGCACGCTCGACTACACTTTCCCCCGCCACAACCCGAACCCGGAAGACATGGCGATGCTCCATGCCATGCGCGACGCGGTGCTGGAGCACGGGGCGGATGTGGCGCTCGGCTTCGACGGCGACGGCGACCGCTGCGGCTTCGTCGACAACGAGGGCAAGGAGATTTTCGCCGACCGGATGGGCCTGATGCTGGCGCGCGACATCTCTTACCAGCACAAGGGCGCGAAGTTCGTCGCTGACGTCAAATCAACCGGCCTGTTCCTGACCGATCCTGTCCTGAAGGCGAACCAAGCCACGACCGACTACTGGAAGACCGGCCACTCCTACATCAAGCGCTACAGCCACGAGGTCGGGGCGCTGGTCGGCTTCGAGAAATCCGGGCACTTTTTCTTCAACCCGCCGCTGGGCCGGGGCTATGACGACGGCCTGATCGCCGGGCTGGCGGTGTGCGAGATGCTCGACCGCAACCCGGACAAGAGCCTCGCCGATCTGCTGCGCGACCTGCCGCCCGCCTGGCAGTCGCCGACGATGTCGCCGCACTGCCCGGACGACAAGAAGTATGACGTGATCGACCGGGTGACCGCGCACTTCAAGCAGCTTTCCCGGAGCGGCGCGGAGCTGGCGGGGCAACCGATTCGCGATCTCATCACGGTCAACGGCGTGCGGATCGTGCTGGAGGACGGGACATGGGGCCTCGTGCGCGCTTCGTCGAACGAGCCGAAGCTGGTCGTGGTGGTCGAAAGCCCGACCAGCGAAGAGAACATGCGCGCGATCTTCGAGGCGATCGATTCGCACCTGCAGAGCTACGACGAGGTCGGCGAATATAACCAGCGTATCTGAGACCCGCTATTCCTCACCGTCTTCAGGCTCGTACAGCACCCAACCACGCGCGGTCAGATGCTCTTGCGGCTGAAAGCGCGTCTTGTAGGCCATCTTCGGCGAGTCCTTGATCCAGTAGCCCAGGTAAACGTAGGGCAAGCCTTCGCGCCGCGCCTGCTCGATGTGCTCAAGGATTATGAAGTTGCCGAGGCTCCGCCAGGACAGCTCCGGATCGAAGAAGCTGTAGACCAGCGACAGCCCGTCGCTCAGACGGTCGCACAACGCGACGGCGACCAGCGGCCAGTCCTGCGGATCGGCATCCGGGGCGGCGTCTTCCGGGCGCTGGCGGTACTCGCTCAGGAACGTGTCGATGACGCTGTCGCGCACCATCATCGAGTAATCCAGCGCGGACATATCGGCCATCCCGCCATCGGCGTGGCGCGTACCGACATAATCGCTGAACAGCGCATATTGCTCTGCAGTCGGGATCGCCGAGACGCGCTCCACATACAGGTCGTGGTTGCGTTTCCAGATACGCTTGTTGGTGCGTTTTCGTTCGAACTGATCAACGACGATCCGGACCGACACGCAGGCCGAGCAATTCTCGCAATAGGGGATGTAAGCGATGTTCTGGCTGCGCCTGAAGCCGTTGGTCAGCAGGTTATCAATGATCGCCGAGGATTTTCCCGGTACGAGATGGGTAAACAGTTTTCGCTCGCGCCGGTTCGGCAGGTATGGGCAGGGCTGTGGCGCCGTGATGTAGAACTCGGGAAATCGCCTGGCGTGCTTGGTCACGACTTGCTCCGCTTCGCGGCTGGGTCCTCGGCAGTATTCCCGCCTTGCCACCACTTTAAATGGAAACGGTAACGGAACAGTCCAAGGCGAATCAAGCGCGCTGGACAGCCTCAGGACTCCGTCAGGGTTTCAAGCACATGCCGCACCGCATTAAAGATCAGATGGATGTCCTGCGGCCGTGACAGGCGATGCTCGCCATCGCGGACCAGATGCAGGTGAGCGTCCTCCTGCACCAGTCGCTGAAAGAGCTCCAGCGAATCGCGCCACGGAACATCTTCGTCGTGCATCCCCTGAATGATTCGCACCGGCGCGCCCACGTCGATCGGAGTGTCTGAAGGGATCAGATACCGTTTGCCCTCCTCGATCAGCTTGCGGGTGATGGGATAGCCGGCTGGATCATAGTCGGACGGGCGAATCACCTCGCCGTCGCGTTCGAGCGCCGCGCGTTGTTCGTCGGTCATCTCGTTGTAGATGCGCTCGGTCATGTTCCAGGCCGGCGCGATCAGCACCAGCCCGATCGCCCGCTTGGCGCGTTCGGGATCTTCCTTCATCAACTGACGCATCAGCAGCATGGCGATCCAGCCGCCCATGCTGGAGCCCACCATCACGAAGCGCGCCGGATCGGCCCACTCTAGGACCGCCCGCGCCTGCGCGAGCCAGTCGCCAATGGTGCCGTCTTCAAAGCGGCCGCCCGACTCGCCGTGGCCGGAATAATCGAGGCTCAGGAAACCGTAATCGTGCCAGCCGCACCACTCCGCCAGACTCATCGCCTTGCCGCCGCGCATGTCGGACTTGAAACCGCTCAGCCACATGATGGTGGGGCGGTACGGGCCGGAGCCACGGTGCCAGATGGTGGCGATGTCGGTCGTGTTGCCGCTGGCATCCGTCACTGGGAGCGTCTGCGAAGGCAGGCGGAATTGATTGTTCTCGGTGCTCATTCTAAGGTCCCCACTCGTTTCCGGCTCGAGCCGACAAACATCATATATCTGCGCGGTGGTTCAAGCGTGAGCGGCAAGCCCTCACCCACAGTACTTCAAGTCGTGCCTGAACTCGACACCGGGGGCGCCGAGGCGTCCGCGATCGAGATGGTCGAAGCGGTGACGCGCACGGGCGGGCGGTGTCTTGTGGCCTCGCAGGGCGGACGCCTGGAGGAGACGCTGGCGCGGGCGGGCGGCGAGCTTTGCCCCTTGCCGCTCGCCACCAAGAACCCCGTGCGCATGGCGGCGAACATCGCGGCGCTGCGCGGTCTGATCCGGGCGCGCGGCGTCGATCTGGTCCATGCCCGCAGCCGCGCCCCGGCCTGGAGCGCGCTGGCGGCGGCCCGGCTAGCCGGGGTGCCATTCGTGACAACCTATCACGGCGCCTATAACCAGAAATCGCGGGCCAAGAGCTTTTACAACTCTGTCATGGCGCGCGGCGACGTCGTCATCGCCAATTCGCGCTACACCGCCGATCTGCTCATGCGCCGGCATGGGACGCAGCCGGAACAGGTGCGCGTGATCTATCGCGGAGTGGATGTCGAACGGTTCGCACCGGACGCCGTTTCGCCCGAGCGGGTCGCGGCGCTGCGCGCGGCCTGGGGCGTCGCGCCGGAAACGCGGATCGTGCTGCAGGTCGCCCGCCTCACCCGCTGGAAGGGGCAGGACATCGTCATCGCCGCGGCCGCGCGCGTCTTGAAGCAAGCCGATATGGGCGACGTGGCCGTTGTGCTCGCGGGCGATGCGCAGGGGCGGCACGAATATGAACGCCAACTCCGCGAGCTGATCGCCGCGAACGGACTGGACGGCCGGATCAAACTGGTCGGCCACGTTTCGGACGTGCCTGCCGCCTGCCGCGCGGCCGAGATCGTCGTGGTCGCCTCACGCGAGGCCGAAGCCTTCGGACGCGCCTCGGCGGAAGCGCAGGCGGCCGAAAAACCGGTCATCGTCGCGGAGCGCGGTGCGTTGCCGGAGACGCTGGTGCCGATGCGCTGTTCGGGGGACGAGGGCACGGGTTGGCTGGTCGCGCCCGACGACCCGGATGCCCTCGCTGCCTGCCTCGAAAACGCGCTGCGCCTCCCGCCCGAGACCTTGGCGCGAATAGGCGCGCGCGGCCGGGCGCATGTCACGGCACGCTTCACGACGCAGGCGATGCAGTCTGCCACGCTGGACGTCTACGACACGCTCCTCGGTTCGCGGCTCGCGGAAACATTCCGTGACGAGACGTCCTCAAATCCGCTTCAGCCGTGTGAGCATGTGTCGAAGGACACTCCCGCATTTACCTGACCCGTAAAAAATGCAATTTTTTCAAAATTGCCCGCTTTCTTCTCACACAGAATTGATTATGACTGGAGTCAGGAGCCGTCGGCGGCTGTCACTGCGTTGAGACGAGGCCGATGGGTCTGTAGGGTTTTACGAACAGCGGCGATGGGGCGCTCTGGTTCCTTGCCGCGCCAGACAGCGCATTCCGGTGCAGCCGTTCGTGAATCCTGTTGACGAGGTCTGAACTCCGCGCCGGGCCGTTACACGGCTCCGGCGCCTTTTTTGGGCTGCCTTCCGCCCCGAATAACAAAGTGAAACCTGCCCACAGCCCGCCCAGCGGCACTTGCGGGCTTGAGGTTCCCGTGCGAGCAAGACGGCGAGGGATTCGCGCCGCTGCGCGCGCGAATCGGGCAGAATGGGCCAAGCCAAACAGCGACCGACAGCCAGATATGACATCATCCAACGATCTGTTCGCCGCCGCGCCGCAGGGCAACCAGAACACAAAGGCGCGCGTCAACAAGGACGGCTCCTATACCGCCGCCGACATCGAAATTCTCGAAGGTCTCGAGCCGGTGCGCCGCCGGCCCGGCATGTATATCGGCGGGACGGACGAGAAGGCGCTGCACCACCTCTTCGCCGAGGTGATAGACAACGCGATGGACGAGGCGGTGGAGGGCCACGCCACGCGCATCACGGTCGAGCTGGAGGCCGACGGCTTCCTGACCGTGCGCGACGACGGGCGCGGCATACCCGTAGACCCGCACCCGAAGTTCACCGACAAGTCGGCGCTGGAGGTGATCCTCACGACGCTGCACTCCGGCGGCAAGTTCAACTCGAAGGTCTACGCGACCTCGGGCGGCCTGCACGGCGTGGGCGTGTCGGTGGTCAATGCGCTCTCTGCGCGGCTGGAGGTGGAGGTCGCGCGGGACGGCGCGCTGTGGCGGCAGGTCTATGAGCGCGGGCAGCCCGTCACGGCGCTGGAGCGCGTCGGCCCGACGCGCGGGCGGCGCGGCACCGCGATGCGCTTCCTGCCTGACCCGGAGATTTTCGGCGAGGGCGCGGCCTTCCGCGCGGCGCGCATCTTCCGCATGAGCCGGGCGAAGGCATATCTGTTCGGCGGCGTGAAGATCGGCTGGTCCTGCGACCCGGAGCTGATCGGCGCAAATGACGACATCCCGGCGGAGGCCGAGTTTCACTTCCCTGGCGGGCTGGCCGACTTCCTCGCCGAGCGAACGGCCGGGGCGACGACCGTCACCCCTGCGCCATTCGCCGGCAAGCACAAGGCGGAAACCGGCCACGGCACGGTCGAATGGGCGATCACCTGGCTGGGCGACCGCGACGCCTTCATGAGCTCATATTGCAACACCGTCCCGACGCCCGAGGGCGGCACGCATGAAACCGGCCTGCGCGCCGCGCTGTCGAAGGGCCTGCGCGCCTATGGCGAGATGGTCGGCAACAAGAAGGCCGCGCAGATCACCGCCGAGGACGTGATGGCCGCCGCCGGCGCGATGCTCTCGGTGTTCATCCGCGAGCCGGAGTTCCAGGGCCAGACCAAGGAGAAGCTCGCCAGCCAGTCCGCCGCGCGGATCGTCGAGCAGGCGGTGCGCGACGAGTTCGACCACTGGCTGACGGCCAGCCCCGCGCAAGCCTCGCGCCTTCTGGAGTTCGTCATCGAGCGCGCGGAGGAGCGGCTGCGGCGCAAGCGCGAGAAGGAGGTGAACCGCAAGGCCGCGACGCGCAAGCTGCGCCTGCCCGGCAAGCTGGCCGACTGCTCGCAGAACACGGCGGCGGGCAGCGAAATCTTCATCGTCGAGGGCGATTCGGCCGGCGGCTCGGCCAAGCAGGCGCGTGACCGGCGCACGCAGGCGGTGCTGCCGCTGCGCGGCAAGATCCTTAACGTGGCGAACGCCTCATCCGCCAAGCTGGCGCAGAACCAGCTTCTGTCCGACCTCGTGCTGGCGCTGGGCTGCGGGACGGGCAGCGCCTTCCGCGCGGACGACCTGCGCTATGAGCGGGTGATCGTGATGACGGACGCGGATGTGGACGGCGCGCATATCGCCTCGCTGCTGATGACCTTCTTCTACACGCAGATGCGCCCGCTGATCGAGGGCGGGCATCTGTACCTTGCGGTGCCGCCGCTCTACCGGCTGACGCAGGGCGGCAAGACGCTTTATGCGCGCGACGACGCGCACAAGGACGCGCTGCTGGAAAGCGAATTCACCGGCAAGGGCAAGGTGGAGATCGCGCGGTTCAAGGGTCTGGGCGAGATGATGCCCGCGCAGCTCAAGGAGACGACGATGGACCCGGCGACGCGGAGCCTGTTGCGCGTGGCGATCGAAGAGGATGACGGCGCGACGGCCGGCGTGGTCGACCGGCTGATGGGCACGAAGCCGGAGGCGCGGTTCGCGTTTATCCAGGAGCGCGCGCCCTATGCGGACGGGCTGGATATTTGATGGACTTTAATTCGACTCTGTAAAATTTTTTAATTGATTATAACCTGAATCGGTAGCAATCTCAGCAACAAGGAAATCTATCCAAGCGTCAGAATATGAGTACGATTTGTATAGCGAATTGTAAGTACAATAATCCGGATCCGTTTGATCAGGATTGGGAGATCCTGAAGGCGGTCTCACGCGGTATTTTTTCCAAGCCTTTGTGTGAAGGTGCAAGCTGAAGTGTCGCCCTGATCGTTCAGCAACAAGCGCAGCCGCATGACTAGGTTTATACGGATAGAGTTGGTCTGAAGGCTTATGCTTTACAAGAACGTGCCGTATCTCTTTTCCTTCTTCGCTGTTGGGATTGATAAATCTAATATGCGCTTGGCTTTTCGGCGCACTTTCCAAAGTATACACGACCCTAAATCTATATTCGAGGTCATTAATTTCTTCTTCGCTGCGTCTTCCGGTCAGCTCAGAGTCCAGCGAGCTAATATGACTAGGAATATCAAAATCCTGAACCACCGAAATTTGCTCAATATCTAACTTAGCAAATTGCAATGCAAAATCAAGATCATTTCGGAGTGAGCACGACTCTCCAAATAACTCCCGTATTGAATTATCAAAATTTAAACAACACGCTTGAAATAAAGGAAAAAACTTTTTGTCGGCTCTTGCAAAAAGCTTGTGCTCCACAGCATCCCGAATTTCAATCATATCTTCAAGGTTATGAATCACCCCTTTTCGGAGGGGGCAGTCATTCCGACGCAACATGTATGATAGACTGAATGTTTTTCCTTGCTTGTTTACGATATTGATGTTTGACCGAACATAATACTCGTGTAGGAGGTATGTCCAGGCGATTATAGCCATTACGCAGAATGTCTCGGTCTTGAATTTTACGCTCGGGTTGTTAAAAACTTGGACAGCCACATACATCGCCTCTCGCGATCGTATCAGGCGCTCGTCATCAAACAGATTTAACCCAGTAATTGGATCATACGATCTCTTTTTTTCCTTAAATAGCTCAACGGTATTATCGGAGGCCAATGGAATCGTATCATCTTGTTTCACCTCCGTGATTCTCGCGAAGTTGACAGTCGCTTTCCGTCCATTGTTCACGAGAGCATGGATATCTTGATTTCTCCAGCCGTCAGCTAACAGTGATTTGACTATCGATTTTTCTTCGTCTGTGAGCGATCCCGTGGTGTCGTTGGGCATGGCATCATTTTATATAGGGTTGTTGAAGGGTGGGAGGCAAAATAAATACTCAGATTCGGATCGCCAATAAAGAGGTTTGTCAAGCGTGGATGCGCTTGCCACCCCACCGCGACTCCGCTAACCAAAACCCATGAACCAGACACCACCGCCCTCCGACGCCACGCCCGACCCCACCCCGGTCAACCTGCGCGACGCGCTGGAAGAGCGCTACCTGTCCTACGCGCTTTCCACCATCATGCACCGCGCGCTGCCCGACGTGCGCGACGGGCTGAAACCCGTTCACCGCCGCCTGCTCTACGCCATGCGCCAGCTCCGGCTCGATCCGGATGCCGGCTTCAAGAAATGCGCGCGCGTGGTCGGCGACGTCATCGGTAAATACCACCCCCACGGCGACCAGGCGGTCTATGACGCGCTGGTGCGCCTCGCGCAGAACTTCGCGGTGCGCTATCCGCTGGTCGACGGCCAGGGCAATTTCGGCAATGTCGACGGCGATAACGCCGCGGCCATGCGCTACACCGAGGCGCGGCTGACCGAGGCGGCCCGCGCGCTGCTCGACGGCATCGACGAGGACACGGTCGATTTCCGCGACACCTATGACGGCGAGGACAGCGAGCCGGTGGTGCTGCCCGCCGCGCTGCCGAACCTGCTGGCCAATGGCGCGGCGGGGATCGCGGTCGGCATGGCGACGAACATCCCGCCGCATAACCTCGATGAGCTTTGCGCCGCGGCGCAGGCGCTGATTGCGCGGCCCGACATCACGGCGGCCGAGCTTGCCGACATCGTCCCCGGCCCGGACTTCCCCACCGGCGGCGTGATCGTGGAGGACCGCGCGTCGATCGGGGACGCCTACGCCACCGGGCGCGGGGGTTTTCGCGTGCGGGCGCGCTGGCACCGGGAGGATACCGGGCGCGGGCAGTGGCAGATCGTCGTCACCGAAATCCCGTACCAGGTGCAGAAATCCCGCCTGATCGAGAAGATCGCCGAGCTGCTCACCGCGAAAAAGCTGCCGCTCTTGGCCGATGTGCGTGACGAGTCGACCGAGGACATCCGCATCGTGCTGGAGCCGCGGTCCCGAACGGTGGAGCCCGACCTGCTGATGGAGCAGCTGTTCCGCCTGACCGATCTGGAATCGCGTATCCCGCTCAACATGAACGTCTTGAGCGGCGGGCAGGTGCCACGCGTGCTGTCTTTGCGGGAGGTGCTGAACGAGTGGCTGGCGCACCGCAAGGAGGTGCTGGTCCGGCGCTCGCGCCACCGGCTGGCGAAGATCGAGCACCGGCTGGAGGTGCTGGGCGGTTATCTCGTCGCCTATCTCAACATCGACGAGGTCATCCACATCATCCGGGAGGAGGACCACCCCAAGGCGGTGATGATGGAGCGCTTCGACCTGACCGAGGTGCAGGCCGAGGCGATCCTGAACATGCGGCTGCGCGCGCTGCGCAAGCTCGAAGAGATCGAAATCCGCAAGGAGCACGACACCCTCACCGCCGAGAAGGGCGAGATTGAAGCGCTTTTGGCCTCCGACGACAAGCAGTGGGCGCGCATCTCGGACGAGATCGGCGAGGTCCGCGCGCGCTTCGGCAAGGACACCGAGGTCGGCCGCCGCCGCACCGACTTTGGCGATGTGCCGCAGATCGAGGTCAACCTGGACGAGGCGCTGATCGAGCGCGAACCGATCACCGTCATCCTGTCGGAAAAGGGCTGGATCCGCGCGCTGAAAGGCCACGGTAACGACCTGGACAAGCTGCAATTCAAGACCGGCGACAAGCTGCTGCGCGCGCTCAAGGCGCAGACGACCGACAAGCTCATCCTGTTCGCCACCAACGGCAAGTTTTACACGCTCAGCGCAAGCGACCTGCCCGGCGGGCGCGGCGCCGGCGAGCCGGTGCGGCTGATGGTCGATCTGGAGGAAGACGCCGGGATCGTCGAGCTGCTGGTCCACGACCCGAACCGCAAGCTGCTTATCGCCTCGAACGCGGGCAACGGCTTCATCGTGAGCGAGAGCGAGGTCTACGCCGCCACGCGCAAGGGCAAGCAGGCGCTCAACCTCGGGAAGGGCGAACGGGCGGTCGTCTGCACCCCGGCGGACGGCGACAGCGTCGCGGTGGTCGGCGACAACCGTAAGCTGCTGGTGTTCGGGCTGGATGAGGTCAACGAGATGACGCGCGGGCGCGGCGTCCGGCTTCAGCGTTATCGCGGCGGGGCCTTGAGCGATGCGCGCGTGTTCACCCGCGCCGAGGGCCTGCAATGGACCGACAGCGCCGGGCGCACGCGCACCGTCACCGATCTGGCCGAATGGACCGGCAGCCGCGCCAGCGCCGGCAAGCCCGTCCCACGCGGCTTCCCGAAATCCGGCCGCTTCGACGACACGCCGTCATAGTGTGCTTTGCCCTGAGACATTAAATTTGTCGGGTCGCTTCATCGATTCGAAGCGGCTATATTCGTTTGCTCGTTGGTTACCAAAAGCTTTTTAAGCCCAACTCTCATAAAATGTATTGGGCGAGGGCGATCGTGATAGAGGCTTCATTGTGAGCAACGAACGCATCGACAGCCTTCTACAGGATCTCGCGCGCAAGCCCGGCCATGACGAGGTCAAATCCTCGATCCGGGAACTTTTGGTTGCCGAATTCAAGGCAGATCGGGTCGACGTTTATTTTGAAGAACCGGTCCCAGAGGTGCGTGGCCGTATTGATGCGGTCCTGGGGCGCACGATTTTCGAGGTAAAGTCTGACCTCGGCCGCGAGCGCGCAGATGCAGAGCGCCGTGTGCCGGATTATCTCGCTGGGCGGGAGGGTGACACCGGCGAGCGCTATGTCGCCGTCGTAACCGACGGTCTTGACTGGATTGCTTACGAACTGCGTGCAGGTATTTTGGTAACGCTAAAGGAGTGGCGTCTCGATCCTTCCTGTCCTGGACAGTTTCTGGGCCATTTAAAGGGGACCTTGGCTGTAGGTTCAGAGCTTGCCCCCGACGCCGAAACGATCCGCTTGCAGCTCGGGGCCGAGAGTGTCGCATTTAAGCGCGCATTGGCCGATCTCTCCGATGCTTGGGAGAAGGTAGCGGATCGCCCCACCGCGGCACTAAAGCGTCAGCTCTGGCAGCAGCTCCTTCGCCTCGTCTATGGTAACGATATCGAGGATGAGGCATTATGGTTTCAGCATACATTCCTCGTCATCGTCGCCAAGGCGATCGCAGCTAAGGTTCTTGAACTACCCACTTCCAAACCGGACGACCTTCTTTCTGGCCAGCAGTTCGTCGCTCACGGCGTTAACGGCGCCGTAGAAAGCGATTTTTTCGACTGGATACTGGAAGCGCCCGGCGGTCCCGATTTGGTACAGCGGATCGTGCGACACGTCGCCCGTTTCCGCTTGGTCGATGTCGACACTGACGTTCTCAAGGTGCTCTATGAATCGCTGATAGACCGGGCGCAGCGGCATGGCCTTGGCGAATACTATACGCCCGACTGGCTCGCCAAGAAGGTCGTTCGGCACACGGTGAGTGATCCCCTCAATCAGCGTGTGCTCGATCCCGCGTGCGGTTCGGGAACCTTCCTGTTCCATGCGGTAAAGAGGTTCCTTTCCGTCGCTGCGGAGGAGGGGATCCCGGAGCCGGAGCGGGCGGCCCGCGCCACTACGCTTGTCGCCGGAATGGACATCCACCCAGTCGCGGCGATCATCGCTCGCGTTACCTACCTCCTGGCGCTCGGTCCTGTTCTCGGGAGCCGTGCAGCTAGCATCTCTATTCCTGTCTATGTCGGCGATGCCCTGCAACTCTCGGTCAAGCACATGCTTGCGGGCGAGGAACTGATCGTTTCCGTTCCTGCGCCCCCTGCGAAGGAACCTCGGGGACAGGTGGCGACTGGCGAGAAGGCGCTCCGCTTCCCGCAAGTGGTCTGCCGCGATCCCGCTCTGCTCGATAGTGTTGTTCAACGTATGCAGGATCACTCGGAACAGGGCCGTGGAGTAAAGGCATTCGTAGCTGCCGTCCGCTCTTTGGGCATCGCGGACGAAGGGGTGCTGGCCGATCTTGCTGAAACCTATAGACTTTATGACGAATTACGCCGTACCGACCGCAATTCGATCTGGGCTTACGTAGCCCGCAATCTGAGCCGCCCGCTATATCTCTCCGCAGACACCCGTAAAGCGGACGTTATCGTGGGCAACCCGCCCTGGCTCGCGTTTCGGCACATGAATAAAGACCTGCAAAACAGGTTTCGCGAACTTTCCAGAGGCGAACGGGTTTATGTCGGCGGCAAGCTCGCCGCCCAGAACGATCTTTCCGCGCTGTTCTTCGCCCGTGCTGTGGCACTGTATTTGAAGCGGGATGGACGTATCGCATTCGTGATGCCGATGGCGGCGCTGACTCGGGGCCAGTTCGAAGCGTTCCGCAACGGGTCTTTCGGGTCCTCCAAGGTTGCCTTCGACGAGGCATGGACTTTCGACGACTCCGTTGAGCCTCTGTTTCCTGTGCCGTCCTGCGTTGTGTTCGCCCGCCGCGAACACGCGCTCGCAAAGGCCATGCCGGATCGGGTAACGGCGTTTTCCGGGCGTCTGCCGAAGCGCGATGCATCTGAGGAGATGGCGGACCTTCACCTCACCATTACCGAGAATGCTCCGGCGCTGGAAACCGCGCAGTACGAAGGAGGATCGGCTTACAGGTCCGCCTTCCGGCAAGGAGCGACATTGGTGCCGCGTATGCTTTGCCTTGTCGAACGAGCGCCCGTAAGCCGGCTTGGCGGCAACCCTGCCGCCCCGCTGGTTCGGAGCTGGCGTTCGCGCCAGGAAAAGGAGCCTTGGAAGTCTCTCCAAGGCCTTGAAGGCAATGTCGAGGCCGAGTTTCTGCGGCCGGTCTATCTTGGCGAATCGATCGCGCCTTTTCGCGTGCTCAGGGCATTCGAGGGCGTCATTCCAACCGATCAAAACGGCAATGTGCTGGACGCAGCCGGCGCATCGCGGCGGGGCTTGGTGCATCTCGCCTCGTGGATGGAGAACGCGGAGGCCGCCTGGAATGCCAATAAGACCAGCGACATGTTCCTCGTCGACCGCTGGAATTATCACAACGAACTAGGCGCACAGTTTCCTGTCCCATCTCTGCGGGTCGCATATGCGACCTCCGGCAAGATTCCCGCGGCAGTAGTGTTGGCTGACAGCTCAGCCATTGTCGAAAGTGGAGTATACTGGGCTAAACTCGAATCACTCGATGAAGCCCGCTATATCACCACCGTTCTCAACAGTGAGACCGCACGTATGCGCATCGCTGACTTCCAAGCCAGAGGGCAATGGGGTGCCCGCCACTTCCATAAGGTCATGTTCAACCTTCCCATACCTCGGTTTGCGGCCCAGAATCCGCTACATGGTGACCTTGCCGCGGCCGGTGCGGAGGCGGAACAGGTGGCCGCCGCCATCGATATCCCTAAGACCGTCGGTTTCCAGAAGGCTCGCGAAGTGATCCGCACTGCTCTCGCGGAGGCTGGTCTTTCCCAACAAATCGATGACCTTGTCACGCGGCTGCTGGACGGATCGTAAGGATTTGAAGCGCCGGGCGCACGCGCACCGTCACCGATCTGGCCGAATGGACCGGCAGCCGCGCCAGCGCCGGCAAGCCCGTCCCACGCGGCTTCCCGAAATCCGGCCGCTTCGACGACACCGCCGCGCAATAAAAAACGCGGCTGGAAGCCCCAGCCGCGCTTATCCGTTACTCGTCAGCTTCACCGTTGGCCACAATGTCCAACAGGTGGCAAAAGCTCATCTTTTCGTCATTGCCGGACTTGCATGTGCTCGGGCCTGACCCGAGTAATCCGGCAATCCAGAAACAAGAGGTTGCCCTTGCGATTGGATCACCGGGTCAAGCCCGGTGATGACGCTGGACTGCGCTTTCCCGCGTCAAGCCCGAGCACAGGTAAGCACAGGCGTGACCTGATGCTGACCGATCAAAACAGCGCGCTTAGCGCAGATACGGGCAAACGCGGCGATGACCGCTATAGGTCGTGTACATGCCGGTATCCCACTCGAACGAGCGAAACTCCCGGTCGCATTTGCGCCAACGCCATTCCTCGTTGCGGATTTCCCGGGCGCGCTCCTCGGCGATGCCCTGCGCGATCAGCGAGCCGATCACGCCGACGGCCACGCCCGCGCCGAAATCCCCGGCGTCGGCCACGCGAACACCATCGGCCTGCGACGTGATGCCCGCCGGCAGGTTGGACACCGGCGCCTCCACCTGCGCCGCCGAAGCCGCGCCGGCCAGACCGGCCGCGACCATCAGCCCGGCGCACACTGAACTGACAGATTTCATCATCTCGCTTCCCTCTTCTTGGCAGTCACCTATTCCTCGGCAATTCTCAAATTGGAACATAACACAAACGCGGTAGGGAAAAAACGCGGCGAGGCCGAGTGGTCAAGCGAAAATTGCCTCACCCTTGCGCAGGCGAGGCCGCCTTCTCAAGCTGGCGTAGCAGCCGGATTCGCTCGTCGGGCAGGCGCATCTCGTTTGGCGCAAGCACCCATTTTTCGAGGAAGTAGCTGGTCAGCCGCAAGCCGTCACAGATGTCCGCATCGGATGGTGCTTTGTCGTCGCCCGCGAGAAACGGCGGCAGCGGCAACAGCTTGTCATGATACGGGGCGCCCGCCCCGGCGCTGACCGCGCGGCCCGACTTCGGCGAGATATAGCGCAGCTCTGCCCGCGCCCCCGTCGCTGCGCAGCGGCCCAGGTCAAGGCCGAAGCCCAACTCCCCGATCAGCGCCAGCTCCCAAGTCACGAGCAGCGCAGGCCACAGGTTCCGTTCCGGCAACGCCGCCATGAGTTCGCGCAGGCTTTCATAGACCTCAGGATGCGGATCCCGTTCGGGCAGAAGCCGCGCCAGGTAACACGCTGAACTCAGCGCGAGCAGCGCCAGCCGGTCGCTCATCGCCTGCGCCGCATAAGACGTTTCGGCCTCGACCGTCATCGCGCCCAACTGGTCGGGCAGCCGCGCCCGCCAGAGCGCGCGCACTGCGTTGCCCGGCTGCAGCACCGGCCGCAGCCGCCGCGAGCGCCCGCCATGCACCAGGCCGAGATGCCGGCCATGCTCGCGCGTCAACAGTTCCGCAATCGCCGCCGTCTCGCCGTGCGGCCTCACCGACAGCACGATGCCTTCATCCGTCCACTGCATGGCTTATCGCTTCGGAAATTCGAGCCCCATCGCGGCATACAGCGAGGGGTCTTCGGCCCAGTGCTCGCGCACCTTCACCTGAAGGAACAGATGCACGGGAACGCCGAGTTGTTCGCTCAACTCCTGTCGCGCCTGCATCGAGATCTGCTTGATCGTGCGCCCACCCGCGCCGAGCACGATCTTCCGCTGGCTTTCGCGGGCGACATAGATGATCTGCTCAATCCGGATCGAGCCATCCTTCAGATGCTTGAACTCGGTCGTCTCGACAGTGGATTCGTAGGGCAGTTCGTCGTGCAGGCGCAGAAAAACCTTCTCCCGCGTGACCTCCGCCGCCCAGACGCGCAGCGGCGCATCTGCAAGCTGATCTTCCGGGTAAAGCCACGGGCCGGGCGGCATCGCCTCGGCGAGATAGTCTCGCAGATCGGCAACACCGTCACCCGTCAGCGCCGAGATCATAAAGACCCGGTCGAAGTTCACCCGCGCGCTGAGTTGCGCCGTCATCTCCAGCAGACGGTCCTTGCGGACCCGGTCGATCTTGTTCAGCACAAGGAGCAGCGGTTGCTTGATCCCGGCCAGCCGCTCAATGATCGAATCGACCTGCTCGTCCACACCCTTCTGAGCATCCACGAGCAAGAGGACGACATCCGCCTCCAGCGCCTCGTGCCAGGCCGCTTCGACCATGGCCCGATCAAGCCGGCGGCGCGGACGGAAGATTCCCGGCGTGTCGACCAGGATGATCTGCGTGTTGCCCGCGATCAGAATGCCCCTCAACCGGGTTCGCGTGGTCTGGACCTTGTGCGTGACAATAGTGACCTTGGACCCGACGAGTTGATTGGTCAGGGTCGACTTTCCGGCATTCGGCGCGCCGATTATCGCGGCGAAACCGCAAGCGGTCTCACCCTCCTCGATGTTCGGGGTGTTCGCGTCCTGCGCCTCACTCACGCTTGCTCTCCGGCCAGACGCCCTCGCGCACGAGGATCTTCGTCGCTGCCGCCTCCTGTGCCGCCCGCTTGCTTGAACCCGTCCCCCGCGCCGGCTCATACCCCGAGACGCGCGCCTCCACGGTGAACTGCGGCGCATGATCGGGCCCGGTGCGCGCGACGTCATTATATTCCGGCAAGGGCAGCTTCATACCCTGCGCCCATTCCTGCAGCGCGGTCTTGGGGTCGATCGGCACCGGCCCCGGCTCGCTCAACCGCTGGCCCCATAGCCGATGTATGAGGTCGCGCGCCGCATCATATCCGCCGTCGAGAAATACCGCGCCGATCACCGATTCGCAGACATCCGCGAGGATCGCGGCCTTCTCGGCACCGCCGCTCGCCGCCTCGGCCTCACTCATGCGGACATGCGAGCCAAGGTCCAGTGACCGTGCGATCGCCGCACAGGTGTCGCGGTGCACCAACTCGTTGTAACGCCGCGCGAGCGCGCCTTCACTATCCTGCGGACACGTATTGTAGAGGCTTTCGGCCACGACCAGCCCCAGAACCCGGTCGCCCAGGAACTCGAGCCGCTGATAGTCCGCGCCGCTGGACGCCGTTTGCGCACTCGGATGCGTCAGCGCCAGCCGCAGGAGCCCGGCGTCAGCAAATTCATAGCCCAGCCTTCCGGGCAGCGTGTTTTGCCCTTTCAGTTCCGCCACCTGTTCTATTCGATCACCTGGAACAGCCGCGACCAGCGGATCACGAAGGGCCACTCCCAGAACTCGAACAGGCTGCCTTCAGGGCTTACCGAAAAGAAGGTGATTTCCGCCCGCCCGATCAGGTTTTCCGCCGGCACGAAGCCGACTCCCCGAGCACCGAAAAAGCGGCTGTCAGAGGAGTTGTCCCTATTGTCACCCATCATAAAGTAATGACCCTCGGGGACGACATACACATCGGTGTTATCGCCCGGGCGGTTGTCGTAGACGTCAAGCGTTTCGTAGGTGACGCCGTTGGGCAGCGTCTCGCGGTAGCGGCGCACCTCCCGCGTCCGCCCGCGACCCAGCTGCAAGGTGAAGTCAGACAGGCGCTCGCGCTTGACCGCCTCGCCGTTGATGTGCAGCACGCCGTCGATCATCTGGATGCGATCGCCCGGCAGACCGACGATGCGCTTGATGTAGTCGCTGTTGTTGTCGCGGGGCAGCTTGAAGACCGCTACGTCACCGCGTTCCGGCTTCCCCGCGAAAATGCGCCCGTCAAACGACGCCAGTCCAAAAGGGAATGAATACTGGCTGTATCCGTAGCTGAACTTGGAGACAAAAAGATAATCTCCAATCAACAGTGTCGGCTTCATGGAGCCGGACGGAATGTTGAAGGGCTGATACAGGAAAATACGCACGAGGAACGCCAGTAGCAGGGCGATGACGACGACGCGCACGGTCTCCCAGAATGTGCTCTTCTCGTCAGAGTTCGCGCCGACGCTCATACGTTCACTCCTGCTGCGTGTGGTGTTGCCGGTTTCGTGCGTGCCGCTGGGTATAGACGCTCAGGACTGAGGGTGCAATGCGGCGGGAGGCGGCGTTTCATGCTTGCCGCGCCAGTTACGCCAGAACTCCGTAAAGCCGGAGATGATCTCGTCGGATCGCGGCATGCGCTGGTGACGCGCGTGGAACCGGCGCAGATAGGTCACATATGCGTGACCCAGGCCATAGGTCAAGGCGGCTGCGGTGGCGCCGGTGATCGCCGAGCCGGCAAGCTGGCCGATGCCGGGAATCAGCTTGATCGCGCGCCCAGCGAGAAAGCGCCCGCTGGCAGTCAGGCCCAGTGCGCCCAGGAGTGTGCCCGCCAGCTTGCGCAGGTCGCCGCGCTCCAGCGGCACGCCCATCTGCAGCGAGACACGCACGATCATGCCCGCCTGAACGCCGAAAACACCGGCTGCGTCGGCGAGCGGAAGCGGCGTCGCGCCGGTTGCTCCGGCCGCTCCGGCAGCGGCGCGCACGGTCTGCATCGCCTTGGCGGACATGGCCTCCAGATTGCGCGAGGCGAGCGCGAAGGCGCGTTCAGCCTCATCGGGCATGACCCGCTCGGTCTCGGCCATCAGATCGTCCAGCCCCATCGGCTGAAAGGTCTGCCCCTCGATCTCGATCGCGAGGGCACGCACGCGAACCACCGCTGCGCACGCCGGCAGGATTTCGCGCACGCGCTCAGGGAACCCGGGCGCCATTCCGGCCTTCGTCAACACGCAAATGACCGGGACGCCGAACTCGCGGAACAGCGCGACGGCCTTTTCCTCACCCGGCTGGACCGTGAGGGACGGCTCGTCGATGCACAGCCAGGCGCAATGGATATGATCAAAGGGATCATCGGACTTGTTCGCGGCGGCAATTTCCTGGCGAAGATTGTCCAGCGTCTCCCGGAACCGCTCGATTTCCAGTCCCTCGGTGTCGCAGACGCGCAGGATATCCTTCTCCCCCGGCTCTTCCGGATACCAGATGCGCCCGCGCGTACGCGGCCGGCCCGCCAGCGTATCGCCGACCTCCTTGCCGAACACCGCGCCGATAAGCGTGGTCTTGCCGACGCCGGTGCGTCCGGCGACGACGATATTGAAGCGGCCCAGTTCAGCCCGCGCCTCCTTCAGGCGCTGCTCCCAGAGGTCGAGCGGGACTTTGCCCGCGGCGTCCATCAGGTCACGCCAGCGCGGGCCGGCGGCTTCCGGCTCCGCTGCGCGGATCGCGGCAGGGTCAGGGAACGGGACCGGCTTTGCGCGCGCACCGAGGCCGAGCCATCGTCCAACGCGGAAGAAGCGCGCGCGTTTGGCACGGCGCAGAATGGCCGCCTCCAGCGCAAGGCGCATCGCGGCCAACTCGGGCGCCGAGGCGCGCTGAACGGCGTCCTCAACAGCAGCTGCCAGCGGCTCCCGCGCGGGGTGCTGCGTCGCGACATCGAGGCCCGCAGCCGCCATAAGCAGGCTCAGCAGCCAGGCATCCACGTCGCCCAGCGCCTCCGGGGTCTCGGGCTGCGCGCCCAGCCGGCGCACAGCCCAACGCGCCAGTGCCAGCGGGCCGGGCTGACCGTGTGCCTTTGTGGCCAGCGCCGCGGCCCCCGCAGCCAACCGCTCCCGCTTCGGGGCTTCGCCGGTGCCTGCCGGCGCATAGGGCGCCACAACCTCCGCGATTGGCGCCAGCTCGTTATCATTCGCCGCGGCGAACAGCCCCGCCCAGCTATCCGGATCGTCCAGCGCCGCATCGAGATGCGCGAGGATCGGCATGTTCGACGGCTCCCGGTTTGATATAGTCACGACTTTAACGCGAAGGCCGGACCCAACAAATGGTTTTCGATACGCTGCGCAAGTCGCTGCAGAGCCGTCTGCAATCGGCGGCGGACCAGGGCGAGATGCTCTTGGAGCGGCTGGCAACGGCGGAGGTCGACGCGGCGATCCATGCCTGGCTGCGCGACTTCCTGCTGCACATCGTCGTCTTCATTGCGCTGCTGGCACTGGCACAGTGGGCGGGCGGCGCGATCGAGGACCGGGAGACCCGTCTGCTGGTCACGACGACGCTGATCCTCGCCATTTACGGCTACGGCGCGTGGCTGGTCATCACCGGCCTGTGGGCTTGGCGGGAAATCGCCGCGGTCTGGCTGACGACGCGGCAAGGGCCGGTCGGGCTAGCGCGCTTCTACCTCTACGGGCGCATTCACCAGCAGCTCCGCGAAACCTTCACCGGCCCCGACGGGCGCAACACCGCGATGGGCGGGCTGCTTTTGCAGGCCCTCCGGCTGATCGACGCGCCGCGCGCATGGGACGGCATCGCCTACCGCCTCGCCGACCGGCTCGCCCCGCGCCTGGCGCAGCATGCCTTCGCGCGCGTCCTCAGCATTTTCGCGCCGGTGGCGTTCGCCTGGCTCTATTACCGTTTTATCGTGTTCCCGGAGATCGTCCGCGCGGGCAGCGGCATCGGCCCGTGGGATGCCCTGCTCTACCCCTTCGCCGCACTGATCGACGCGGTGACCGGCACCAGCCTGCGCGAAAGCCTTACGGGCTAACCGGAATCTGGGCACGGCGAACGATCGGCGGGTGTCAAGCCGCCCGGATTGCGCTAATCTCCCGTCCCGATCAGCAGACCGATCAAGCAGCCGGGCGCGCTCAACATGAATCTGACTTACTACGTTCTCGATGTCTTTACCCAGGATCAGCTTGCCGGCAATCCGCTTGCCGTGGTGTGCGGTGCCGACGGTCTCGACACCGACCGGATGCAGGGCATCGCGCGGGAGTTCAATCTCTCCGAGACGGTGTTCGTGATGGACCCGGAGCACGAAGCGCATTCGGCGCGGGTGCGCATCTTCACGCCTAAATCCGAATTGCCGTTCGCTGGCCACCCGACCGTGGGCACCGCCATCCTGCTGGCTCAGCTCAAGTTCGGCGAGGTGAGCACCGAGCAGGACGCGATCATCGTGCTGGAGGAGAACATCGGGGCGGTGCGCGTGGGCGTGCGGATGATCCCCGGCACGGCCGACTACGCCGAGTTTGACGCGCCGCGCCTGCCGGGCGACGCGGGCGCAACCGCGCCGGAGGACCGGATCGCGGCGGCGCTCGGTCTCGCGACCTCCGAAATCGGGTTCGAGAACCACCACCCGTCGCGCTTCAACGCAGGCATGCCGTTCACTTTCGTGCCAGTCGATGGGCTCGACGCGATCCGCCGCGCGCATGTGGTCCACGCGCACTGGGAAGAGGCTTTCCGCGGGGATGAGCTGATGGCCGCTTTCGTCTATTGCCGGGAAACGGTTCGTCAACGGGCATCGTATCATGCGCGGATGTTCGCGCCGATGATGGGCGTGCCCGAGGACCCGGCAACGGGCTCCGCTGCGGCGGCGTTCGCGGGTGCGATCAACCGTTTCGATCGCCCGGCCGATGGCTTGAACCGCTACGAGATCGAGCAGGGCTTCGAGATGGGCCGGCCCAGTGAAATCGTGCTTGAGGCCGAGGTGTCAGGGCGGACGGTGACGGGTCTGCGCATCGGCGGTCACGCGGTACATGTCGCGCGCGGCGAATTGGCGCTCGGCTGAGCGGCTCACCCGGACCGGATGAGCCGCCACAGAGCCTAGTTGGTCGCGGGCTGCTGCTGTTGCTGCTCCTCCACATCGACCATCTGCATCTGTTGTTGCTGCGGGCCGCAGTTGTCGATCCTGTTATTCAGGAACCGCGACACGATGATCCGCTCATTGTAGCCGTCTTCCAGCTCACTCACGGGTTCGTTCGGCTCGGCCCGGTCGAGGACGACGCGCGCTTCCGGGTCGCAGGCCTCTTGCGCCAGCGCGGGGGTGGCGAAGGGCGCCAGCGCGATGGCGGCGAGTGCGAAAAGTCGAGTCATGTTGCTTCTCCAGGGTTGCGAGCGAGGCCGAAGCCTCTTGTCCGCATCGAGAAGCCACGCACTGGAGATAAAGTCAAATCAACCACCGCGTTTTCGCGGATCATTCGAAATAAAGCGTGAAGCAATCCCTTATTGAGGCGCAAGTCCCGCTGCACGACAGTTTCATAAATCAGACGGAAATACTGACGCTTTTGCGCCTTTCTCTTGACTAAAACATGGCGAGATTGCGTCCGGCTCAGCGCGGGGGCTCCAACAGAGCGGGCGCGCGCTCCGGCCAGCCCTGCTCATGCCCTGGCACGATCACCGGCGGCGCGGCATGGATCCGCCGCCGGCCCGTCAGGGCCGCCGCCAGCCGCTTGGTGATGCTCGTGCGCGCGTCATTTTTACGGATAAACCGGGCGACGCGCGGCGCGACCTCTTCGCGGAAACGCGAGCCGTTGAAGATCCCGAAATGCCCGACGCCCGGCTGCAACCAGTGCGCCCGCTTCGCGCGCGGCAGGGCATGGCACAGCGTGTGCGCCGCATGGCACTGGCCAACGCCGGTGATGTCGTCCTTCTCGCCCTCCACCGTCATGAGCGCAGTGCGCCGGATCAGGCCGGGGTCAATGCGCCGGCCGCGATGGGTCATCTCGCCCCGCGGCAGCGCGTGGCGCACGAAAACCTGATCCACGGTCTGAAGGTAGAACTCCGCCGTCAGGTCCATCACCGCGAGATATTCGTCGTAGAACTTGCGGTGCTTCTCTGCCGAGTCACCGTCGCCCTTCACGAGGTTGAAGAACAGCTCGCGATGCGCGTTGATGTGCCGGTCCAGGTTCATGGTCATGAAGCCGGTGAGCTGCAGGAAGCCCGGATAGACCGGCCGGCCATAGCCGGGATTGGGCCACGGTACCGTCGAGATGACACGGCGCGCGAACCAGGCGGTGCCGCGCTTTTCCGCGAGATCGTTCACGAGCGTGGGGTTGATGCGTGTGTCGACCGGCCCGCCCTTGAGGATCATGCTGCGCGGCACATGCGGCGACTGGCGGGCCTCCATGTCTGCCACAGCGGCCAGCACCGGCACGGAGGGCTGACACACGGCCATGACATGCACATCGCCGCGGAACAGTTCGATCATCTCCTGGACGTAGTCGATATAGTCGTCCAGATCGAAGCGGCCAGCCGCGCGCGGGACACGGCGCGCGTCCTCCCAGTCGGTGATGTAGACGTCATGATCGGGCAGCATCGCCTCAACCGTCCCGCGCAGAAGCGTGGCGAAATGCCCCGACATCGGCGCGACGATCAGCAGCCGGGGCTGACGCGCCGCGCGCGAATCGAGCGTGTCGCGCCGGAAGTGCAGCAGGCGGCAGAACGGCTTGCGCCAGACCGTCTCCTCTTCGACCCGCACCTTGCGGCCGAAAACCTCGGTATGCCGGATGCCGAATTCCGGCTTGGGATAGCGGCGCGTCGTGCGCTCCCATAGCTCGCAGGCCGCCACCGTACCCTTGCCGAACGTGGTCCGCCCAATCGGATTGAACGGGTTGCGCATCATCAGGCTGCAGGAATCACTCGCCGCCCGCGCCGGCCCCATAGCGGCCGCCGTCATCTCGTACAGGTGGTAGAGCACTGACTAAAACCCCGCATTTCTTGTCCGCTGTCCCAAAATGGGACAGGCAAATCAGCCGTTAACATACGCGCATTGCTGCACCGCAACAATGGCAGCGATGTGGAAGGGATATCCGGCTGTTGAGAAGCGCGACGTTATTGCGCGGTGGGGGCCGCGCCAACACGCGCGGCGGTCTTGTCCCCGCCGAGTTCCCGGCGCAGCCGCTCGGTCATCTTTTCGATGCTGTCGCCATAGGCAAAGTGGGTGACGTAGTCGCCGGTCTCGTCCATCAGGTAGGTGAAGGCGCTGTGATCCATGAGATAGCCGCTGGCCGAGTTCTCCATCTCGACCTTCGCATAATAGACGCGATAGGCCTTTGCCGCCTTGCGGATCTGCTCCGGCGTGCCGGTCAGGCCGACGATTTGCTCGCTGAAGTTGGAGACGTATTGCGCCATGCGCTCGGGCGTGTCCCGTTCCGGATCGACCGTAATGAATATAGGCGTAACCTCGTCAGCGAGCGGGCCAAGCCGGTCAAGCGCCACGCTGATATGGTTCAGCTTGGCCGGGCAGACATCCGGGCAATGCGTGAAACCGAAGAAGACGAGCATGTGCTTACCGGCGAAGTCCCTATGCGTAACTGTCTCGCCCTCGTGGCTCACCAGTTCGAACGGTCCGCCGATCAGCGCCTCGCCGCTGCTCTGCGCCGTTTGCGGCGGCGCGGGCTGCTGGAAGCGTTCAAGCGCCAAATGTACAGACAGCCCAAGCGCAAAAGCCACCAGAAGGAAAAGCCCGAATCGGATCCAGCGCAGCATTTTCGTTCTCCATCTCCTTCCGTGGGGAGATAGCGACAGCCGCGCCTTCCCGCAATGCAAAGGGACGGGACACGGCGCCGCATGGTCCACAGGCTGACGGGCCGCCTGCTTGGCCGATCGAGCGAATCATTCGATAGAGTCCAAGGGCATTTGGGAGTTGGCGCAGGGTGCGCGCAGTCAACACGCAGCACGAGGACGGATGAGCGTGATGGAGGCGGAATCGCCCGATCATGGTGGCACGCCTCCGGGAGCCGGCTGGCATATCTCGCCACAGGCCGGTTCTTTCGCCACGGTCACGCGCACTCCGCGCTTCTGGATTCGCTGGGTGCTGCCGCTGCTCGCGATCGCGTTGCTGCTGGGGCTGAGCGCGCGGATCGCCATTCATCTCCTCGACGCGCGCCAATCCGCGCTGGAGACCGCAGAGCAGCGCGTCGACATGGCAGCGGCGCTTGTTGCTTCCGAAATCAGGCGAGTCCGGGCGCAACCACGGCAATCAGCGCCGCCGCAAGACGGGGGCGAGCCGTCAGAGCCGAAGCCCGTCGCCGTTTACGACGCCTGGCGCGCCGCCTTGTCCGAAACTGGCCGGGCGCTGCGCGGTGCCGACTACCACGGCGCGTTTCTCATCAACGCCGAGGGCCAGGTCATCGCTGAACAGCCGGTTCGCGGCCATGCCGGCAAGCCCGTGAGCACGCTCACCGAGAATACAGACGGCTTCCTGCGCGCCGAACGTGCGCTCAATGACGGCGGCCGAATCATCGTGGTGGCAAAGCCCAATGCCGCCCTCACCGTTTGGTTCAACGATGTCATCCTCTTCGGCGCGCTTGGCCTTATCGCGCTCCTGACAGCAGCAGGCATGTTCTGGCTGTTCCTTCGCCAGCTCGGCCGGCACGACGCTCTGCTGCGCTCCGCCGAAGCCTTCCGCAGTGACATGGACGCAGCACTGCACGGCGGACGCGCCGGGCTTTGCTTCTGGGACATCGTACGCGGCGAACTACGGATCACCGGTTCGGTCTTTACTGCGCTGGGCCTCGATGCGCCGGCCGGGCCGATTGCCTTCAGCCGTTTTCGCGGCCTGCTGCACCCGGAAGACGACCTCTACAGCAGCATCAACCGCGCCATGAAGGACGGCACGCCCGACTTCGCCGCCCGCTTCCGCATGGCCGATGCACAGGGCGACTGGGTATGGTTCGAAATGCGCGGGCGCATCTTTCAGGGTGGCTGGCAGGCGCAGCCCGTGTTCCTCGGCATGATCATGGAAGTGCCGAGCGACGAGCGTCGCGAAAGCCGGGACGTGCAAATGGCCGCGCGGCTTACCGAGGCGCTGGACAGCGAGCAGCATGCGATCGCGCTGTGGGACAGTAGCGAACGGCTGGTGTTCTGCAATCGGCGATTTCTTGAGCTGTATGGCCTTGCCGGCGATCAGGCGATGCCCGGCATGCCTCACGCGAAAATCCAGGCCGCCGCCGAATGCAACGTACCGCAGGGGCCGCGCTCGGCGGCTGGCGCGCCAAAATCCCGAGAGGCGAGCTACGATATCGAGCTGGACGATGGCCGCTGGATCGCGGTGTCCGAGCGGCGCACGCGCACCAGCGATTTCGTAAGCATCGCCACCGACATCACCACGCTGAAGCGCAACGAGCGCCGCCTCGCCCAGAGTGAGCGCGAACTGCGCGCGACCGTGGAGGAACTGGAGGATTCGCGGCAGAAGCTGGAAAGCCAGACGAGTCAGCTCGTTGAGCTGGCGGACAAATACGCCAAGGAGAAAGCGCGCGCGGAGGAGGCCAGCAAGGCCAAGTCCGAGTTCCTGGCCAACATCAGCCACGAGCTCCGCACACCGCTTAATGCCATCATCGGCTTTTCGGAAGTGATGACCGAGGAGTTCTTCGGTCCGATCGGCCACGAGAAGTATCGCGACTACGCCACCGACATCAGCGAGAGCGGCCGCTACCTGCTGGAGATGATCGACGACATCCTCGACATGTCGAAGATCGAGGCGGGACAGTTCTCGCTGTCGATCGAGCCGGTGCGCGCCGGCAACCTGATCGACGAAAGCCTGCGGGTGGTCCAGCCCACTGCCGAAGAGCGCAAGATCGACCTCAACCAGTCCGGCAACCCGGACATCGAAATCGCCGGCGACAAGCGCGCGCTGAAGCAGGTGCTGCTCAACCTTCTTTCGAACGCGGTGAAGTTTACCCCGGAGGGCGGTGACATCTCGGTTCGCAGCTATCGCTACAAGGGAACGGTGCGCATATCGATCAGCGACTCCGGGGTCGGCATCCCGAAACACGAGATTGCCAAGCTCGGCAAGCCATTCCAGCAGGTCGGCAACCAGCTCACCAAGGATCACAAGGGGTCAGGGCTTGGGCTCGCAATCTCGCGCTCGATCCTCGAAATGCATGAGGGCCGTCTCGACATCAAGAGCAAGCCTGGCGAGGGCACGACCGTCACCTGCATCCTGCCGCAACCACCGAACCGCAAGTCGGCTAACGGCCAGGCGCAAAGGGCGCGGGGCACCAACGCAGTTACGTGATTCGCCCGCTGGCTGCGCTCCGGTAGTGGATTTCTTCTGTAAAACATGTTCGTCAGGATGGCGAGTGTGCTCCGAATGCCGCACTCGCCAAGGTTGCAGGGGCGCAGCGCGGCAAAAAGGTCACGTGGTGGGAAAACTTGTGTGCATCTCCATGCGCCGCGCTTTGACCTGCCGCATCTGACCGATACGTTTTCCGACATCGGGGGTGCCTTGTTCCGGACGGCCAAAACGGTCGTTCGCTGCTGGTGATCGCGTCGAGGGAGGGCAAGGCCAGGGCTTTTGAAACTTGCTAGCCGGCGAAAGGGCGATCCGATAATGCGCACAGTCCTCGTGTCAGCGTTTGCGCTTGCAGTGGCAGGCGCGCTGTCAACACCCGCTGCTCATGGGGAAACTCTCAAGGAGGCACTAGCAGCGGCCTACATCGCAAACCCGCAAATCAAGGCACAGCGGGCGCAGTTGCGCGCGACCGATGAGGAAGTTTCGCGCGCGAAATCAGGTTACCGACCGGTCATTCAGGGCGAAGTGACACACTCGTATCAGGATGTATCGTCTCGCCCTTCTTCTCCGTCGGACGGTGACCGCTGGCCACGCAGCTATTCGATCAATCTGACGCAGCCGCTTTTTCGCGGGTTTCGGACGATAAATTCGGTCGAGTCCGCCAAGGCGAACGTGGAGGCAAGCCGCGAGGACCTGCGCGACACCGGACAGCAGGTGCTGCTGGACGCGGTGACGCAGTACATGAACGTCCTGCGCGATCAGGCCATCGTCCGCCTCCGCGAAAACAACGTCCAGTTCCTCACGGAGCAATTGCAAGCCACTCAGGACCGATTCGAGGTCGGGGAGGTGACCAAGACGGACGTGGCGCAAGCCCGCGCACGTCGCTCCGAGGCGATTTCCGCGCTGAACCTGGCCAAGGCCAATCTCAAAACCAGCCGCGCCGCCTATGAGCGCGTGATCGGCTTCCCGCCACGCAATCTCAAGACGCCGAAGCCGGTGGACCGTCTTCTGCCTTCGACGCTGGAAGCCGCCCTCAAGGAAGGGGAAATGCGGAACCCGCAGATCCTGGCCAACTTGTTCCGCGTCAAGGCGTCGGAATATGACACCAAGACCGTCAAGGGCGAACTGCTGCCAGAGGTTCAGCTTGAGGCAAGCTACGAGAAGAGCTTCGAGACCGGGCTAGCGGAAGAGCGGGACACCACGACGATCACAGGCCGTATGACCGTTCCGATTTATCAGGCGGGTGAAGTCTCGGCGCGCGTGCGCCAGGCGCAGGACACCGAACTTCAGCGCCGCCAGCAGGTGGATCAGGCCCGCCAGGCGGTCCGCGCGGACGTGGTGTCGGCCTGGGGACAAGTAGTGGCCGCCCGCGCGGCCCTGGTGTCGGATCGAGCTGCGGTTGAGGCAAACAAGATCGCGCTGGACGGTGTGCGCGCCGAAGAGCAGGTCGGTCAGCGGACCGTTCTCGACGTTCTGGACGCGGAGCAGGAGTTGCTCGATTCGCAGGTCTCGCTGGTGACCAGCCGGCGCGATCTCGTCGTGGCGTCCTACACTCTGCTCGCCGCGATCGGGCGGCTGACACCGTCGGATCTCGGCCTGCCGACCGAGATCTATGATCCGGATGTCCACTATCGCGACGTGAAGAATCGCCCGTTCGGCTTTCACTGGACGACAAGCGTCCTGCCGGTGGAGGACACGACCGTCGTCGGCGGCGACGCGGTTCTCGAGCCCGGGCTCGAAATGGTCGATGAGCAGACCGCGGGAGTCGGCGTGAGCACCGAGCCGTGGGTCGTGCCGGACGATGACGACGCCACGTCCCTGAAGTGACCGGTGGCGGCTTGGCCGCCACTTATCCCGGCCTGTCCCCAAAGGCCGGAAATTCGTCTTATCCTCCGCGCAAACGGCCCGGAACATCTTGTCGTTACGGGGCCACCTGCGTTATTCACCCTGCAGAAAAGGTAAAGATCCGTTAACGAGCGAGTCGGGCAAACTGGATCCGTATCCTCTTTCCCTTGATAGCAGTGCGGCGGTGTAAGCGGGGAACCTTCCAATGAGTGCGGAGAGTAAAGAGTCGCAACCCAGCATTGATGACATCCTGTCCTCGATCCGCGAGATCATCGCAGATGACAGCGACGAGAAAGGCGGAACCGAGGGTAATGTCCCGCGCAACGGTGAGACCGCGGACACCCAGCCGGATGCCGGAGAGCCGGGAAAGCCCGACATCCTGAGCGTTCTGCGCGGCGGGCAGCAGGCGGAAACGACGGCGACCGGCGAAAATGCGCCCGAACCGGCCGAAGACGTGCTCGACCTGTCGGAAGAGTTCATCGTCACCGAGGCGACCGCCGCGCTGCGCCGCGAGCAGGAGCGGATGGCGCAGGCTCAACCGGGTGCCCAGACGCAGCAGGACGAGTCGGCGCCAGAGGAACCGAAACTGGACGAGCCTTCCGCAACGGAGACCGACGAGGAAGCGATCACGCAGGCGGATGCCTGGCCGCAGGACTTTCAGATGCCGGTTGGCGAAGGGGGACCAACCTCGCCTTTCACCGCCACCCAAACCCACCCGGAGAGCGCCTGGCCTTCAAACGACCCCTTTGACGTAACGGAGAGCTACAAGCTGGCGCGCTCGCAAGGGCCCGCCGCCCGCGTCGCGCGCCAGGCCGAGGAGCAGGAGCAACCAGAGACACCTGAGCCGGCGGAACCGCAGGACCAAACGCCGGCTGAGGATGACCACGCGGATGAACCGGGCATCGAGTTGACCTCTTTCAGCGAGGCCCAAGCCGGGGAGGCTTGGGAGCTCGACGCGGAGGCGGAAGCCGAGCCCAGCCTCGACAGCGAGATGGCCGAGGAGCCGGCAGCAGAAGAGCAAGCGTCTGAGCAGACGACACAAACGCTCCGCACCTTCCCCGCGGCGGACGAGCTCGAGGCCGTCTTCGGGATGCCCCCGCGCCAGTGGGCTGGCCCTGCGCAGCCGCAGGACACCTTCGCGGCCGAAGAGACACCGCACGTCGAGACACCTCAGGAAGAGGCGGACGACGGCTTGATGGCGGGCAACACCACGGGCGCGCCCGAGGATGAACTGGAAGAGAGTCACATGAGCGCAGTGCAATTCCCGGCGCCCGAGCCAGAACAGCCCGCCGAAACCGTGTCCGAGGCGCGGGGAACCGCGGCAGCCATTGAAGACCAGGCAACGGCGCACCAAGCCGCCTCTGCGCCAGAAGCGGCAGCACAGCCCCCTGCATCGGAGTCGTCCGAGCCGCCCGTGGCATCGGTTGGCGGCAAGACACTGGAGGACAGCGTGAAGGAGTTGCTGCGCCCGATGCTGCAGGAGTGGCTGGACAAGAACATGCCGCGGCTGGTCGAAGCAGCGATGCGAGAACACGTGGCGGCGTCGCAGGGCGTAACCTCCGATGACAGCCGCCCCGCATCACGAGACGAAGGTCAGGACGACGATCGGTGAGCATAGCCGGCCGCAGAAGAACAGGCCGCACATTCTTTCGGAGATTGACGAATTCGCCGTGGGCGTCATACAGCAATAGCAGTCATCCACGTCGGCAGCCGGCCCTGACGTCCTTGTCGGGCCGGGCCGCCGCGAGACTTCAGACACAACACAGGCGCATTCTTCCGCCCGACGACGACGGGCGAGACGGTGGCGAACGCAAGACTTGCAGATGTTTGAAAAAACCTACGATCCGGCGGAAGTCGAACCACGCATTTACAGGAAATGGGAAGACGCGGGTGCATTCCGCGCCGGCCGCCGCGCCGACACGGCGAAAGGCGAAGACGCCGGAAAGCCCTACTGCATCATGCTGCCGCCGCCAAACGTGACCGGCTCGCTGCACATGGGCCACGCGCTCAACCACACGATCCAGGACATCCTCGCGCGGTTCGAGCGGATGCGTGGACGCGACGTCCTCTGGCAGCCGGGCATGGATCACGCCGGCATCGCCACGCAGATGGTCGTCGAGCGCCAGCTGATGGAGCGTCAGGAGCCCGATCGTCGCACGATGGGCCGGGAAAAGTTCGTCGAGCGCGTCTGGGAGTGGAAGGCTGAATCCGGCGGCATGATTGTCGATCAGCAGAAGCGCCTGGGCGAAAGTTGCGACTGGTCGCGCGCCCGCTTCACGATGGACGAGGGCCTGAGCAAGGCGGTCCTGAAGGTTTTCGTCGACTGGTACCGCGCCGGCCTGATCTACCGCGACAAACGCCTCGTCAACTGGGACCCGAAATTCCAGACCGCGATCTCGGACCTGGAGGTCAACTCGGTCGAGACGCAGGGCCATCTCTGGCACCTGCGCTACAAGATCAAGCAGCCGGGCAAGGCAAAATACATTACCGTGGCAACGACGCGCCCGGAAACCATGCTGGGCGACACCGCCGTGGCGGTTCACCCGGACGACCCGCGCTGGACGAAGTATGTCGGCAAGATGGTCGAGCTGCCGCTCACGGGGCGCGAAATCCCGATCATAGCGGATGAGCACGCCGACCCGGAGCAGGGCTCGGGCGCGGTGAAGATCACCCCGGCGCATGACTTCAACGACTTCGAGGTCGGCCGGCGCCATGACCTGCCGATGATCAACATCTTCGACGAGACCGCGCACATCAACGAAAACGCGCCGGAAGCCTATCAGGGGCTGGACCGCTTCGAGGCGCGCAAGAAAGTTGTCGAGGACCTGGACGCGCTTGGCCTGCTGGAGAAGGTCGAGGACCATACGCTGATGGTTCCCTACGGCGAGCGTTCCGATGTCGTGATCGAGCCTTACCTGACCGACCAGTGGTTCGCTGACGCGGTCACGCTCGCCAAGCCGGCCATCAAGGCGGTTGAAGATGGCCGCACGCAGTTCGTCCCGCGCAATTGGGAAAAGACCTATTTCGAGTGGATGCACAACATCCAGCCATGGTGCATCTCGCGCCAACTGTGGTGGGGGCACCGCATCCCGGCGTGGTACGGCCCGGACGGAGAGATTTTCGTTGCGATGGACGAGGCCGAGGCGCACGAGCAAGCCAAGGCGCATTACGGGAAGGCGGTTGAACTGGAGCAGGACGAGGACGTTCTGGACACCTGGTTCTCGTCCGCCCTCTGGCCGTTCTCCACGCTCGGCTGGCCCGAAGAGACGCCTGAGTTGCAGCGATACTATCCGACCGACGTGCTCGTCACCGGCTTCGATATCATCTTCTTCTGGGTCGCGCGGATGATGATGGCGTCGCTCTACTTCATGGAGGAGGTCCCGTTCCATACGGTCTACATGCACGCGCTGGTCCGCGACGAGAAGGGCCAGAAGATGTCCAAGTCCAAGGGCAACGTGCTGGACCCGCTGGAGATGATCGAGACCTATAGCGCGGATGCGCTGCGGTTCACGCTGGCAGCGATGGCGGCGCAGGGCCGCGATGTGAAAATGTCGCCGGCGCGCGTCGAAGGCTATCGCAACTTCGCGACCAAGCTCTGGAACGCGGCGCGCTTCACCCAGATGAACGGTTGCCGGATCGACCCGAACTTCGACCCGCACGCGGTCGAGCACCCGATCAACCGCTGGATCCTCGGTGAGACTGAGCGCACTGCCCGCTCGGTGACCCAGGCCATCGAGCAGCACCGCTACAATGAGGCAGCGAACGCGCTCTACACCTTCATCTGGGGCACCTTCTGCGACTGGTATGTCGAACTGATCAAGCCGGCGCTGAACGGCCCGGACGGCCCGGTCAAGACGGAAACGCAGGCCGCAGCCTCATGGACGCTGGACCAGATCCTGAAGCTCCTGCACCCCTTCATGCCGTTCATCACCGAGGAGCTTTGGGAGAAGCTCGCGGCGGAGTCCGGAATCGCGCGCGACGAGTTGCTGTGCTTGAGCGACTGGCCGCATCCAACGGGACTGGCCGACGCCGAAGCCGATCGCGAACTGAGCTGGGTCGTCGCGCTGGTCAGCGAAATTCGCTCGGTCCGCGCGGAGATGAACGTGCCGGCCTCGGCCAAGGCGCCGGTCGTGCTGGTCGGCGCGGACCAGACAACACGGCGACGCGCAGAGACCTACGAGGACAGCATCGCCCGGTTGGCGCGACTTGAGTCCATCAGTTTCGCGGACGAAGCGCCTGCCGGCGCGATCCAGACAGTGGTCGACGAGACCATTGTCGCGCTGCCCCTGGCGGACGTGATCGACATCGCCGCCGAGCGCGACCGGTTGCGCCGCGAGATCGAGAAGGTGGGCTCGGAAATCGAGAAGATCGACAAGAAGCTCGCCAACGAGCAGTTCGTCTCCCGCGCACCAGAGCATGTGGTCGATGAGCAACGCGAGCGCCGCGCGGAGGCCGAAGCGGCGGCGCAGCGGCTGCAAGCGGCGCTGAAGCGTCTGGAAAGCGCGGCCTGAGCGCCGCGATCACAAGCCTGCAAATTGTCCCCAAACTGTTAAGCGCGCGTGAACGCTGCCGCGCGAAAACCGGCCTGCGAGTCCGGTTTCACTCCGAGTGTGACCACGACACAACATGTTGCTGCATGCGCGTCAAGTTTGCGCCATAATGGATTTCGACCGTGCACCCTGAGTGGTTTATGACAACCAATCGATCCTGCGATCACCGGCCGATGACAAATTCGTGAAGCCGGTGCCCGGTGGGGTGTGGCAACTTTTCAGGTCGCGTGCCGAGCGGTCAGGCACCGCGCCGAGTGAGGTCAGTGAAAGTACGCCATGGACGCCAAAACGTTCGATAAGTCGAAGCTTCCCAGCCGTCACGTAACCGAAGGCGCCAACCGGGCCCCGCACCGCTCATATTACTACGCGATGGGGCTGACCGAAGAACAAATTCATCAGCCTTTCGTCGGAGTGGCGACCTGCTGGAACGAAGCTGCGCCATGCAATATCGCGCTCCAGCGCCAGGCTCAGTCGGTGAAACAGGGCGTTCTTGAAGAGCATGGCACGCCGCGCGAGTTCTGCACGATTACGGTGACCGACGGCATCGCGATGGGCCACCAGGGCATGAAGTCCTCGCTGGTCAGCCGCGAGGTCATCGCCGATTCCATCGAATTAACCATGCGCGGTCATTGCTACGACGCACTCGTTGGCCTCGCCGGTTGCGACAAGTCCCTGCCGGGCATGATGATGGCGATGGTCCGGCTCAACGTGCCGAGCGTTTTCATGTACGGCGGCACGATCCTGCCCGGCAAGTTCAAGGGCAAGGAGGTCACGGTTGTCGACGTGTTCGAGGGCGTCGGCAAGCACTCCAGCGGCCAGATGTCCGATGAGGACCTGCACGAGCTGGAATGCGTCGCCTGCCCGAGCGCGGGCTCCTGCGGCGGGCAGTTCACCGCGAACACCATGGCCTGCGTCTCCGAGGCGATGGGCATCGCCCTGCCCGGCTCGGCCGGCGCGCCCGCGCCCTACGAGACGCGCGATCAATACGGCGACGCCTCGGGCCGCGCCGTCATGCGCCTGATCGCCGATGGGATCCGCCCGCGCGACATCGTAACCCGCGAGGCGCTCGAAAACGCAGCGGTGGTCGTGGCGGCAACCGGAGGCTCGACGAACGCCGCGCTGCACCTGCCCGCGATCGCGCATGAGGCCGGCATCGCGTTCGACCTCTTCGACGTCGCGGAGATCTTCAAGAAGACGCCTTACATCGCTGATCTGAAGCCGGGCGGCAAGTACGTTGCGAAAGACCTGTTCGAGGTTGGCGGCGTTCAGATCGTGCTCAAGACGCTTCTGGAGGGGGGCTATCTGCATCCGAACTGCCTGACCGTCACCGGCAAGACCATCGCGCAAGATCTCGAAGACGTGCGCTTCCCGGACAATCAGGATGTCGTGTATCCGGTGACGAACCCGATCCGCCCGACCGGCGGTGTGGTTGGCCTCAAGGGCACGTTGGCGCCCGACGGCGCGATCGTAAAGGTCGCAGGCATGCAGAACCTTGTCTTTCGCGGCAAGGCGCGCTGTTTCGACAGCGAGGAGGAGGCCTTCGCGGCGGTCGATGCGCGCCAGTACGAGGAGGGCGACGTCATCATCATCCGCTACGAGGGCCCGAAGGGCGGCCCGGGGATGCGCGAGATGCTCTCCACGACGGCGGCAATCTACGGCCAAGGCATGGGCGACAAGGTCGCGCTCATCACGGATGGCCGTTTCTCCGGTGCGACGCGCGGCTTCTGCATTGGCCATGTGGGGCCGGAAGCGGCGGTCGGCGGTCCGATCGCGCTGGTGAAGGACGGCGACCCGATCCTGATCGACGCCGAAAACGGCGTGATCAACCTGGAAGTCGATGCGGCAGAACTCGAGCGGCGCAAAGCTGAATGGACGCCGCGCGAGACGGACTATCAGAGCGGTGCGCTGTGGAAGTATGCCCAGACGGTAGGCGCGGCGCGCGAGGGGGCCGTGACCCATCCCGGGGCAGAAGCGGAAGTGTCGTGTTATGCGGATATCTAAGCGGGGCTGGCGGGGGGCTGCGCTCCTTGCCGTGATGACGATCGGGGTGGCCGGCTTGGCCGCACTGATCGAAGGCGGATCATATGGCGAAAGGCCGGATGACGAGGCGCGTTTCGCCTCGCCACATGCGGCTTATCGGATCGGTGTCGAGTCGCTGGCGAACGACGATGTCGCCAGGGCCGTACCGGCGCTCGAATTCGCGGCGGATCGCGGGGTGCTCGGTGCGCAGTTGCGGCTCGCGCGCCTGTACAGCAGCGACGAGACTTACCGCAGTCGCGCGAAAGCGCTGACCTACTACCACATGATCGTCAACGAATATGGCGATGTCGACCGGCTGCATCCGGTCTCCCGGCATGTCGCCGAAGCCCTGCGGAATCTCTCCCGCTTCTACCGCGACGGCGTGCCCGAAATCGGTCTTCAGCCCGATGCCCGACGCGCGGCGCAATTGATGCGCGATGCCGCGAGCTACTTCCGCGATCCCAGGGCGCAGTTCGAAATCGGTAGGATGTACGCCGAGGGCGATGGCGTGGCACGCAGCCGGCGCCTCGCGGCGAGCTGGCTCCTCAAGGCGAGCCAGAAGAGATATGCTCCGGCGCAGGCCTATCTCGGCGAAATGCTGTGGCAGGCGGATGCCAACGACCGTTTACGGGCACAGGGCCTGGCACTGCTGGTGCTCGCGATGAATAACGCTGATGACGCGCAGCGCGCGCGCATCGAAGCGCGCTACCGCGAGATGGGTCAGGATGCCCAGGCGGCGGTCATCAAACAGGCTGAGCACTTTGTGGCCGCCTGGGACAGCTTCCGCACAAAAAATGCCCTGCAGACCGCCACTGCGCAGCTCCGGGCGCTCCGCTCCACCCCGCTCGAAGCGGCGCCTGTGGGCAGCCTCGTTGTCTCAGTCAGCGACGATTCCTACGTGGCCGGGGGCGAAGGTGCCGTCGGAACACTTATGCGCGATATCCGGCTGTATCTGCCCTACGACATGGTTGCGAGCGACGTGGAGAACGCCGGGGCAAGCATCGCGCCCCATCCGATGGAAAAGTTCGTGCGCGGCCAGCCGGCCCTGGGAGAAGACGACACGCGCCACGACATTACCACGGTGGAAATCAACCGTTACGGCGGCGAGATGCTCTCCGTCGGGGCGGACGCCCCCACGCAATGACCAGTAAATGGCCACGTTACTCAGCGGCGCGTTGCCCTGGGGTCTCTGATGCCGCCCGAGGGCGCCATCCATTATCGCCAGCCACCATCCCTCTATAAGCCGCGAGTGCGCCCTCGCGCAGTTCGCGCGCCAGCAGCCGCTCTGGCGCCACTGGCCCAGGCAAGCTGATCTCGCCCGCTGGGACTCGCTGGAAGCCCATCCGCGCGTAATAGGGAAGATCGCCGACCAGGATGACCAATTCCGCACCGCGCGCCCGTGCTTCCTTGACGCCCTCCTCAACCAGCCAGCGCCCGAAACCCTGCGCCTTGAAGCCCGGCGCAACCGCCAGCGGGCCAAGCATCATCACGCCACCGCGCCCGCCGATCGTCACCGGCGTGAAATGCACCGAGCCGATCAGTTCCCCGTCGCACCAGGCCGTCAGCCCAAAGCCAGCCTCCCCCGCCTGCTCGCGCACGCGATAGGCCGTCCGTGTGAAACGCCCCGGCCCGAAAACCGCATCATGGAGCTGTTCGATCAGCGCTGCGTCTTCCGGCCCGCTCAGCCGGATCGACCGGTTGTCCATCGTCATTTCTCCCCACCGCACACGTTACCAGACATCAAGAGCGCTGGCGCGGCGGGTTCGGTCGGATCAGCGAGACAATGCGAATTCGGGGACCGGACGCACGCATACGCGCCAACGCGCGAAGCCACGGCTTCGTCGTCGCGCCTGCTGCGCCCTCATGCGCGGATGGACCGGATAACGAATCATGGCATCGCCGATAGCATGCGCCCGCAGGCCCGTCCAGCAAAACCGAGCCGCCCCTCTCACCCGATCGTGACAGGCAAAATCCGCCGCGCACCTTGATCTGGGGGCAGCCTCGCCAGACATCCCGTGCCCAAGGCCAAAGCAAGGAGAGGGTCATGGGACTTCTGATAGACGGAGTCTGGTACGACAAATGGTACGACACCGAAAAGACCGGCGGCCGCTTCGTCCGTAGCGAGTCGGTCTTCCGCAACTGGATCACGCCCGACGGATCGCCGGGCCCCTCGGGCGAAGGCGGCTTCGCGGCGGAACCGGGCCGCTATCACCTCTATGTCTCGCTCGCCTGCCCGTGGGCGCACCGCACCCTCATCTTCCGCGCCCTCAAGGGGCTGGAGGACATGATCAGCGTCGATGTCGTACATCCGGATATGGGGTCGGAAGGCTGGGTCTTCGATGACAGCTACCCCGGCGCGACGGGCGATACCGTGAACGGCGCGAAACGGCTCTACGAAAACTACCTCAAGGCCAAACCGGACTACACCGGCCGCGTGACTGTGCCGACGCTATGGGACAAGAAGCGCGAGACGATCGTCAGCAACGAGTCCGCCGAGATCATCCGCATGTTGAACAGCGCGTTCGACCACGTGGGCGCAGCCAAGGGCGACTACTACCCGCAAGAACTGCGCGATGAGATCGACGCGATCAATGAGCGCGTCTACACGACCGTGAACAACGGCGTCTACAAATGCGGCTTCGCCACCACGCAGGATGCCTACGAAGAGAATTTCCACCCGCTATTCGACACGCTCGACCACATCGAGGACCGGCTGTCACGCAACCGCTATCTCGTCGGCGACCGGCTGACCGAGGCGGACTGGCGGTTGTTCACGACGCTCGTGCGCTTTGACGCGGTCTATTACAGCCACTTCAAGTGCAATCAGCGCCGGATCATCGATTACCCGAACATCTGGGGCTATGTCCGCGAGCTTTACCAGATGCCGGGCATCGCGGACACCGTCTCGCTCGATCACATAAAGCGGCATTATTACGGCTCACACGAGACCATCAACCCGTCCCGTATCGTGCCGGTGGGACCGGAAATCCACTTCAATGCACCGCACAGCCGGGACCATCTGCCCAACGCCTCGCCACTACCAATGACCGCTTAGCTCCGCACCCTCGAAAATCTCGGCGAGACGCTGACGCACCGGCCGCACCGTATCCTCGGGGACAGCGTCGCGCGGGAAGAAACCTTGGGCGGCGATTTCCCGGTTCGGCTCGGGCACATGCGCCTGCTCCCATTCGCGGATCAAGAAGAGGGCCACGTGATCGCTCGGGAAAGTGGTGAAATTGCCGAAGACGCCATGGAGACGGGGGCGGCCTGCGACCCGCACGCCCGTCTCCTCGAACAATTCGCGCGCCAACGCCTCTTCGAGCGTCTCACGCCACTCGACGCCGCCGCCGGGAAAACGCCAACCGGGCTGATAGGCGTGGCGAATGAGAAGGACGCGCTCATCCCGATCGATGATCACGCCCTGGGCTCCCAGCGTCATGCCACGGGTCAGCCGGAAATAGGGGCGTAGCAGGGAAAAGGCCGCACGTCGGATCATGCCTGTTGTTTTGCCGCTCGCGCGATGTGGATGCAAGACAGAGCCGCCACACTGGCTCCGAAAACGGGTTGACAATGGCGCCAACAGGAACCCCGCCGCGGGCATCGGCGTTCGCGTCGGTATGGCAATCCTGCTAAACTGCGCGCCCAAATCACAGGGGCAGTGGCAGCGGCATCAGACGCATGTGAGTTGACGTTAACGTCAATCATGTGCAGTTATAGTCAGGACGACGTTGCTCGCCGCGAAGAAAGGATCAACAGGCCATGATTACGCTCGTTTTTGTTCTCGTGAGCCTGGCCGCGCTGACGGCGCTGGCCATTCAGCGGTCGCCGCTCTGGGCCTGGGCCCTCGTCATCGCGGCAATCACCTTCCTGGCGCAAACCGGCCTCCCCTGGGCGACATTCGAGGCGCCGTTTGGCAGCATCGGCGCCTGGATCGCATGGGCACCCGCGATCGGGCTCGGGCTACTGTCGTTCCGGCCTATCCGCCAACAGGTCGTCACCCGCCCGGCCTTCCACACGGTCAAGCGTATCCTGCCGCCGGTCTCTGACACCGAAAAGGAGGCGCTGGAAGCCGGCACGGTCGGCTTTGATGCCGAGTTCTTCTCCGGCTCCCCGCAGTGGAGCAAGCTCCGCGCCATTGGTGCGCCTGCCCTGACCGATGAGGAGCGGACGTTCCTGAACGAGACGGTCGACGAACTCTGCGCGATGATCGACGACTGGAACATTCGCTTCGATCAGCGTGAGATCCCCCAACACATTTGGCAGTTCATCATCGAAAAGGGCTTTCTGGGGATGCTGATCTCCAAGGAGCATGGTGGTCTAGGCTTCTCGCCGCAGGCGCAGTCGCTCATTATCGGCAAGATCGCCTCGCGCAGCCCGGACGTAGCAACGGTCGTCATGGTCCCCAACTCGCTCGGCCCGGGCGAACTGATCGAGAAATTCGGCACTGATCACCAGAAGGATTATTACCTGCCGCGGCTGGCAAAGGGCGAGGAAATCCCCTGCTTCGCGCTGACCAGCCCCTATGCTGGCTCGGACGCGGCATCCATGCGCGATGTTGGAATCGTCACGAAGGCCGAGCACAACGGGCAGGAGACGCTGGGCATCAAGCTGACCTGGAACAAGCGCTACATCACGCTCGCGCCGAACGCGACGCTGCTCGGTCTGGCCTTCCGTCTGTACGACCCGGACAACCTCCTCGGCAAAGGTAATGAACTCGGCATCACGCTCGCGCTTGTGCCGACCGACACCCCCGGGGTGAATATCGGCGACCGTCACCTGCCCTGCGGCAACGCCTTCCCGAACGGCCCGACCTGGGGCGAGGACGTGTTCGTGCCGATGGACGCGATTATTGGCGGGGCGGAGCGCGCCGGCCAGGGCTGGCGGATGTTGATGAGCTGCCTGTCCTCGGGCCGGGCGATCTCGCTGCCCGCGACCAGCACGGCGGCCGCCAAGTCGATGCTGCGGAGCTCCACGGCCTATGGCCGCATTCGCAAGCAGTTCGGCATCGCCATTGGTCGGATGGAGGGCATCGAAGAGCGGCTCGCGCGCCTCGTGGAAACCGCCTACCTGCTCGAATCCGCGCGCTCCGTCACCGCCGCCATGGTCGGGGAAGGGGCCAAGCCGTCGGTGCTGTCGGCGATGATGAAATACCAGTCCACCGAACGGATGCGCCAGGCCGTCTCTGACGCGATGGACATTCACGGCGGCAAGGCGATATGCGACGGCCCGTCGAACTACCTGCAGGCCGCCTACCAGATGGTGCCGATCGGTATCACGGTGGAGGGCGCGAACATCCTCACACGCAGCCTCATCACGTTCACGCAGGGCGTGCTGCGCTCGCACCCGTTCCTCTACAAGGAGATCGAAGCCGCCCAGCACTGGGACGAGGATCAGGGCTTCGAGATGTTCGAGGACGCCTTCGAGAATCACGTCGCCTTCGCCGTCGGCAACGTTTTCGGCGCGCTGTTCCATAACGTCACCTTCGGCCAGTTCGCCGAAGCCCCGCGCGTTTCGGAGACAGCGAAGTGGTATCAGCAGCTCAGCCGCGCCAGCCAGAACTTTGCGCTTGTGGCGGACATGTGCGTCGCGCTCCTGGGTGGCGGTCTGCGCACGCGCCAGCGCCTCACCGGGCAGATGGCCGATGCGCTGTCCGAACTGTATCTCGCCTCGACCGTGCTCAAGCGCTACGAGGACGACGGCCAGCCTCTCGCTGACCGGCGCATCGTGGAGCTTTGCCTGCGCAATTCTCTGTACCGCTTCTACACCGCGCTGCAGGAGGTTACGCGCAACTTCCCGTTCTTCGGCGTTGGCTGGGTGCTGCGCCGGCTGGTCTTCCCGTTTGGCTTTCCCTTCGAACCGGCCGGGTACAGCATCGGAAAATCCGCGGTTCGCGCCGCGCTTGGGCCGGGCGAGGTACGCGACCGGCTGACCCGCGACATATACGTCAGCCGCAACGCAGACGACCCGATGGGCATTCTCGAGGTCACGTTGGAGAAGATCATCGAGGCGGAACCGGCCGAGCGCAAGGTCGAAAAGGCGCTGAAAGCCGGATTGATCCGTCGCTCGCTCGACCGCGACTGGCTGGGCGACGCCGAGGCCAAAGGCATCATCACGGGCGAGGAAGTCACGCTATTGCGCGAGACGGAGGCGCTTGTGTTCAAGGTGATCTCCGTGGATCACTTCGACCCGGAAGCGATCACCGGGCGCGCACGCGGGGAGGACAGCGGATCGCCCCATCACGAAGTGGCCGAGGCGACGGAGCGCGCCCCCTGGCCCGATTATCAGGACCGCGTGAGCGAGCCCGCAGAAGCCGAGGCCGCGCCGGAGCCGGACCGTAAGGACGGCGGCGTGCAGGCGGCCGAATAAAACCATAAAGACTGGAAACGACATGTCCTACGAACTGCCGAACCTGAAGCATTGGCGCTTCGATATCGACGTCGACAATATCGCCTGGGCCTGGTTCGACACAGCAGGCCAGCGCATGAACACGCTGGGCCGCGAGCCGGTGGAGGAGCTGGCCGAGATCGTCAGCACGGTCGAGGACGCGGCGCAGCGTGGCGATGTAAAAGGCGTGGTGTTCATCTCATCCAAGCCCAACAACTTCATCGCCGGCGCTGACATCAACGAGTTCGACGCGCTGCGCACCGAGAAAGACGTGGAAGACGTCATCAACCCGGTGATCGAGCTGTTCAACCGGGTCGAGCGGCTCAAGGTGCCGGCGGTCGCCGCGATCAACGGCTATTGCCTCGGCGGGGGGCTGGAATTCGCGATGGCCTGCCACTACCGCGTCGCGACGCGCGAGGAAGGCACGCGCATCGGCCTGCCGGAAGTCAAGCTCGGCATCATTCCGGGACTGAACGGCACGGTGCGGATGCTCCAGCTCGCCGGGCCGATCGCGGGCATGCAGGCGATGCTGACCGGCAAGATGCTGCGCCCGGGCGCGGCCCGCGGCATGGGCGTGGTCGACCAGCTCGTCCCGAGCCACCTCGAACTGCCATGGACAGCGCGCAAGGCCGTGCTGCAGAAGCGCAAGTCGAAAGGCGGCGCTTGGTGGAAGCGCCTGCTGACCAAATCGCCTGCGCGCGGCTATCTCGCCAACAGGATGCGCAAGGAAACCGAGAAGAAGGCGCGGCCCGACCATTACCCCGCGCCCTACAAGCTGATCGACCTGTTCGAGCGCCACGGCGGCGACCCGCAGCGCATGGCCTCGGCGGAATCGCGCACCTTCATCCCGCTGATGATCAGCGACACCTCGCGCAACCTGCGCCGGGTATTCCGCTTGCAGGAGATGCTGAAGGACCAGGCGCCGAAGAGCCGGTTCAAGCCGTTGCGCCTGCACGTCATCGGCGCGGGCACGATGGGTGGCGACATCGCGGCCTGGGGCGTCTATTCGGGCATGGAGGTGTCGCTGCAGGACCAGACACAGGATCAGGTGAACACGGCGCTTGGCCGGGCGAAAAAGCTCTTCAAGAAGCGGATGCGCTCCAGCCGGGACGTTGACGTCGCCATGAGCCGGCTGATCAGCGACGTGCCGGGCGAGCACATCAAGCGCGCAGATGTCGTGATAGAGGCGATTGTCGAGAACCTGGATGCCAAGCAGAAGCTGTTCGCCGATCTTGAGAAGCAGCTCAAGCCTGGCGCGGTGCTGGCGACGAATACCTCCTCGCTGCGCATCGAGGATATCGCGCAAAGCCTGCAGGACCCCGGCCGCCTGATCGGCCTGCACTTCTTCAATCCCGTCGAGAAGATGCCGCTCGTCGAAGTCGTACAGGGCGAGCAATCGCGCGAGGACGAAGTCGAAAAGGGCGCGGCCTTCGTCAACCACATCGGCAAGCTGCCGCTGATCGTGAAAAGTTGCCCCGGCTTCCTCGTCAACCGCGTGCTCGCGCCATACCTGCTCGGCTCGATCACCCGCCTGCAGGAAGGCACGCCGAAGGAGAAGCTGGACGCTGCGGCGGAGAAGTTCGGTATGCCGATGGGGCCGATCGAGTTGGCTGACGTCGTCGGACTGGATGTCTGCATGAATGTCAACGAAACACTCGGCTCCAGCCCGGCGCAGGACAGCGATCTGGGTCGGCTCGTCGCCGCCGGCAAACTCGGCAAAAAGACAGGCCAGGGCTTCTACACCTGGGAGAAGGGCAAGCCGCAGAAGGCCGGCACGGATTACGATGAGGCGGAACTGGAGCGGCTTGGCGAGGAGATGCTGAAGCCGCTGATCGACGAATGCGAGCGCGTGCTGGACGACGGCATCGTCGCGAACGCCGATCTCGTCGATGCCGGTGTGATCTTCGGCACCGGCTTCGCGCCATTCCGGGGCGGGCCGCTGCACTACCGCCGCTCCAAGGACAAGGCCGGCGAAAGTACCGCGCAGGCCGCCTGAATCACAAGCTGAGAGAGCCACGCCATGCGAAAAGTCGCCGTCATCGGTGGGGTGCGCACGCCGTTCTGCCGCTCCCACACCGCCTATGCCGAACTGACCAACCTCGACATGATGACCACCGCGTTGAACGGTCTATCAGAGAAGTACGGCCTGAAAGGTAAGCATATTGATGAGGTGGTCGGCGGCGCGGTCGTCACCCACGCGAAGGACTGGAACCTCGCGCGCGAAGCCGTGATCGGGACGGACCTCGCGCCCTCCACGCCGGGCATCACCATGATGCAGGCCTGCGGCACAAGCCTACAGGCGGCGCTGGGCAGCGGGGCGAAGATCGCCACAGGCCAGATTGACTGCGCGATCGCCACCGGCTCGGACACGGTCTCGGACGCGCCGATCGTCTTCAACCGCAAGTTCGCCAAACGGCTCATCAACGCCTCCCGCGCCAAGAGCTTCGGGCAAAAGCTCAAGCAGTTCGGCGACTTCAAGCCCGGCGAGCTGGCCCCGCAAGCGCCGAGTGTCAATGAGCCACGCACCGGCCTCTCGATGGGCCAGCACGCCGAACTCATGGCGAAGGAGTGGAACATTCCCCGCGCGGAGCAGGACCTGCTCGCCTACAACAGCCACAAGAACGCCGCACAGGCCTACAAGGACGGCTTCCTTGACGACATGATCGTCCCCTGCGCCGGCGTGTTCCAGGACAACAACATCCGCCCGGACATCGACCTTGAAAAGATGGGCACGCTGAATCCGGTCTTTGACAAGTCGAAGAACGGGACGCTGACGGCCGCCAATTCGACCCCGCTCACCGACGGCGCTTCAGCCGTCCTGATCGCCTCGGAGGACTGGGCGCAGAAAAATGGCCTCGTGCCGCAAGCCTACATCGTCGAGAGCCAGACAGCCGGGATAGACTTCGTTGGCGGACGCGGATTGCTGATGGCACCGACCATCGCCGTGTCGAAGATGCTGGACCGTGCGGGCCTGAGCTTGCAGGACTTCGACTTCTACGAAATCCACGAAGCGTTTGCCGCGCAGGTGCTGTGCACGCTCAAGGCCTGGGAATCGCCGGCGTATTGCCGCGAGGTGCTGGGACGCGACGAACCGCTCGGTCCGATCGACCGCAGCAAGCTGAACGTGCGTGGCTCAAGCATCGCCTACGGTCACCCATTCGCGGCCACCGGCGCACGGATCACGGCACATCTCGCCAAGCTGCTGAACGAGCGCGGCGGCGGGCGCGGGCTGATCTCGATCTGCACGGCCGGCGGCATGGGCGTCGCGGCAATTCTTGAGGCACCGCGGACGGAAGAGGCCGCAGCCTGAACCAGGCACAGGCATGTCATTGCGAGGCCCTTAGACCGAAGCAATCCAGCGGAGAGTTCGGAGCGCATAGCTGGATTGCTTCAGGTCGTTCGCAATGACGGCATGGCTGAATTATCGACCTCACTCCTCCGCCTTCAGCCGGCCCAGACACTCTTCGCGGATGGAGGCCAGTTCCTCCAGCGTGGAATCGATATCGTCGCGCTTCCGCTGCAGGTCCTCGATCGCCTGCTCGACCTTGTTCAGCAGATGCCGGACCTGCCGGATCTGCTCCGGGTCCTCGTCGTAGAGATCGAGATATTCGGCGATCTCCTGCAGCGAGAAACCCAGCCGTTTGCCGCGCAAGATGAGCTTGAGCCGCGCCCGGTCCCGGCGGTCATAGACGCGGTTCACACCCACGCGCCGCGGCTTCAAGAGTCCCTTGGTCTCATAAAAGCGCACCGCCCGCTGGCTGATCCCCAGTTCTTCGGCCAGTTCGCCAATGCCGTACAGTTCCTGGTTTGACTCGTCCGAAGCGGCGCCAAGCTCGGCGCCTGTTTCGGAAAATTGTGGGTGTTTCGCCATGGCTGCGGGTTCTTGTTTTGAGTTGGGACGCTCATCATGCGTCCTTTGTGCGCCGGGAGTATGGACAGGATCAAATTCGCCGAAAACCCATCCCTTGCAACGCTGGTGTCACTTTCATAACACAATCGCCGCGATGATGGATGAAGGACGGGGCGAAGAACAAGGCCAGCCGGCGGCAACTTCGCGTCCGCCTTCCACAAAGTGGAGGACGCGCGGTTGAAAGGCACGATCGATACCATCCTGCGCTGGACTTAGGCTTCGTTTCCGATTAAGGGAAACCAGCACTACGCTGGCGGACCGAGATATTTTCCAAGCATGAATTTGCGTGCATTCCACATCGGCGAATGACAAACCAGCCACGGCAGGCAGGGGGTTCGGTATGGACGAAGTCGCTTCCAAGATCATCGAGATCCTGAAAAAGAACATGAAGGATCCGCCGGAGACGATCTCTCTGGATACGAAGCTGAGCGATCTGGACATTGAGTCGCTCGACCTGGCCGTGATCGTCTTCGACATCGAGGACAGCTTCGGCATCGAGATCCCGTACAACGCCAACGAGGAAATGGAAGACTTTGCCACTGTCGGCTCGGTCGTCGAGCGGGTGCGGCAACTTGTTTCCAATTCCGACGCGTCCGGCGCCGCGGCCTGACCGGCGTCGGCGCAACCGCACGGCCCGGCTGATCGTTCCGTCAATCGCGCGCTGGCCCGCAACCGAAACGAAAGAGCAATGACAAAGTCCAATGGCGCGCGCCGCGTTGTCGTAACTGGCCACGGGGCTGTCACCCCGATTGGGATCGGGATTGAACCATTCTGGGAAAGCGTGCGCGCTAGCCGGTGCGGCATCGGCGAGATCAAGGGCTTCGACACCAGCGAGCTTTACATCCACATCGCCGGCGAAGTGGAGGACTTCGAGCCGCGCAAACTGCTGGACAGCAAACACATTCTGCTCGCCGACCGCTACTCCCAATTCGCGGGCGTGGCCGCCAAGGAGGCGATGACCCAGGCCGGGTTTGACGGTCCGGTCGAGAACGGGCTGCGCACCGCCTGCGTTATCGGTTCCGGCATCGGCGGCCTGGTCAGCCTGGAAAAGGGCTACGAAGATCTCTTCGTTCACAACAAGAAGGCCACGCATCCGCTGACGCTGTTGCGCACAATCGGCAGCTCGGCGGCGGCGCATGTCGGCATCGACTATGGCATAAAGGGTCCGTGCTTCGGCACGGTGAGCGCCTGCTCGACCGCCGCACACGCCATCGGCCTGACGCTTCAACTCATCCGCAGCAACGCGGCCGACCTTGGCGTCGCCGGTGCTTCCGAGGCTGCGCTCACCTTCGGCTCGATGCGCGCCTGGCAGGCGATGCGCGTTCTTTCGCCGGATGGTTGCTATCCCTTCTCGCAGCGGCGCAACGGCACGGTGCTGGCCGAGGGCGCGGGCATCCTGGTGCTCGAAGAGTTGGAGCACGCAAGGGCGCGCGGCGCCAACATCCTGGCAGAAGTGATGGGCTTTGGGATGACGGCGGATGCCGGCGATATGGTCAATCCGGACATTGAGGGGCCGACCGCCGCGATGCAACTTGCGCTGGAGGACGCGCAGATCAGCCCCGCCGAGATCGACTACCTCAACGCACACGGCACCGCGACGGCGATCAACGACGTCAACGAGACGAACGCGATCAAGCGGGTATTCGGCAGCGCAGCGAACGACCTTCTGGTGTCTTCCACGAAATCAATGACCGGGCACACACTGGGCGCAGGCGGCGGCATAGAGGCAAGCGCCTGTATCAAGGCGATCGAGGAGAACTACGCACCGCCAACGATCGGCTTCGACGCGCCCGGCGACGAGTGTGATCTGGACTACGTGCCGAATGAAGGCCGGGAGCACGAGATCAATTACGCCATGTCGAACTCCTTCGCGTTCGGCGGCCTCAACGCTGTGCTGGTGTTCGGCCCGCCGCCCGCCTAAGCCGCGCCAAGGCGAAATCTGTGGCACCATCCGCCATTGCGAGCGAAGCGACGCAATTCAACTTCGAATGTCTCGGCCAGTTCGTGGATCTACCATGTTTTGAGCATGGCGTGATCGCGCAGTTTGGCGTTGGCAATGGTGATGAGTTTGCGCATGACGGCGGTCAGGGCGATGAGCGG